>NZ_JBQFPV010000004.1:0-371885 GCF_056536565.1 Ruegeria sp. CK3
AACCGCGTCGACAACGCATACGGTGACCGAAACCTTGTCTGCACATGCCCACCAATGGAAGCATACGAAGAAGCCGCAGAGTGAAACAACAAACCCCGCCGAAAGGCGGGGTTTTCGCTTATCGGAAACCTCTGTTCTCGTTTGCACTCACTTTTCGTGTCGTTTTTCGCGGTGAAAGCGTCTTTTTCGCTTGCTGCGTCTGCGAAGGCCTCATAGCTCTGTCCGTGGGACACCCCTCCCCAACGAGGGGCGTGTATCTGGAAGGGTAATACAGATGAGCATTGAACAACCGGCGACGCGGCCGGCGAATCCGCGTTTTTCCTCGGGCCCTTGTGCCAAACCCCCTACATTTGAGCTGTCCAAACTGGCCGATGCCGCGCTGGGTCGTTCGCACCGTGCTGCTGTCGGCAAGGACAAGCTGAAAGCGGCCATTGAAGGCACGCGCGAGATTCTGGGCATTCCGGCGGACTACAAGATCGGTATCGTTCCCGCCTCGGACACTGGCGCGGTTGAGATGGCGCTTTGGTCGCTGCTGGGAGAGCGCAAGGTTGAAATGCTGGCTTGGGAGAGCTTCGGCACGGGCTGGGTGACTGACGTGGTCAAGCAGCTGAAGATCGATGCCGAGGTGAAGACGGCAGACTACGGACAGATCGTGGATCTGGCCTCGGTCGATTTCGCCAATGACGTGGTGTTCACATGGAACGGAACGACCTCGGGTGTGCGGGTTCCGAATGGGGACTGGATCGCGGATGACCGTCAGGGTCTGACGATCTGCGACGCAACCTCGGCGGCCTTTGCGATGGACTTGCCGTGGGACAAGCTGGATGTGACCACGTTTAGTTGGCAGAAAGTGCTGGGCGGAGAAGCGGCCCACGGGATGCTGATCCTTTCGCCCCGTGCCGTTGAGCGGCTGGAAAGCTATACTCCCGCATGGCCGCTGCCGAAGATTTTCCGCCTGACCAAGAGTGGCAAGCTGATCGACGGTATCTTTAATGGGGCCACGATCAACACTCCTTCGATGCTGGCGGTCGAGGATTATTTGTTCGCGCTGGATTGGGCTCGCTCGGTTGGTGGGTTGCAGGGGCTGATCGCTCGTGCCGATGCCAATGCCAGTGCGGTGCACGCGTTCTGTGAGCAGAATGACTGGATCGCCAATCTGGCCGAGGATGCGGCGACGCAATCGAACACCTCGGTCTGCCTGAAATTCACGGATGGGCGCATTCAGGACGGTGCAGCATTCGCGAAAGCCGTAGCCAAACGGCTTGAAACAGAGAATATCGCCTTGGACATCGGTGCCTATCGTGACGCGCCTGCAGGCCTGCGCATCTGGTGCGGTGGTACGGTTGAGACTTCGGATATCGAAGCTATGCTGCCATGGCTGGCATGGGCCTTCGAGGCCGAGATCGCAGCGCAGTCCGAGGCTGCCTGACTTTTCACCGGGCCGTCCAAGGCCCGGACCTTCCATACAATTCAAGGACCAGAGAAAATGGCCCCCAAAGTACTCGTATCTGACAAGCTCAGCGAAACCGCCGTGCAGATTTTCCGCGATCGCGGCATCGACGTGGATTTCATGCCCGATCTGGGTAAGGACAAAGACAAACTGGCCGAGGTAATCGGTCAGTATGATGGCCTTGCCATTCGTTCGGCCACCAAGGTCACACCGACCATTCTGGAGAAGGCCGACAAACTGAAAGTGATCGGTCGTGCCGGGATCGGGACCGACAATATCGACAAAGATGCGGCGTCGAAGAAGGGTGTGATCGTGATGAACACGCCCTTCGGCAACATGATCACCACCGCTGAGCACGCAATTGCGATGATGTTCGCAGTGGCGCGGCAGATCCCCGAGGCCAGCACCTCGACCCATGCGGGTAAGTGGGAAAAGTCCAAGTTCATGGGCATCGAGCTGACCAACAAGACCCTTGGCGTGATCGGGGCGGGCAATATCGGCGGTATCGTTTGCGAACGCGCGCTTGGCCTGAAGATGAAGGTTGTGGCCTATGACCCCTATCTGGGTGAGGAGAAAGCCGCGCAGATGGGTGTTGAAAAGGTCGAGCTGGACGAGCTGCTGGCCCGCGCTGACTTTATCACTCTGCATGTTCCGCTGACCGATCAGACCCGCAATATCCTGAGCCGAGAAAACCTTGCGAAGACCAAGAAGGGCGTGCGGATCATCAACTGTGCCCGTGGCGGTTTGGTCGACGAAGACGCGTTGGCCGAAGCGCTACAGTCGGGCCATGTCGCCGGCGCGGCGTTCGATGTGTTCAGTGAGGAACCGGCCAAGGAAAACGCGCTGTTCAACCTGCCCAACGTGGTCTGCACGCCTCACCTTGGCGCGGCAACGACCGAGGCGCAGGAGAATGTGGCGCTGCAGGTGGCGGAGCAGATCTCGAACTATCTGCTGACCGGTGCGGTGGAAAACGCGCTGAACATGCCCAGTGTCACCGCCGAAGAGGCCAAGGTCATGGGGCCGTGGATCAAACTGGCGGGCCATCTGGGCAGCTTTATCGGCCAGATGACCGATGAGCCGGTGCAGGCAATCAACATTCTTTATGATGGTGTAGCTGCAGAGATGAACCTGGCCGCGCTCAACTGCGCTGTCGTTGCAGGGATTATGAAGAAGTTCAATCCCGAGGTGAACATGGTCTCTGCCCCAGTTGTCGCCAAAGAGCGTGGTATCAAGATCTCGACCACCAATCAGGACAAGTCCGGTGCGTTTGAGGGCTATATCAAGGTCACTGTGGTGACCACCAAGCGCGAACGCTCGATCGGTGGGACAGTGTTCAGCGATGGCAAGCCGCGCTTCATCCAGATCAAAGGCATCAATATCGACGCCGAGATCGGGGCGCATATGCTCTACACCACCAACGAGGATGTGCCGGGCATCATCGGTGCGCTGGGTCAGACCATGGGCGAGAACGACGTCAATATCGCGAACTTCACCCTGGGCCGGTCAGAGGCGGGTGGCGAGGCCATCGCGCTGCTTTACGTGGACGAACCTGTCCCGGCCGAGGCGCGCGCCAAGCTGGCGGAAACGGGTCTGTTCACGCAGATCAAACCGCTGGAATTCGACGTCGCCTGATTTGCACCCTTTGTCATTTCAAACAATTTGACACCCGCGCCAAGGACCGGCGCGGGTGTTCCTGATTGCGCTATCAACGCTTTCGCCACTAAACTGCCGAAACAGCAGCCGAGACCTTTTCATGACCAAACCGATCTACGCCATTGGCGACCTGCACGGGCAGAGCGCCGAGTTCGACCGACTCCTCTCATTGATCGACCGCGATGGCGGGCCTGAGGCTCAGGTGGTGTTTCTGGGCGACTATACCGACCGGGGGCCGGACAGCCGGGGCGTCTTGGACCGCTTGATCGCGGGGCGCGCCGAAGGACGGGACTGGATCACTTTGCTGGGGAATCACGACCGGATGTTTGCATGGTTTCTTGAGGACTTCCCCCGCCATGATCCGCATCTTTTAGTCGGATACCACTGGCTGCATGAGCGTCTGGGCGGGGTCGAAACACTTGCCAGCTATGGTATCGTGTTCGAGGGGCAAACCCGGCTTGAGGATCTGCACGCCATGGCGTTGCAGGCCGTGCCTGAGGATCATCGTGCGTTCCTGCGGGGGCTGGTCTTGATGCACCAGACACCCGATCTGGCTTTCGTTCATGCGGGCATCCGCCCCGGTATCGCGTTGGATCAGCAGGATGAAAACGA
The DNA here is from genome assembly GCF_056536565.1 of Ruegeria sp. CK3. NCBI lineage: Bacteria > Pseudomonadati > Pseudomonadota > Alphaproteobacteria > Rhodobacterales > Roseobacteraceae > Ruegeria > Ruegeria sp. CK3. The sequence continues at coordinate 3,716 of NZ_JBQFPV010000004.1, forward strand.
TCTGGTCTGGATCCGGCAGGAGTTTTTGAAACATACCGAGCCGCATCCCAAGCTGATCGTTCACGGCCATTCTCCGGTCGACCGGGTGGCACATTGCGGCAATCGCGTGAGTCTGGATACCGGCGCGGGGTATGGTCGCCCGGCCAGTGCCGTTGTCTTCGAAGGCCGCACCTGTTGGGAGGTGACTGAAAAGGGCCGGGTCAGCCTTGCGTAAAGCTGTCTTTATAAGCCTCGCGCAGGGCGTTCTTTTGCACCTTGCCCATGGTGTTGCGCGGTAGCTCATCCAGCACGATCAGTTTGCGCGGATGTTTGAACCGGGCCAGCTGATCCTGAACGCGCGCCAGAATGGCATCCAGATCAAGGGCTTGTCCGGGCTGAGGCACCAAAATGCCCAGCACGGTTTCGCCAAAATCCGGATGCGGCACGCCGATGACCGCGCTTTCCAGAACACCGGGTTGGTCATCCAGCACAAGCTCGATTTCCTTGGGGTAGATGTTGTAGCCGCCCGAGATGATCAGGTCTTTGCCACGGCCGACGATATGGAGATAGCCATCCTCGTCCACCCGACCCAGATCGCCAGTGATAAAGAACCCGTCCTCGCGCAGCTCAGCGGCGGTTTTCTCGGGCATCTGCCAATAGCCCTTGAATACGTTCGGACCGCGCACCTCGATCATGCCGATCTCGCCGTGTGGCAGCAGCGCGCCGGTTTCGGGGTCCGTGACCTTCAACTCGACATCCGGCAGCGGGAACCCGACCGTCCCGGCGCGGCGTTCGCCGTTATAGGGGTTCGAGGTGTTCATGTTGGTCTCGGTCATTCCATAGCGTTCGAGGATACGATGCCCGGTGCGGGCCTCGAACAGCTCATGAGTTTCCGCCAGCAGAGGCGCCGAGCCCGAAATGAACAGCCGCATATGGTGCGTCAGAACGCTGGTAAACCGGTCATCGCCCAGCAGGCGAGTGTAGAAGGTTGGCACGCCCATCATCGAGGTGGCCTCCGGCATCAGGCGCAGGATGTTGTCCAGACCGAACTTGGGCAGAAAGATCATCGACCCACCCGAAGCCAGCACAACATTGGTCGCCACGAACAGCCCATGCGTGTGAAAGATCGGCAGCGCATGCAGCAGCACATCGTCCTTGGTGAAGCGCCATTCCTGCATCAGCGTTTCGGCATTGGACAGCAGGTTGTCCTGCGTCAGCATCGCGCCTTTCGACCGCCCCGTAGTGCCCGAAGTATAAAGGAATGCGGCCAGATCATCCTCGGACCGGCTGACAGGTTCGAACGCAGGCAGCATCCCCAGCGCCCGGCGCATCAGGCTGCCGCTGCCATCTGCGTTCAGAGTTGCAAGATGGGCGTTCTGCGCTTGGGCTATCGGGGTCAGGCCAGCCTCGTTCGCAGTATCGCAGACGACTAGCTTTGCGCCGCTGTTTTCGATGAAATACCGCAGCTCAGTGGTCGTATAGGCGGTGTTGAGCGGCAAGAAGATAAGCCCGGTCTGCGCACATGCGGCGTAGAGGGCAAGCGCCTCAGGCGATTTTTCGACCTGAACGGCGACGCGGTCTCCGGGCTCAAGCTCTAGCCCCGTCAGCGCGTTGGCCAGCCGCGCGGCCATGTCGAGAAAGGCGGTATGGGTCAGAACATGACCGTCGGGCAGATACAGGAACGGCGTGGTTTTCCCAGCGTGAATGCCAAACAGACGATCATAAAGCGGGTTGGCCATTCGGTGTTCCTTTCCGTGCGTCGCGGCCTGAATCTGGCGGGGAAAACCGGGACCGTAAAGCCCCGTTTGCCAGATATTTCCAAACAACTCTGGCGAAAATGCTGCACCTGCGATATGCGCTGTGCAGATTGCCGGAGACCTGCCATGTACGTTGCCACCTTGCTGACAAATCCCACCACACCCTCGCTTGAGGTCCCGATGGTGGACGCGCTGGGAAATGCGTGGGGCGGGGGTGAGGTCACTTGGCTCAACCCTGGTGAGGCGGCCGAGTTCACGCTGTCCGAGATGCCAGACAATCGCTGGGACGTCTGGGCCGATCTGCAAGAGATGGGCGTTGATCTGGTCGTTCAGCCATCCGAGGGGCGGCGCAAAAAAATGCTGCTGGCGGATATGGACAGCACCATGATCCAACAGGAGTGCATTGATGAGTTGGCGGATGAGGCGGGCGTGGGTGAGCGCGTCAAAGACATCACCGCCCGCGCGATGAATGGTGAGCTGGATTTCGAAGGCGCGCTGATCGAACGGGTCGGCCTGTTGAAAGGGCTGGACGAGGCGGTCATAGACCATGTTCTGAACACGCGGATCACCCTCATGCCCGGCGGGCGCGAACTGGTGGCAACCATGCGAGAGGCAGGCGGCTATGCGGCCTTGGTCTCGGGCGGGTTCACCGCGTTTACGGCCCGCGTGGCAGAGCAGTTGGGGTTTGATGAGAACCGGGCGAACACTCTGTTGACCGAGAATGGGCAGCTGACGGGCGATGTGCAGCGCCCGATCCTAGGGCGGCAGGCCAAGGTGGAGTCGCTGGAGCGGATCACCGCAACGCTTGGCTTGTCCGAGGGCGACGTGATCGCGGTTGGCGACGGAGCTAACGATCTGGGCATGTTGGGGCGGGCCGGAACCGGCGTTGCACTGCACGCGAAGCCCTCGGTTGCGGCTGAGTGCGACGTGCGGATCAATCACGGAGACCTGACGGCCCTGCTTTACATTCAGGGCTACAGCAAGGCTGATTTCAGCGGCTAAAGTCGCTTAGAACAAGTCAAAGCGTACTGGATTCTGCGCCCAGTACACCCGCGCGGCCAGCAACAACCGGGCCTTTGGATCGCTGGCGGCGGCATAGGGAACCGGAACACCGAACTTGGCGCTGATGTTTTCCAGCGCAGTCAAAGTCGCCGGGCCGACTTGGCCATCGACGGTGACATTTTCCCCCAGTTCATTCAGCGCCAGCTGTAAAGCCCGATCCAGATCCCCGCGCGAGAGGCTGTCGAGTTGCGATTGAGCCCGCGCGGCAGGTTCCTCATTCGGCAGTAGGGCTGCTTTGGCCGCCCTGAGCGCGGCGTCAGCGGGACCTTTGCCCGGTACCTGACCGTCCAGAATGATATAGGCTCCGTTCGCACCACCCCAGGCGTCACCGCGTTCCAGCGATGTATCGTACCAGGCCAAAGCCTCGGTACGGGGCCGGCCCTGTAGCTGGTCCCGCATGATCATGCGGGCGATACTGGCCGGAGCGGTGGGGTGCCCGCCTTGGGCTGCCGCCAGAAAGTAGGCTTCGGCTTTGTCGAAATCGACCGGATTGCCGCCCAGCCCATTCAGCGAGACATAGGCCAGATTGTCGTACCCATAGATGTCCTGCCGTAGTTCGGAAGCGCGGAGATATCGCAACCCACGCTCGGGGATATAGCGTTCCGAGTTTTCACGCAGGAAATACATGCCCAGTTCATTCATCGAATAGGTATGTCCAAGCTCGACCGACCGTTCCAACAGCTCGAAGCCGCGGTTTTTCTCTTCGGTCGTTTCACCTTTGCGCAGCAGTTGTTGGCCCAGCCGGTGCATGGCATAGGGGTCTTGCTGGGCGATGGCTTCTTCTAACAGCGCGCGCGCTTTATCCGGGTCATAAGGGGTCTTGGTGACCGCGCGGTCGATGCGCTGTGTATCCAACAAAGTTGCCAGAGCGTATTTGGCGCGAATATGCCCGCCGTCGACAGCGGTCGTGAAACTCTCAAAGGCGCCTGGCACATTGCCTGCGGCTTGTTGCAAACGGCCCAGTTGATACTGGAACCGCGCGTTTTCCGGATAGTCCTCGACCGCTTGCGAACAGGCGGCCAGACCTTTGGTGATATCCAGCTCATTCGGCAGGCGAAACACGCCAACGCCGTTGAGGTCCAGCGCATCCCCCGCTTCGAGATCGCAGGCATTCATCCCCAATTCCAGAGAGACCTCAACCGTCTGTCGCGTCTGATCAGCGGTTACGACTTCGACTGCGAAGGTATCGGCGAAATCGGTTTTGGGCAGGTCAACGGCACGTGTGTCCGTGATCTCGGGCGTATAGGTCAGAGATGTTTCGCTTGCGCTGACAGCACCCCGGTCAGGGGTTTCTGTAACCCGCACATCTACAATGTCCCTTCCCAGCGCTTGGTTCAGGCTTTGGGACAATGGGACAGATTTGTCGAACTGATAGCTGAGCGATAGGGATTGGGGGGCGCCATCCTGCAGCGCCTCTGGTTCAACCTCGACCTTTTGCTGCGCCAGATAGAACGGGCGCACCAGTGTCGAGCTTTCCCAGGGGATCTGCTGCCCCGATGTTTTGGTGTGAACCCGTTCGCGTATGACCGGAAAGAGCTGTTGGATATTCTCAAACGGAGAGGATTGGGCGGTTTCCAGAACGGCCGCCGTATAGGGGCTGTTGTGGCCGATTTCGCCATCACTGGCCACCGCACCGGGCGAGGTTGAATAGGCCACCAGAGAATTCAGCGGCGTTTTGAAGACGTCGAACCCTTCGCGAGTCTCAAAAAGGTTGGCGTCCAGATCGGCCGCCAATCTGAGGTCTTGAAACGGATTGTCCCTGCACGAGTCCAGAATGGCCACATGGGCCGCGCTGCGGGCGGATAGGGTGTCAATCACACGATCCAGCGTCATCGTTGCCAGCGGCACATCATAGACGCTTTCAAACTTGGCATCCACGGGCAGCAAATAGTTTCGCCGCCCGATCTGAATGCCGTGACCCGCATAGTAGAACAGAACATCTGCGGAATCTGGGATGTTCAGAACCGCTGTGCGGATCAGCTCTTCAAACTCGCGTTTAGTCAGGTCATAGCCGTCGAAGACTTGGAAATCGAAGTCTCGCAGCATGTCCGCAATGTCTTCGGCGTCTTTTCTGGCATTGGTCAGGTCGCCAACGCTCGTGTAGTCCTGATTGCCGATGACGATCGCAACCCTGCTGTTCGCGCTGGTTGCCGCCGAGGACTGCGCGCTGAGGCCGCTTGCGCAAATCGTCAGGATAGACGCAGCTGCTAGTAAATGGCGCCGACCAGTTTTAGACCCAAGCTTAAGCATGTGGTGTCGTCTCCGGCTTAACCGCCCCAGCCGCCACCGCCGCCGCCACCGTCTCCACCACCGCCGCCACCGCCGCCGCCGCCACCATCTCCGCCGTCGCGGTCATACGCATTTTGAGGCGCTGTCGATGAAACGGCCGTCGGGGTCACCGCGGGGGCTGCTGCAGGGGCTACTGCCGCCGTCGTTGTGGCGGCAGGCGCGGGAGTTGTCGCTACCGCCGCCGCAGGGGTTGGTTGAGGGGCGGTTGCAGTCGGGGTGACAGTCTCAGTCTGTGACCAAGGGGATGCACAGCCTGCAACAACAAGGGTACAGGCGAAAAACAATGAAGTGGACGCGAAGCGCATCTCAAGCCTCCTAAAATAAAACAACTTATTAAACTCACACATAACACTGTAACCTGTGTCTTTGGAGCAGGTCTATGAACCTTTTCACATATACACGAAAAGAAGAGGATCGGCCAATTATCCTGATTGGCGCTGACAAAAGGTAGGCTTTCCTTAATTTAACATTTGTGTTAAATAAGAATCATGACCGATCTTATTGCCGCCTTTTCCGCACTATCTGACCGCACTCGGTTCGCCATTGTTGAACAGCTGATGGACGGCGGTGAACTGCCCGCCGGAGACCTGGTCGAAGGCAAAGGCATGTCAGGTGCCGCAATCTCGCGCCACCTGAAGGTGCTGCGCGAGGCAGGATTGGTGCAACAACGCGTGCTGGGCACCCAGAGGTTGTATTCCGTCCACTCCGAAGGACTTCGTGCGATTGCCGAGTGGACGATCTCGAAACGGCAGTTCTGGGAAAGCAGTCTGGATCGTTTGGGTGACATTTTGGAAAGGGAAAATTCATGGCCGACCTGAAATTGGAGCGGGATTTTCCCGTCAGCCCAGAAGACCTTTTTGTTTGGGTGACAGATGGCTCAAAACTGCTGCAGTGGTGGGGGCCGGAAGGCATGCATGTGCCGGATCACAATCTGGATTTTTCCAGAACCGGCCCATGGTTTTCGGTGATGGAGAACAGCGATGGGCAGCAATTCAAGGTTTCGGGGCATGTCACGCATGTTGATCCACCGCACTCGGTTGGCTTCACGTGGGGTTGGCATGACGATCAGGATCAACGCGGGTCGGAAAGCCACGTGACTTTTTCGATAGCGGCAACCGAAACCGGCGCCCGACTTGTTATTGATCACCGCGAGTTCGCCGACGCCGAGGCAGCTGAGAACCACAACACAGGCTGGACATCCTCGCTGCGCAAACTCGAAGCGCAGTGCCAATAGACTTCATTCAGGGAGGAACAAAATGCCCCAATATCTATTTGTTTATCACGGGGGCCACACCCCAACTGACCCCGCAGAAATCGAAGCAACCATGGCCGCATGGGGCGCGTGGTTTCAAAACATGGGCGAGGCTTTGGATATCCCGGGAAACCCGGTGGGCCAATCCTATACCGTCAGCAACGGCGGCGTTGTCGACAATGGCGGGGCTAACCCTGCCTCTGGCTTTACGGTGGTCAAAGCCGACAGCATTGATGCCGCGACCGAGATGGCCAAAGGCTGCCCGATGGTCATCAACGGATCTGGCTCGGTCGAAGTGGCGGAAATCCACGAAATCGAGATGTAGCTGCCTTAGTTCGGAAAGCCCGGCGCGGGTCGGATCACGCCGCATTCTAGTCCTAGGCGGCTGTATTGCGTGGCATTCATGAATTTGCGCGTGGCCGGGTGATCAGCCTCCAACACCCCAAGGCTGACCAGAATGGCCGCGATGGCGCATTCACTGGCGCGGGTGGTGCCATCGGTGATCTTCAGAGCAACGCCCATGCGTTTATCCGGCAGGATCGCGACAAAGACGGCTTCGGCCCCGGTCTTGATCGCAGCGCGCCCATTCATTGCGCGCATCAACTCTGTGCAGGCGCGGGTTTCGCCCGCGACAAGCTCTGGGCGCTTGATCATCGCGGCGGTCAGTTGCTGCGCCGCATCGCTCGACCGGTCTGACCGATCAGAGGCCGAGGCAAACCACGCCATGGAGCGCGCAAGCCCGACCAGCGAAGTCGCGAAATTCGGGGCCGAGCATCCGTCGATGCCGTAGCCGGGGCTAGTCTCGCCGGTTGTTTCCTCAATGGCAGACAAGCAGGCCTGTTGAACAGGGTGGTCGATCTCAAGGTATTCCGGTCCGGCCCCCATATGCTGAGACAGGGTCAGAAACCCGCAGTGTTTACCCGAACAATTGTTGTGGATCTGGCACGGCGTATCGTCGGCCAGAATAAGCCGGTCGCGCGCGGCGATGTCGGCGGGCTCTTGCGGGCCGCAGCGCAGATCATGCTCGGTGAGACCCAGATGATCCAGCCAGGCCGAAACGCGATCCGTGTGAATGGCGGCCCCGTTATGCGAGGCGCAGGCCAGCGCAAGATGCTCTGAGTTCAGCCCGTATTTTGCCGCAGCGCCCGACGTAACCAAAGGCAGAGCCTGAATCATTTTGGCTGAGGATCGCGGGTAGATCACTGAGTTCGGATCGCCCCAGCTTTGCACGATCTGCCCGGTGTCATCGCAGACCGCCGCATGGCCCAGATGCAGGCTTTCCAACAGATCGCCGCGCCACAGTTCTGTCATCGGGATGGGCTGCGTCATCTGGACCTCCGGATTTATGCGCAAAATTCTGCCAATCGCCCTTTCGCCTGTGGCGAAACCTGCGTTAGTGTGTGTATGTCGACAATCATCGGAATGCGCAACGTTTCCAAGACGAACTGGCAGGGTTCGCATGGCTTTCCGATGGGTATGAGGTAGAAGGTCGAGCTAGGAGGCTGGACAAATGGGATCAATGCTTACCCGCGTGCTTGCGGGTCTGTGTGTGGCGGGTATGGCCACAACTGCAATCGCACAGCAGGGGACAAGTACGAACCGCGTCGCGGCAAAAACGGATTGGAGCGTTTTTGTCGAAGATGATCCTACCGAATGCTGGAGCGTTTCGGCCCCCAAGGAAACCGTGAATACGCGGGGCGGACGTGTCGTTTCCGTGCGCCGCAGCGACATCTTGTTGTTCGTCTTTTATCGCCCTAATGCCGAGGTCAAAGGGCAAGTGACCTTTACCGGTGGCTACCCTTTCGCGGCCGGTTCCACGGTGAACCTGGTTGTAGATGGGTCTGAATTCGAACTGTTTACCGAGGGCGAGTGGGCCTGGCCGGCGACTGCTCAGGACGATGCCAAGATCGTCACCGCCATGAAGCGCGGGACAGAAGCGGTACTGACAGCTCGGTCAGAACGCGGAACGCAGACCAAGGACACGTTCTCTCTGCTGGGCTTCACCGCCGCGATCGAAGACGCCGAGACACGCTGCACCAACTGATCTGTCGGGTCGCGATCACACGCGACCCGTCTATTTTGCGGCTTCTCGCATAATTCTACCAAATATTCAGAAAGCTTGATCCGTATCAAAGCGCGTCCTTTTGGCATCTGAACTAATTTGTTCAGTAATAACAAAGGATGTCTGAATATGTTCGACAAAACTCTGATCACTCTGATGTTGGCTTCTTCACTGGTTCTGGCGGCTTGTGAAAAAGAGCCTGAAACCTACCCGATTACAGGTGAGGAATGCGGGCCTGAAGATCCGGTGAAAACGCTGGATGCCGAGGACTGCTTTATCCCGCCTGCAGGAGTCTGATCCGGCGACAAAAGCGCGTAAGGGTCAATACGATTCCTTTTGATCTTTGCGCGCGATCCTATATAGAGGCGCATCCCAATCCGGAATCCACCTGAGATACGCCCAGTAGGTACCCAAATGTCGCCCAAAGCGCCGATCACTCAAGACGTCATGACCATCCCCCGCAAACTGCCTGAGGGGAAGGTGAACCTTGTCGGTCTGACTCGCGATCAGTTCCGCGCGACTCTGATCGAACATGGCACGCCGGAAAAGCAGGCCAAGATGCGGACTGGTCAGATCTGGCAGTGGATCTACCAATGGGGCGTGCGTGATTTCGCACTGATGACTAACCTGGCCAAAGCCTATCGCGCGCAACTGGCCGAGAGCTTTGTGATCGAAGTTCCCGAAGTGGTCACCCGTCAGGTGTCCGAGGACGGCACACGCAAATACCTGTGTCGTATTGCGGGCGGGCATGAGGTCGAAGTCGTTTACATCCCCGAAGAGGATCGCGGCACGCTGTGTATCTCGTCTCAGGTAGGTTGTACGCTAACCTGCTCGTTCTGCCATACCGGCACGCAGAAACTGGTGCGCAATCTGACCGCGGCCGAGATTGTGGGCCAGGTGATGATGGCCCGCGATGATCTTGAGGAATGGCCGACCCCCGGTGCGCCGAAGGATGAGACGCGCCTGCTGTCGAACATCGTTCTGATGGGCATGGGTGAGCCGCTCTACAATTTCGAAAACGTCCGCGACGCGATGAAGATCGCCATGGACCCCGAAGGGATTTCCCTGTCGCGCCGCCGGATCACGTTGTCCACGTCGGGCGTGGTGCCGGAAATTGCGCGCACGGCCGAAGAAATTGGCTGTTTGCTGGCGATTTCCTTCCACGCGGCCACCGATGAGACCCGCGACGTTCTGGTGCCGATCAACAAGCGCTGGAACATCGAGGAGTTGTTGCAAGCGCTGGCCAGCTATCCCAATGCTTCGAATTCTGAACGGATCACGTTCGAATATGTAATGTTGGATGGCGTGAACGACAGCGACGAGGACGCCCATCGTCTGATCGACCACATCAAGCGTCATAAGATCCCGGCCAAGATCAACCTGATTCCGTTCAACGAATGGCCCGGTGCGCCGTACAAGCGCAGCTCGAACAATCGTATCCGGGCCTTTGCGAATATCATCTACCAGGCCGGCTATGCCTCACCCATCCGCAAGACGCGCGGCGAGGATATCATGGCGGCCTGTGGTCAGTTGAAATCGGCAACCGAGCGTGCGCGCAAATCGCGGAAACAGATCGAAGCTGAGGCCGGGTTGAGCGGTAACTAAGCCACTTCTGCCAAGGGTTGTAGCGATAAACTTAATGTTTCCGGTGCTGATTTTGTCTTCAATATTTGCTATATGTTAGGGCGTCCGGTCCTGTTTCGGACGCTCGGCTTTCCCTTGAAACGCCGGGGGTCTTCGCCGCGAGCTTTTTTCTTCGCTATGCGCGGCATGTAGGCAAACTGATATTTCAGGTGAGCCCCAAATGATTGAACGACCTCGAAGTAAATTGAAAACCATTGCATTTGCAGTCCTATTTGTACCGCTATCTGAGGCGGGCGCTTTTGCGGAAGACCCCGATGCCCATCTGGCCATCGAAAATCCGGCCGAGTTGAGTAAGGACGAAGCCAACGCACATTATCGCGCGCTGTCGAAACGCATGGCGCGTGGCTATGCGACTTCTCAGCTGGATCTCATTTTGAATTACCAAAGCTGGCCGCTATTCAATGATGCGCCCTATATCTCGGCAACACATGGGCAGCGGTTCGTGAACAGCTACGCTAACCGCATGGCGCTGAACTACGGGACCCTGCAACCGGGTGAGCTTTTGCCCATGGGCTCGGTTCTGGCCAAGGACAGCATGACGGTGACCGATGAGGGCAAGGTCTACCCCGGCGCCATGTTTGTAATGGAGAAACTGGCACAAGGCGCCAATCCCGAGACGGCAGACTGGCGCTACATCATGGTGCTGCCCGATGGGTCTTTGTTTGGCGACACTCTGGGCGATCGGGCCGGGGCCGTGGCCTATTGCCATGACTGCCACGTGCAGGTGGCCGACAGGGATTACACCTTCTACGTGCCTGAGGACTACCAGATCAAAGGTGAGTAGACCTATCCGCGACGAAAGCGGGCGGTTCCGATAACCTCGATCAGGTTTTGCCGGACCGGCTCGGGCTGCGCCTCGACCGCGTTCAGAACCTCACGTAGTTCGGCGCGAAGCCCGTGCATCTGGTCGATCAGAGAGATCATCATCGACAAAGCATCGGCCTCCATATCGTATTGCTCGTGCAACTCGCAGGCCAGTTCCAGCCGGGCGACGTCGATGCTGTGATAGACCACGCCATCATCCGATTGCTCGGGGATCACGATCTCGGCGGCCAGGTATTCGGTTAGGCGGTCCGAGGTCAGGCGAGTGATGGTTTCGATCAGTTCCTCTTCGGTCAGGGTCATGACGGCATTCCTTTCCGAGGATCATAGCGGTGGGCATCGCGCCATGTTTCCATGAATTGCTTGAGGTCGTCGTCGATCTGGTCGGGCAGGGCGACGGTGAGTTCGATCAGTTGATCCCCCCGTTCGGACGAGCCACGTTTTTTGACTCCCTTGCCCCGCAGGCGCAGGGTTTTGCCGCTGCTGGTGCCGGCCGGGACGGTGACGTTGACGCCGCCGTCGATCGTAGGGGCCGGGACTTTGCCGCCCAGAACAGCCTCATCAATGGTGATCGGCAATGTGATGTGGATGTCATCCCCCTGCCGGTCGAACAGCGGATGGTCCGCGACCGAAATCGTGACCAGCGCGTCCCCCGGAGGCCCCTCACCATAGCCCGGAGCACCCTTGCCCCGCAGCCGGATGGTCTGGCCCGTGGTGATACCCGCCGGGATTTTAACCTCGATCCGGTTGCCATCGGGCAGGGTAAGCTTTTGGCTGGCCCCAAACACGGCATCCAGAAAGCTGATCTGCAGCGAGTAATTCAGATTGTGACCCGGCGCATGGAATTCCTGCGTGCGCTGGCCGCCAAACCCACCGCGGCCGCGCATGAATTCGGCGAAGATGTCCGACATGTCATCCGGGTCCGCCTGCCGTCCGCGATAGGGGTTTCCGGCGGCCTCGGCATAGTCGCGATAATATTGCTGTTGAGGGCGCTCCTGACCCGAAGCGTCAATCTCGCCATTGTCATAGCGGGCACGGGTTTCGGGGTCTTTCAGCAGATCGTAAGCAGCGGCGGCGGCTTTAAACTTGGCCTCGGCCTCGGCATCACCGGGTTTGAGGTCCGGGTGGCATTCCTTGGCGATGCGCCGATAGGCTTTCTTGATCTCGGCGGCACTGGCGTCTTTGGCGACGCCGAGGACGGAATAGGGATCGTCGCTCATCTCACCTCTCGCGGATGTGGGTCGGTCTGATCTTTATGAATGTGTTTTATCATGCGATTTCAACCAGCCAATAGGAAGAGACAATTGAATTGGCTCGAAAAATCCTACAGGTTTGATAATATCTGCATGTCTGTACTTGTTCATACACGGAGAGCCTGAATGTCGCGCAGAATCAAATCCGCTCTGGCCCTGCTGGCCGGGAATGCCATCGGCCTGTTGCTGGCGTCGCTCATTTTGACCGGCTTTGCCATCAAGCCGATCTCATTCATCGTTGTGGTGCTTGTGTTCACTGTCGTTCAGGTGATTGCCGAGCCGCTGATACTGAAGCTTGGGGAAAAGAAGGCGCCGGCGTTAAAGGGCGGGATCGCGTTGATCGTGACCTTTGTGGGTCTTCTGGTCACCGACCTGATTGCATCGGGGCTGACGGTTGGGGGTGTTTCCAACCTGCTGGCCGCAACGCTGTTGGTCTGGCTGGGGGCGTTGGTCGCCAGCGTGGTGCTGCCGATCTACGTGTTCAAGGAACTGCGCGAAGCCAAGAAATAGTCACAGCGCGTTCAGGCTGGCCTCGATTGCCTGCCAAAGCTCATCAACCGGCTCACACCCGACCGAAAGGCGGATAAAGGCGGGGTCGACAGAGTCACCCCACCGCGCGCGGCGCTCGGCCGAGCTGTGAACGCCGCCGAAAGACGTGGCGGGCCGCAGCAGAGGGCAGGTGTTGATGAAGGCCTCGGCCTTGTCCTCGCTTTCCAGCGTCAGGGAGAGCAAGAACCCGAACCGCGTGGTCTGAGCTTGCGCCAGCGCGTGGGACGGATCGTTCGGCAAGCCGGGATAGCGGATGTGCTTGACGGCCGGATGCGCTGCCAGGCGCTCAGCCAGCACCTGGGCCGAGGCGCACATGCGATCAAAACGCACGTCCAGAGTCTCGAGCCCGCGATGCAGAAGCCATGCTTCGTGTGGTCCGGGAATTGAGCCTGAGACGCGGCGCCATTCCTCGACCCGCTCCATGATCTGCGCGTCGCGGCTGGCGACGTGGCCCATCAGCATGTCCGAGTGCCCGCCGATGGCCTTGGTGTCCGAGGACACGACCACGTCGATGCCCAAATCCAGCGGGCGCTGGCCCAGAGGTGTCAGGGTCGTATTGTCGGCAATGGTGATGCCTCCGGCAGAGCGAACCTGTTTGGCTACATCCGCAAGGTCAATCATGTCGAGGCCGGGGTTCGAAGGGCTTTCGACGAAGACCACGTCGAAGCCCTCAAACCCTCCGTCGGCAAAGCTTGTGGTCGGCCGTTCTTCGACCACAACGCGCAGCCGCGACAGGAACCTATCCGCCAGCTGGCGCGTCACGTAATAGCCATCCGATGGGATCAACAGGCGCGACCCGGCCTGAACGGTTGCAAACAAAGCGGCCGAGATGGCAGCCATACCCGACGGGAAACTGAGGCAGGGCGCGTCTTCGAGATGTGAAAGCACATGTTCCAAATGCACCCATGTCGGGTTGTCGACGCGGCCATAGGTGGCATGCCCGTCCGGTAAACCGGGCAGGTGGTACATGCTGCTTTGGGTCAGCGGCAGGGCGACGGGTTCGCCCTTTTCCAACGCGTTGCCACGCAGGTGAAGCATTTCTCCGGGTTTGTTGGCCATGGCTCAGCGTCCCGGAATGGCGTCGCGAGGCGGGGCGGGTTCCCAGTTTTCGATGATCTCAACCGCTTCTTGCGCGGTGTCGACAAAGCGGAACAGGTCGAGGTCTTCGTCCGAGATCGTGCCCGCATCGGCCAGCGCTGACCAATTGATGACCTTTTCCCAGAATTCGCGACCAAACAGCAGGAAGGGCACACGCTCCATCCGTCCCGTTTGGATCAGGGTGAGGGACTCGAACAGTTCATCCATCGTGCCAAAGCCGCCGGGGAAGATGGTGATGGCACGAGCGCGCATCAGGAAGTGCATCTTGCGGATGGCGAAATAGTGGAAGTTGAAGCTGAGGTCCGGCGTCACATAAAGGTTCGGCGCTTGTTCATGCGGCAGAACAATGTTCAGACCGATAGAGCAACCACCGGCATCCTGCGCGCCGCGGTTTCCGGCCTCCATCACGCCGGGGCCGCCACCCGTGACGATGACATTTTCGCGGCAGCCCGTCTCGTTCGACTTCTCGGTCATCAGCCGCGCGAATTCGCGCGCCTCGTCATAATATTGGGACAGACCGGCCAGCGTTTCGGTGCGGGCGGTGTGTTTCTGTGACGGTTCCGGAATGCGTGCGCCGCCAAACATAACGATGGTCGAGGTGATCTCACGCTCGCTCATGATCATCTCGGGTTTCAGCAGTTCAAGCTGCAAACGCACCGGGCGCAGCTCATCACGACACAGGAATTCCTCATCGGCGAAGGCCAGACGATAGGCCGGAGACCGCGTTTGGGGCGTGTCCGGCACTTCGCTCGCGGTCGAGCGGTCGGTCTGCGCGTCGCGGAAAGGGCTGTGGCGGTCTTCTCTCATTGGTGAACGATCCCTGCTTGCGTGTTTGACAAACAGCTATAGGGTTCGCGGGCAGAGTGCCAGTCACGGAAAGACAAGAATGGATTGGAAGACGGAAATTCAGGCGGCAGCAGAACGCATTGCAGGTCACGCGCAGATAACCCCGGTCATGGAGAGCCATATTCTCGGCTATCCGATCGAGCTGAAGCTTGAGCATATGCAGCACACCGGCAGCTTCAAGGCGCGCGGGGCGTTCAACACGTTGCTGAGCATGGAGGTGCCGCAAGCAGGTGTTGTGGCGGCCTCGGGCGGCAATCACGGGGCGGCGGCGGCCTATGCGGCGCGCGCGCTGGGGCATCCGGCGAAGATTTTTGTGCCAGAGATTGCGGGCCCGTCCAAGATTGCCCTGATCGAGCAGATTGGCGCGGATCTCAGCGTCGTGCCCGGAGAATATGCCAACGCGCTGGCGATGGCGCAGGCGCATGAGGACAAAACCGGCGCAATGCAGATCCACGCCTATGATGCACCTGCTACGGTCGCCGGGCAGGGCACATGCTTCGCCGAATGGGAGGCGCAGGGGCTGGAGGCCGATACCGTCCTGATCGCAGTTGGCGGCGGCGGGCTGATCGCGGGTGCTCTGGCCTGGTTTCAAGGCGCGCGTAAGGTTGTGGCGGTTGAGCCTGAGACCTCATGCGCTTTGAACGCCGCCCTGCAAGCCGGTGAGCCGGTGGACGTGTCGGTTTCCGGCGTTGCGGCCAACGCGCTGGGCGCGCGGCGGATTGGGTCGATCTGTTTTGAACTGGCGCAGGGGATGGAGTCGGTGCTGGTATCCGATCAGGCCATATCTGAGGCGCAGCGCGTTTTGTGGCAAGCGCATCGCATCCTTGTCGAACCCGCAGGGGCGGCCGCGTTGGCGGCGCTTATGTCGG
This sequence comes from Ruegeria sp. CK3, assembly GCF_056536565.1. NCBI lineage: Bacteria > Pseudomonadati > Pseudomonadota > Alphaproteobacteria > Rhodobacterales > Roseobacteraceae > Ruegeria > Ruegeria sp. CK3. The sequence continues at coordinate 19,198 of NZ_JBQFPV010000004.1, forward strand.
GGGTCTACACGCCAGAGCCGGGCGAGCGCGTCGCCGTTCTGATCTGCGGTGGGAACATTGCTCCGGACCCTTTTGCAGGCTGAATTATCGCCTTGTGAAAATAGGTTGAGGATTTTATCTATAATTTATGAGCGCCACGATTGCCGATACAATCTACGAAAATCTCAGGCAGCAGATCATCACCGGTGATCTGAATGCCGGTGAGAAGCTGCGCCAAGATCACATCGCCAAAGCCTTTGAGACCAGCCATGTCCCCGTGCGCGAGGCACTACTGCGGCTAGAGGGGCATGGCCTTGCCAAAAGTGAACCGCGGCGCGGTATGCGTGTGGCTGTTCTCGACCCGGCCGAGGTTCGCGAAGTGGTCGAAATGCGCGTGGTGCTCGAGCCTTTGGCCTTGCAGCATTCCGTGCAGAACATGACACCCGGCGATGTGAAGCGCATGGATGAGGCGCGGATCGCCTGTGATGAGGCGCAGACCATGCCCGAATGGGAAACGCGCAACCGGGCCTTTCACCGGGCACTCCTGACGCCCTGCGGCATGCCGCGCCTGCTGCACACGATTGATGACCTTCATATCGCCAGCGCGCGTCATTTGTTTGCCCATTGGAGACCTAAGTGGAAACAACGCGTCGACAAGGATCATCTGGCGATTGTCCAGGCTCTGAAACACAAGGATCTTGCCTCGGCAACGACCATCCTGATCCGGCATATCCGCCGCGCCAGCTGAGGCACGGACGATTCCGCCGCAAAAGAGCCCCTGTTCGTCGCATTGCGCCGTGGGCGTGGCTTTCGTATAGGCCACACCGACACGAACAGATTCTGTAGGGAGACGCCCAATGTCCAATGCGCAACTCGAAGCCGCCATCGAATCCGCCTGGGAAGCGCGCGATACGATCACGCCCGCAACCACTGGCGAAAAGCGCGACGCCATCGAAGACACGCTGAACGCGCTGGACAGCGGCGCATTGCGCGTTGCCGAAAAGCTGGACAGCGGTGACTGGCATGTAAACCAGTGGGCCAAGAAAGCGGTTCTGCTGGGCTTCCGTATCAAGGACATGGAAATTCAGACCGGTGGCCCTCAGGCTGGTGGCTGGTGGGACAAGGTGGACAGCAAGTTTGCCGGTTGGAGCGAAGACCACTGGAAGGCCGGCGGTTTCCGTGCCGTGCCCAACTGCGTTGTCCGTAAGTCGGCTTATATCGCGCCGGGCGCAGTGCTGATGCCGTCCTTCGTGAACCTCGGCGCCTATGTCGACGAAGGCACCATGGTGGATACATGGGCAACCGTCGGCTCCTGCGCGCAGATCGGCAAGAACGTGCACCTGTCGGGCGGGGTCGGGATCGGCGGCGTGCTGGAGCCGATGCAGGCTGGCCCCACCATTATCGAAGACAATTGCTTCATCGGCGCGCGCTCTGAGGTGGTCGAAGGCTGTATCGTGCGTGAAGGCTCAGTTCTGGGCATGGGCGTGTTCATCGGCAAATCGACCAAGATCGTCGACCGTGAGACCGGCGAGGTCACCTATGGCGAGGTTCCGCCCTATTCCGTGGTTGTTGCAGGCTCGATGCCATCGAAGAACAACATCAGTCTCTATTGCGCGGTGATCGTGAAGCGCGTGGATGAAAAGACCCGCTCGAAAACCGGGATCAACGAATTGCTGCGCGACTAAGCGCGGTTCATCGAAACAATTGGCCGCAGCCCAGTGCTGCGGCCTTTTTTGTTAGGCTTTGACCGGATAGCGGTCCGGCTCTTCAAACACGTCGATCACGCGTGAGCCTGCCTTGATCTTACCGCCATGCTCGACCCCGTCCGGGATGGAGTAGCTGTCGCCAGGGCGATAGATTCGGGTCTCAGCCCCTATCGTCAGCTCTACTTCGCCTTCGATGACAGTGCCCCATTGGGCCTTGTGGGCGTGCATCGGCAATTCAAAATCCTTTAGGAAAGTGAAAAACGCGACTAGCCCGGCATCAGAGCGGATCACGGCTGTTTGCACGACGTCCTCGGGGAAGGGAACGTCCAGGCTGGGAAAGTCGGCAATGAAATCTGGAAAGGTCATCAAACATCCCTAGTGGCTTGTGAAAATACCACTATGCAGAGTTGTCAGCTCCATGCAAATGCTTGACCGTGCAAGGGTGCAGGTCTATGGCCCCCTGCATGGAAAAGCAAAAGAAACCCTCTCGTCAGCAAGTCTATACCCTGCTCGTGCAGATCGGCCGCAAGGAGTGCGACGGCCTGCCAGACGGCGCGACCGGAGCGGCCCTGATGTGCTTTGCCAGTGGCGTGGATGAGGCCGAGGCCGTGCGTGAAACGGTTGCGATCCTGAAACAGGCCGACACCGCCCCTCTGGACGTGACCGGCTATGGCACATTGGCCGAGCGCGAGGCGCAGGGGCATGACATCGACCCTGATGAACGCGCCTTGATGCAGCGGGCACTGGACGAGAACGCGGTCATTGTCGCGCAGATGACGCCGTTTTTTGACGAAGGTGCAAAAGGCTGACGACTGGCCTTCTTGCATTGACGATCCGCTCGGCGCATATCCAGAGGGCTTTACTGGATTGAGGTTCTTCATGCGTCGCTGGATTTTCATCGCTGTTTCGGTTGCAATTGCCTCGGTTGCCCATGCCGAGACGCGCGTCCCTCAATCGCAAGCCGAAATCTCGCTTGGCTTTGCCCCCGTGGTGAAAGAGGCCGCGCCTGCGGTTGTGAACATCTATGCCAAGATCGTGCGGCAGGGGCGGTCGCGGCCGTTATTCTCAGACCCGTTTTTTCAGGATTTCTTTGGGCGTGGATTTGGAGAGCCACAGCAGCGGGTCCAGAACTCGCTCGGGTCGGGCGTGATCCTGTCCGAGGATGGCTATGTGGTGTCGAATTACCACGTGGTCGGCTCGGCCACTGAAATCCGTGTGGTAACGACTGACAGGCGCGAATTTACGGCCGAGGTGGTTTTGGGTCACGAAGAAAGCGATATCGCGATCCTGCGGCTGGAAGAGGCCCAGGACCTACCCTTCCTGAACATGCGCGATTCGGATCACGTTAAGGTGGGCGAGTTGGCCTTGGCGATCGGTAACCCGTTCGGGATCGGGCAGACGGTGTCCTCGGGCATTATATCGGGATTGGCGCGCACTGGCACGGCGACCGGGAACGCGCGCGGCTATTTTCTTCAGACTGATGCGGCGATCAACCCAGGAAATTCGGGTGGCGCCTTGATTGACGTGAATGGTGACCTGATCGGGATCAACACCTCGATCCTGACGCGGTCTGGTGGTTCGAACGGGATCGGTTTCGCCATCCCCGCCAATCTGGTGGCTGAGTTCCTGCGGCAGGCGCAAGCCGGCAATGACACGTTTGTCAGCCCCTGGGCGGGCATGAGCGGCCAGCACATGAGCGCCGACATCGCCGAGTCTCTGGGTTTGGTGATCCCTATGGGCGTGGTGATCTCGGACTTACACGACCTCAGCCCTCTGGCCGAAGCCGGATTGCGGGTTGGCGATGTGGTTACCCATGTGGACGGGGATGAGGTGAACTCTCCGGCCGAGATGAAATTCCGCATGTCCGTGGCGGGGGTCGGAGGCACATCCGTTCTGACCCGCTTGCGCGGTGAGGAAAGCGACGACGTAGAAGTGGCGCTGATCCGTGCGCCGGATACACCGGACGCCGAAAAGACGACCTTGGATGAAAGCACCGTACTGCCTGAACTGACCGTCTCGGGCGTCAACCCGGCGGTGATCATTGATCTGGGGCTTAAACTGTCCCAGTCCGGCGTCGTTGTTGTTAACCCCGGCCCATACGGCGCGCGCGCGGGTCTGCGCGTCGGCGACGTTCTGGAGGCGATCAATGGCTCAGACATCGCGCGCCCGCAGGACGTGGTGCGCGCACTGACCGATCCTGGGCGCAGGATCAACATGCTGATCCAACGTGGCGGTCGCAGCCTGTCCCTACGATTCCGGCTGTAGCGCATGAGCGATCTGTTCGACACCGGGGCGGCCGAGCCTGCCGCGAGCCCGCACCGCCCCTTGGCGGATCGCCTGCGTCCGCAAACGCTGGCTGAGGTGATCGGGCAAGAGCAGGTTCTGGGCCCAGACGCACCGTTGGGGGTGATGCTTGCCTCGGGCAGCCTGTCCAGCTTGATTTTCTGGGGGCCTCCGGGCGTTGGGAAAACGACCATCGCGCGATTGCTGGCGCAGGAAACCGATCTGCATTTCGTTCAGATCAGCGCGATTTTTACCGGTGTGCCGGACCTGAAAAAGGTGTTCGAAGCGGCAAAGATCCGGCGTCAGAACGGGCAAGGAACGTTGCTATTCGTGGATGAGATCCACCGCTTCAACAAAGCGCAGCAGGACGGGTTTCTGCCCCATATGGAAGACGGAACCATCCTGCTGGTCGGGGCCACAACCGAAAACCCGTCGTTTGAGTTGAACGCCGCGGTCCTGAGCCGATCGCAAGTTCTGGTGTTGGAGCGCCTGAGCCTTGCCGATCTGGAACGTCTGACCCAGCGGGCCGAGAAAGAACTGGGCAAAGCGCTGCCCCTCACGCCTGCCGCACGTGATGCACTGCATGAGATGGCGGATGGCGATGGGCGGGCCTTGTTGAACCTGATCGAACAGGTCGCCGCGTGGAAGGTTGACGCACCGCTGGACTCGGATGCGCTGTCGACGCGCCTGATGCGGCGCGCGGCGAAATACGACAAATCCGGCGATGAGCATTACAACCTGATCTCAGCCTTGCACAAATCGGTGCGCGGTTCAGACCCGGACGCAGCGCTCTATTGGTTTGCGCGGATGCTGACCGGAGGCGAGGACCCGCGTTATCTGGCCCGTCGGATCACCCGCATGGCGGTTGAGGATATCGGTCTGGCCGACCCTCAGGCGCAGGCGATCTGTTTGCAATCGTGGGAGACTTATGAACGGCTCGGCTCCCCCGAGGGAGAGTTGGCACTGGCGCAGGCGCTGGTCTATCTGGCGCTGGCCCCGAAATCAAACGGGGCCTATGTGGGCTACAAGGCCGCGATGCGCCTGGCGAAGCAATCGGGCAGTGAGCCGCCGCCGAAGCATATCCTGAACGCGCCTACCTCGTTGATGAAGGATCAGGGCTATGGCGACGGTTACGCCTATGACCACGACGCCGAAGACGGGTTCTCGGGTCAGAACTACTTCCCCGAGACGATGAAGCGGCCTGTGTTGTATCAACCGGTCGAACGCGGGTTCGAGCGGGAGTTGAAAAAGCGGCTGGACTATTTCGCCAAGCTGCGCACGCAGCGCAACAGCGGGTAACGCAGGGTCAATTTCGCGCTGCCGTGGCGTCATAGGCGACAGGTGGCACACATCCGGCTTCCCTTGGGTCAATGACCATGAGGGAGGACATGTCATGCCCGTTTCCATTGATAAAACCGAAGAGGTTTGGACCATCATCCATGACCGGCCCGAGGCGCGGAACGCGGTCGACCCGGATCACGCGAAAGCTCTGGTGGATGCGTTTCTCGAGTTCGAACACGGCCCCGCAAAGGTTGCCGTTTTCTGGGGCAAGGGCGGCAATTTCTGTGCAGGGTGGGACCTGAAGTTGGCCGCCAGTCTGGCTGACCCTGAATTGGGTGAGGCCTATTACGAGAAACACAGCTTTCCTATTGGATCCGCCACCTCGACGCTCGGGCCAATGGGGCCATCTCGGCTGGAATTGTCAAAGCCAGTCATCGGAGCAATCGACGGTGCAGCCGTCGCCGGTGGGATGGAGTTGGCCTTGTGGTGCGACATACGGGTGATGGCTGAGACGGCTTACCTTGGGGTTTTTTGTCGCCGATGGGGAATTACTCTGATGGACGGCGGCACAGTTCGCTTGCCGCGCTTGGTTGGGCAGGGCAAAGCGCTTGAGATCGCCCTGACCGGGCGCAAGGTCGAGGCTGAGGAGTGCTATTGGATCGGGTTGGCAGAGAAAGTCGTGCCGCATGGAGAAGCGCGGGCCACTGCCGAGGCCATGGCCTACGACATCGCCCGTTTCCCGCAGGAGGCTGTGCGGGCCGACCGACGATCGATCATCGAAACGCGCGGGATGTCAGTGCGTGATGGGCTAAAGGTTGAATGGGCCAACGGTCTGGAAGCGATCCGGCGGGAGGGTACCGCAGGCGCAGGGCGGTTTCGAGACGGGGCCGGGCGACATGGGGATTTCTTGAACCTCTGAAACGCCTATGATTGCTTGACTCTCGACCCGTTGCAGGCCACAGACGCGCATGTTTTCTAAGGCAGTGGTAGCAGGATACTCCGGGCGAATCGGCCGCGCGGGACAAGGGGCGATGGCATGAGTGGCGTGCAGATGATTACGGTCGCAGAAGGTGACGGAGACCAGCGTGTGGATCGCTGGCTGCGCCGCCTGTTTCCGCATGTCAGCCAAGGACGGATCGAAAAGATGTGCCGCAAGGGAGAGCTGCGCGTAGATGGCAGCCGCGCCAAGGCCTCGACCCGGCTGGAGGTCGGGCAGGTCGTCCGCGTGCCCCCGCTGCCGGATGCCGATCACAAACCGGCCGAGATAAAGCGCAGCGTGTCTGAGGCGGATGCGAAGATGATCCAGTCCTGCGTGATCTATCGCGACGATCATGTGCTCGCGCTGAACAAGCCGCACGGCTTGCCGGTGCAGGGCGGCAGCGGCCAGACCCGCCACGTCGACAGCTTGTCTGAGGCTCTACGCTTTGGCTATGATGAGAACCCGCGGCTGGTCCATCGGCTGGATAAGGACACCTCGGGCGTTCTGCTGCTGGCCCGCACGCGAGAGGCCGCCAAGGGGCTGACTGCTGCCTTCCGCCACCGCGATACACGCAAGATCTATTGGGCGCTGGTCGCCGGTGTGCCGACGCCTTATCTGGGAGAGATCAAGACCGGTCTGGTCAAGGCCTCTGGTCATGGCAAACAGGGCGAGGGCGAAAAGATGATCCCCGTCCATCTGGGCGACATCGACAGCACGCCGGGTGCGAAACGGGCACATACCCATTACGCGACGCTCTATCGTGTCGCGGGCCGCGCCGCTTGGGTTGCGATGGAGCCGATTACGGGCCGTACCCATCAGCTGCGCGCGCATATGGCCGCGATCAGGCATCCGATCATTGGCGACGGCAAATATGGTGGCTCGGGTCAGGAAAACCTCGGCGATGGTTGGGGCGCGCAGTTGGGCGGGATCATCAGCAAGAAACTGCACCTGCACGCACGCCGTTTGTCTTTCCAGCACCCGATGACCCGCAAGCCGATCACGGTCGAGGCCCCTCTGCCCGAGCACATGAAGCACAGCTGGGACACGTTTGGCTGGACCGAAGACCTTGCCGCCGACGACCCCTTCGAGGAGCTGCAATGAGCGCACCCCTGCGTTTGGTCCTGTTCGATGTCGATGGCACGCTGGTCGACAGTCAGGGCAGCATCGTCCATTCGATGACGGCCAGTTTTCAGGCCGCCTCGGTCGAGGTGCCAAGCCGTGAGGCCATTTTGTCGATTGTCGGCCTGTCGTTGCCTTTGGCCATTGCACAGCTTGTGCCACAGCAGTCGACGACGGTTCAGGCGCAATTGGTTGAAGGGTACAAGCAGGCCTATCACACGCACCGGCTGGATCTTGGCGCGGCGAGTTCCCCCCTTTATCCCGGCGCGCGCGACGCGATTGAAGCACTGCATGCCGTGCCGGAAATCCTTCTGGGCGTCGCTACGGGCAAATCGCAACGCGGTCTGGATGCGCTGATCGAAGCGCATGGGTTGGAGCGCTATTTCGTGACCCGTCAGGTGGCGGATCATCATCCGTCAAAACCTCATCCCTCGATGGTTCAGACTGCGTTGGCGGAAACCGGTGTTGAGGCTGCGCATGCGGTCATGATCGGGGATACCAGCTTTGACATGGACATGGCCGCCGCTGCAGGCGTCACCGGGATCGGGGTGTCGTGGGGGTACCATGACACTGCTGCGCTAAGTGCGGCCTCGTGTGTGATTGAAACATTCGACCAGCTGCCGGATGCGCTGGCCACTCTTTGGAAGTGAAGACATGAGCGACTGGAAACCGAAACGCTTTTGGACAAACAGCACTGCGGTCGAGGTCGAGGACGGCTACACGGTCGAACTGGATAGCCGCCGGGTCAAAACGCCAGCCAAGGCGGCATTGATTCTGCCGACCAAAGCGATGGCTGAAGCCGTTGCCGCTGAATGGGATGCGCAAGACAAAGAGGTGGACCCGACCACCATGCCCTTCACCCGCTCGGCCAATGCGGCGATCGACAAGGTACGCATCCAGCACGGCGAAGTGGCGGATATGCTGGCGGACTATGGCGACTCCGATCTGTTGTGCTATCGCGCAACCCATCCTCAGGAACTGCAAGAGCGTCAGGCCGCAGACTGGGATCCCGCGTTGGACTGGGCCGCCGAGACCCTGCAGGCCCGGCTGATTCCCGTGGCGGGTGTGCTGCACCAGCCTCAATCGGCTGAGGCGTTGGCGCAGCTGCGTCAGCAGGTCCATGCGCTGGATGCGTTTCAATTGGCAGCCTTCCACGATCTGGTCAGCTTGTCTGGGTCGTTGATTCTGGGATTTGCAGCGGCGCAGGATTGGCGCGAACCGGACGAGATATGGCGCATTTCGCGACTTGATGAGGCCTGGCAGATCGAACAATGGGGCCATGATGACGAAGCCCACGCCGTGGCGGAAACAAAGAAAGCCGCGTTTTTACACGCCAAGACCTTCTTCGATCTCTCTGTTTGATCCTTCCAACGTTGGTTTTTTTACGCATCTGCCTAATCCAGAGGCGGAGACCCATCGTTTTCCCTGATCCGACCCTTGACGTTTGTTTATGAATGCGACCAAACTCAAGCCCACTAAAGGGGAGACACCTTTGGGGTAACCTTTCCGGCATCCACTATGCCGGGCAGAGCCGCCCTTACAGGGGCGGAAAATCAGGAAGAGGTAAAAATGAAAAAATCCGTAATCTTGGGCGCGGCAACAGTGGCCGGTCTGGCCGCAGGTGCTGCCGCGGCGGGAACTGTAGACGACGTCAAGGCGCGCGGCACTCTGAACTGTGGTGTGACCACCGGTCTGGTTGGCTTCGCTGCACCTGACGCGAATGGCGAATGGAAAGGCTTCGACGTATCGCTGTGCCGTGCCGTTGCCGCCGCTGTTCTGGGTGACGCAAACGCAGTTGAATTCGTTCCGACTACCGGCAAGACGCGCTTCACCGCTCTGGCCTCGGGCGAGATCGACATGCTGGCCCGTAACACCACATGGACCTTCAGCCGCGACGTCGACCTGAAGTTCGAATTCACCGGTGTGAACTACTATGACGGTCAAGGCTTCATGGTTCCCAAGGCACTGGGCGTAAGCTCGGCCAAGGAACTGGACGGCGCGACTGTCTGCATCCAAACCGGCACCACCACCGAGCTGAACCTGGCCGATTTCTTCCGTGCCAACAACATCAGCTACGAGCCGGTTCCGATCGAAACCAACGCCGAAGCGCAGCAGCAGTACCTGGCTGGCGCATGTGACGTTTACACCACCGACGCTTCGGGCCTGGCCGCAACCCGCGCCACGTTCGAAAACCCCGGTGACCACGTCCTGCTGCCCGAAATCATCTCGAAAGAGCCGCTGGGCCCGCTGGTCCGTCACGGCGACCACGAGTGGGGCGATGTTGTCCGCTGGACCCTGAACGCGCTGGTTTCGGCTGAAGAGCTGGGCGTGACCTCGGCGAACATCGACGAGCTGGCAGCTGGCACCGACAACCCGGAAGTCAACCGTCTGCTGGGCACCGAAGGTACCCTGGGCGAGATGCTGGGTCTGGACGCACAGTGGGCTATGCGCGCCATCAAGGCGGACGGCAACTATGGTGAAGTGTTTGCCAAGAACATCGGTGAAGAAACTCCGATCGGTCTGGCACGCGGCCTGAACGCTCAGTGGACCGAAGGCGGCCTGCTGTACTCGCCGCCTTTCCGCTAAGACATCCACGGAAAAGGGCGCAGGACATCCTGCGCCCTTTTTCACTAATACTTACGCGAACGGACGCAGAGCGGGGACAACCTCGCCATAAAAACAAAGTCCGCTAGCTACGGGGATTCCAAAATATGTCGACTATGACTGACCCGCCGAAAGCTGATTTTCGGCTGTCGATGCTCATAAACGATACCCGCTACAGATCGCTGACCTTTCAGGTGATCGCGGCTATCGCTATTGCGCTATCCATTTGGTATCTGGGCAACAACCTGATCCAGAACCTTCGGGCCGCCGGCCTGAACATATCCTACACATTCCTCGGCGATTCCGCCGGGTACGACATCAACCAGCGTCTGATCGAATATGACAGTCAGTCCTCGCATGGGCGGGCTGCGGTTGTGGGGCTTTTGAACACGCTGCTCGTGGCGTTTCTGGCCTGTATCACCGCTACGATATTCGGAGTGATCGCCGGGGTTTTGCGGCTTTCGAACAACTGGCTCGTCTCAAAGCTGATGGCGGTCTATGTCGAGATCTTCCGCAACATTCCGGTTCTGATCTGGATCATCATCATCTTCACGATCATGACGGCCGTTCTGCCGGGGCCGCGGGCGTTCCGCGGTGACAACCCGACGTCGAGCATGCTGTTTGATGCCTTCGCCTTCACCAACCGTGGGGTCTATATCCCCCGTCCGGAATTCGCGCATGGCCTGTTCAGTGCAACCATTCTGAACTGGCTGCTGGTGATTGCCGGTCTGGTCGGATCATGGTTCGCCTCGCGCGAGATCGAAAAGCGGGCGACCAAGAAGCAAGAAGAGACCGGTGAACGCCCCAGAACTCTGCTGGTGAAACTGGGCGTCTGGCTGGTGCCGTTTGCGTTGCTGATGGTTCTGATGGGCCTGACCTGGGACATTCCCGCGCTGAAGGGCTTTAACTTCAGCGGAGGCATCAAGGTCGGCGGTCCTCTGATCGCTTTGTGGTTCGCGTTGTCGATCTACACCGGGGCCTTCATCGCGGAAAACGTGCGGGCCGGTATTCAGGCGATCTCAAAAGGTCAGACCGAGGCTGCGGCCGCGCTGGGTTTGCGTCAGGGTCGGATTATGAATCTGGTCATCCTGCCGCAAGCGCTGCGGGTGATCATTCCGCCGCTGATTTCGCAGTATCTCAACATCACCAAAAACTCGTCTTTGGCGATTGCCGTGGGCTACGCGGATATCACCGCGACGTTGGGCGGTATCACCCTGAACCAGACCGGTCGTGCGATCGAATGCGTTCTGCTGCTGATGCTGTTCTACCTCACCGCCTCGCTGGTGATCTCGATGGTGATGAACGTCTACAACGCATCCGTCAAGTTGAAGGAGCGCTGAGCCATGGCCGATCAAACAACCAATCCGATCGCTTTCGTGGCCGAAGGCACCATCCCTCCCTCTCCGCCCCCGGCGAATGAGACGGGTGTGGTCAAATGGCTGCGCGAGAACCTGTTCTCGGGCGTTACCAACACCATCCTGACGGTTCTGTCGCTGATCCTGATCTACATCCTTCTGAAGAATACGCTGCCGTGGATTCTGAACGGGGTGTGGAATGCGAACTCGCTGGCAGAGTGTCGTGAGATTCTAGGTGGCAAGACAGGCGCGTGTTTTGCGGTTCTGACCGAACGCTGGCCTCAGCTGATCTACGGCTTCAAATACCCGGTTGACGCGTACTGGCGCCCCAACCTGGCCTTTGTGCTGATGCTGGTGGCCTTTGCGCCGGTGCTGTTCTTCGACTTGCCGCGCAAAATGCTGATCTTCACGGCGCTCTACCCGTTCATTGCGTTCTGGCTGATCTGGGGTGGCACCATTCTGGTCCCGCTTGTGGCTCTGCTGGGTTGCGTCGCGGGCGGCGCCGTTTTCCAGAAATTCGGCAAGAACAGCTTTGCGGCCGGCTTCTTCGGGGCCATCGTTGTGGCGCTTGTCGTTTGGAATGTTGGCGGAGCGCTGATACCGGAAGGTGCTTCTGAAGACGCGATGCTTACAGCTGTTCCCAGCCGTGATCTTGGTGGCTTCATGCTGAACATGATGCTGGGTGTCACTTGTGTGTCGCTGTCGGTTCCGCTGGGCATTGCCCTGGCACTGGGCCGCCAGTCCGACATGCCGCTGATCAAATGGGTGAGCGTCATCTTCATCGAATTCATCCGTGGCGTGCCTCTGATCACGCTGCTGTTTGTGGCTTCGGTGATGCTGGCCTACTTCTTCCCGCCTGACAGCACGGTCGACCTGTTCCTGCGCGTTGTGATCATGATCACCATGTTCTCAGCCGCCTATATCGCCGAGGTGATCCGCGGCGGTCTGGCAGCGCTTCCACGTGGACAGTATGAAGCAGCAGACAGCCTTGGTCTGGATTACCCTCAGGCGATGCGTCTGATCATCCTGCCGCAGGCTCTGAAGATCTCGATCCCTGGTATCGTGAACGTGGCTGTTGGTCTGTTCAAGGACACCACACTGGTTTCGGTCATTTCGATGTTCGATCTGGTGGGCATGATCCGGGGCCCCATCCTAGCGTCAACCGAATGGAACGGCGTCTATTGGGAGCTTCTGGGCTTTGCCGCGCTTCTGTTCTTCGTCGTCTGCTACGGCATCTCTCAATATTCTCAGTGGCTCGAGCGTCGCCTTGCCACCGATCATCACTAAGGAGTTCAACACATGTCTGAACTTGCAATTGACCGCGAAATCGACCGCTCGAAGATGCAGGTGAGCGACGAGGTCGCCATCGACATTAGCGGAATGAACAAGTGGTACGGCTCGTTTCACGTGCTGCGTGACATTAATCTGACCGTCAACCAAGGCGAGCGGATTGTTATCGCGGGCCCGTCCGGCTCGGGCAAATCTACCCTGATCCGCTGCCTGAACGCGCTGGAAGAACACCAGCAGGGCAAGATCGTGGTGGACGGGATCGAACTGTCGAATGACCTGAAAAACATCGACAAGATTCGGTCTGAGGTTGGCATGGTGTTCCAGCACTTCAACCTGTTCCCGCATCTGACCATTCTGGAAAACTGCACGCTGGCCCCGATCTGGGTGCGCAAGACGCCCAAGAAAGAAGCCGAAGAGCGCGCGATGCATTTCCTTGAGAAGGTGAAGATCCCAGATCAGGCGCTGAAGTATCCCGGGCAGCTGTCCGGTGGTCAGCAGCAGCGTGTGGCGATTGCTCGCTCGCTTTGCATGATGCCGCGGATCATGCTGTTCGATGAACCGACCTCAGCGCTGGATCCCGAGATGATCAAAGAGGTGCTCGACACCATGATCGAACTGGCCGAAGAAGGCATGACCATGCTCTGTGTGACCCACGAGATGGGCTTTGCCCGTCAGGTGGCAAACCGCGTGATCTTCATGGATGCTGGCCAGATCGTGGAACAGAACGAACCGGAAGAGTTCTTCAACAACCCGAAGAGCGAACGCACCAAGCTGTTCCTCAGCCAGATCCTCGGGCACTGATCGAGGTTAAATCAAAGGAAAGGCGGGGTTTTGCCCCGCCTTTTTTCATTTCAGAAGCTCGCGCGGGATCGCGAAGCCCAAGACCTTGCCGCTGTGCTTCTGGATGTCGGACCACTTGTCGATCTCGAACTGGATTACCGTTGTGGCGCAGGTCGGGTAGTCGTGGAACCGTGCGTGCTCAGGCGCGGTTTCGACAAGCTGAGCCGCGAACTGGGCAATACCGGGGTTGTGACCCAGCATCATCACGGTTCGGCCTGTTGCCGTCTTTAACTCAGCCAGCATCGCATCTGGCCCCGCCAGATAGAGGTCATAGGCGTAATAGGCGTTTTCTGCATGCAGACCCATATGGTCCCAAGTCTCACGCGTGCGGACCGAGTTCGAGCTCAGAAGTTCATCCGGAACCCAGCCGTTATTCTTGAGCCAAGATCCAATCGCCGGGGCTGACGCTCGCCCACGTTTGTTCAGTGGTCGCTCATGATCACTGAGGTTGGGATCATCCCAGCTGGACTTGGCATGGCGGGTCAGGATCAGGGTGTGTGTCATGACGGATGAAAAGCCCTCATATGATGTGCGGATTGGTCCGGGTCTCGGCCTGCGCGGGCGCTAACCGGGCAGGAGAGGCGCGCGAGGCATCCTCCGGTCATGCAGACCTGCCCCTCGGGCGTTGCGAGGTGGTTGTGGCAGGCCTCGACATTGTAAAAGCTCTGATCATTCAGCGCACCCACCGGGCAGGTCTGCGTGCAAGGCGCTGCGCACGAGGTACATGGCGAAGGAGCAGTTGCCAGGGGGATTGGGAATTCATCGGCGAAATGAAGCGCGCCGCGCAACGAGATCATCATGCCCATCTGGTCATGTACCAGAGCGCCCACCGGGCTGCTGAAGGTCCGCCCTGATTTCAACGCCCAGTCGATGAATGGCGCGTAAGGAGGGCCGCCAAAGGGAAAATGTGCCTTGGCACCCAAGTCCTGTGCCAATTGCCCAACCACACGGAGTGACCAGCGATCGACCGGGTCCTTGCCCTGCCATTCCGGCGCGGCTTTCAACTGGGGCCAGAACTCGGGCCCTGCGCCCAAAAGGATCAGCGTCCCGCCATCCAATTGTTTCGCTTGCACCTGACGCGGGTGCAGCGCGCCCATGACAATCAGCCCAACCCGCTGAGCTGCGTGTTCGACACGATCATAACTGTGGTGAGAGGAGGCGGGCTGTTGGGTCATATCTCCTCCGGTTTGGTATTAGTCGGGGCGTATCAGCGACCCGGCGCCGTGTTCGGTGAACAGCTCCAGCAGGACCGCGTTTGGCGCGCGTCCGTCCAGAATAACCACCGCGCGCACTCCACTATGCAGCGCATCTAGCGCGGTTTCGGTTTTGGGGATCATACCACCGGCAATGGTGCCTTCCAGAGTCATTTCGCGAATCTGACCGGCCTTCAGCTCAGTCACCACGTCGCCAGCAGCATTCTTGACGCCCGAGACATCCGTCAGCAGCAGCAGGCGATCTGCTCTCAGCGCCGAGGCGATAGCCCCCGCAGCCGTATCGCCGTTGACGTTAAAGGTCTCTCCTTCGGTGCCCGCGCCAAGCGGTGCGATGACCGGGATCACGTCATGCGAGAACAGGTCGTGCAGAACCTTGGGGTCCATCTTCGACGGCGACCCCACAAAGCCCAGCGAGGGATCTGTCTGTTCGCAGGTCATCAGGTTGGCGTCCTTGCCCGACAGGCCCACAGCAGTGCCGCCCTGACGGTTGATCGCCTGCACGATCCGCTTGTTCACAAGGCCGGACAGGACCATCTCGACCACTTCGACCGTCGCTTTGTCGGTGACGCGCTTGCCGCCCACAAACTCGGACTGGATGTCCAGCTGTTTGAGCATCGCGTTGATCATCGGTCCGCCGCCATGCACGATCACCGGGTTCACACCGACCTGCCGCATCAGCACGACGTCGCGGGCAAAGCTGTCCATCGCCTCATCGCTGCCCATAGCGTGGCCGCCCAGCTTGATGACGACAATCGCGCCATCGTAGCGCTGCAAATAGGGCAACGCGCTGTTCAGGGTTGCGGCGGTGGCGATCCAATCCCGGTTCATGTCTCGTGTCTTCATGGCTTTCAGTCCTCTGATCCACCCTGTTAGGGCGTTTGACCCGGACTGCCAAGACCATACCTGGGCAAATGCGGTCAACGATGGCCGCGCCTGGGCGGCGCGGCCCCTGTTCAGGTCAGCTCATCGCGCGTTTCATCGCGGGAATATTGCTGAGGATCAGCAGGTCGAAGGCCAGTACAACCAGCAAGGTCAGCCCTACCAGCGGGAAAGCCATAGCTGTGAACAGCCCGATCAGGACCGCGCCTTTCCATAGTGGGAGTTCCGCCGGCATCGGTGGCGCCGCCAGTCGACGCGCCTTTTGCGGGCGGCGTTTGACCCACATCACCACGCCCGAGACGCAGACGAAGATCACCGATAGGCAGAACACCACGTTGAGAATGAAGTTCCACGTGCCCATCAACCCCATATGGAATGGGATCCCAACGGCCATGGATTTGCCCATCAGCGAATAGTCCTCATACCGGACATCGGCCAAGATTTTGCCGGTGTACTGGTCGACATGGACAGTTCGGTCGTTCACCGGATCGGTCGAGTCGCTACTCATGCTGTCGCGGTTGAGCGTCCAGACGCCATCCTCGCCGCCAGGATAGGCCACGCGGAATCGTCCGCTCATCTCTAATGCCGTCCCCAAAGCGACTAGGGCGTCGATATCGATCACAGTGCCCTCTGGCACGCCCTCAATGCCGGCGTCAGAGCCGGAGGCAGGCATGGGTGTTTGCTCCAGCGCCCAGGGGACGTCGTTCTGATGACCGTGATTCATGCTGGCATGGGTTTCATCCGACAAGGGCACGTTGTCCCACTTCTCGGCTGGGAAGCTGCTCCAGGGTTGAACAATCATACCGCCCCAGACCCCAGCCCAGGACAGGCCCGAGACAAGGAAGACGATCAGCAAGAGCGACATCCAGAAGCCGACTACCGCGTGCAGGGACTTCCACAACGCGCGCCCTCGCGCCTTGAGGTTGGGCACAAAACCCGCCATCGCATTGCCGCGCGGCCACCATAGATAGAGGCCGGTAAACACCAGAACGAGGCTCAATCCTGCCGCGATTTCAAGGATGCGGTCGCCAGTGGTGCCGATCAGAAGGGTCGAGTGGATATTGTCCGCCAGATCATACCATCCGGCACGGCGATCCCAGATTTCCAGAACCTGACCAGCGTAGGGGTCGACCGCGACCAAGCGTTGACCCGCATCGGTTTTGACGCGGAAGACGGTGGCCAGACCTTCGGCCTTGGGGCCGATCCATTCGACGACCTGCCCGGGAACCACGGCCAAAGCGACCTCGGCCTGTTGCGAGACGGGTAGCGCTTTGCCTTCGACCGTGACGGCGATTTTCTCGCCATCGCGCCCGTCAACCTGGGTTATGAACATCATCATCAAACCGGTGACGGCGAGGATGATTAGAAACGGGATCACGAAAATCCCGGCGTAGAAATGCCACCGCCACGCGGCGAAGTAAAATTTTTGCGCAGCTGTATTCTGCATCGGGGCCGCGCCCGAAGTTTGGCTGTCCATTGCCATTGTTAATCTCCATGTACAGACATCCCTCGCGCGCAGGTGCGCGCAGGGCCAAAACAAGGTTTCGCTGTTTCAGGAGGAGTGGGGTGGTCCCCGCGCATCATAGCGGGCGTAAAATCCTGCACTGCGATGGGTGAAATCAGATTGATCCCAGCGCGGCTGCAATTGGAAATCCGCTGGAATGATCAACTCAAATCCAGGGAGATTGGCATCCGCAGTGAGCCCCGCAAAAGGGCACATGGAGCGCGTGTCATGCTCATCATGGATCGGATCGTCCGGGTTCAGATCGACCCATTGCTCGACCGTTCCCTCACCTGTGCAAAGCACCAGTAGGATCTTGCCGTCATTGCCTTGCGCTGGCATCCATCCCTGCGGAATTGCACTGGTCGCGAGCAGTGCAAGCAGGGTCAGAACACCAAAGACGCGCAGGATCAGGGTCATTCTAGATGGGCGATGATCGAGCGAAGCGTCGGCACCCCATCCCCTTTTTCCGAGGATGTCAGAACGATCTCAGGGTATGCGGCAGGGTGTTTGGACAGGGCTGTACGCACTTGGTTCAGCACTTTCTCGCGGTCGTTGGCCTTCACCTTGTCGGCCTTGGTCATGACGCATTGAAACGTCACGGCGCTCGTGTCCAGCAGCTTCATGATCTCGTCATCCACAGGCTTCACCCCATGGCGTGAGTCGATCAGAACAAAGGCCCGACGCAGGGTTTGCCGGCCGCTAAGGTACTGTTTCAGCAGCCGCTGCCATTTCTCAACCACCTTGACCGGAGCATTGGCGTAGCCATAGCCGGGCAAGTCCACCAAATACAGCTCGGGGCCTTGGGTGAAAAAGTTGATCTCTTGCGTGCGGCCGGGTGTGTTTGAGGCGCGTGCCAGGCCCTTAGTGCCGGTCAGCGCGTTGATCAGGCTGGATTTCCCCACATTCGAGCGTCCGGCAAAACAGACCTCAAGCCGGTCGGGGGCGGGCAGGCCATTCATCGCGACGACGCCTTTGACGAACTCGGATTCACCTGCAAACAGCTTGCGCCCACGCTCCAGCGCGAACGCGTCAGGATCTTCGGCAAGAGGGAAGGGCAGGGCTGTCATAGCAGTTGAACCTTGTCGTCAATGCGGATTTCACCGCCCCGGATCACCTCGGCATAGACGCCGAAATCCTGATGGTCCCAACTGTTCAGGGCACCAAGCGTGTCCGCATCCCGCTCGCCCGTGTCAGGGTTGGCAGTGGTTGCCAGGCAGCGCTTGATCCGTTCGCGCACATGGAAGACGGCCTGTCCAATCTGAACGTCACGACCGAGCCAGTCGAACTCCTCCCACAGGGGAAGGCCATTGAACCAGATATTGCCGCGCCAGCGTATCGGTGACAACTCATGGCCCAGCTTCTGTTCGACAGCGCGGTGGCTGGCCATGTTGCACAGGCTGATCGAGGGGAAATCACTGTCGGTCATCCCTCGACCGGGCACGCGCACGATCCGCGCGGAGGCGGCGCGATCCGCAGGCATAAGTGGTTTGACCCATTCCAGAAACACGTCCTGCTCGGTATCGGGTGCAAAGCTCAGATCCGGACGATCAGGGTGGCGAAGGGTCACGCTGTCGCCCTGCGTCTCAGCCGAGATCGCCATCAGCTTGGGCGCCTTCGCGCCGCGGCTGAAATTTACGCAGGGTGCCCATTCCGAGCCGTCGGTCTTGGCAGCCTCATGCGCGACGGCCCAAACACGATCCCCGGGCATGGTCTGCCCGGGGAGTACAGTGATCTCGGTCAGGGCTTCTCGCCCATGGCTCTTGATCGGGTGCCGCCAGAGGGCTGAGACCTGCCCGCTCATTTGCCGTCCGTTTTCGGCGTGCGCTTGAAGCCGGATTTGATGTTGCCGAACACGTCAGGCTTATACCCTTGGCTGCGCATGATCAGATACTGCTGGGTGAAGGTGATGGTGTTGTTGGCAATCCAGTAAACCACCAGACCGCTGGCAAACCCACCCAGCATGAACATGAAGACCCAGGGCATCCAGGCAAAGATCATCGCTTGTGTCGGATCGGTTGGTGCCGGGTTCAGCTTTTGCTGCAGCCACATCGAGATACCCAGCAGCAGGGGCAGGATCCCGATAAAGATCAGCGCAAGGAAGCTTTCGGGCGCGGGTGCGGCCCAGGGCAACAAGCCAAACAAGTTGTAGATCGAGGTCGGGTCAGGCGCGCTGAGGTCCTGGAACGGACCAAACCATGGGGCCTGACGCAGTTCGATGGTGACGAAAATCACCTTATACAGAGAGAAGAAGATCGGGATTTGCATCAGGATCGGCAAACAGCCTGCGGCGGGGTTTACTTTTTCCTTCTTGTACAGCTCCATCATGCCCTGCTGCATCTTCTGGCGGTCGTCGCCTGCGGCCTCTTTCAAGGCCTCCATCTGCGGCTGAAGCTCCTTCATCTTCGCCATTGAGACGTAGGATTTGAACGCCAGCGGGAACAGGATCGCCTTGATGATCAGTGTCAGGCCGATAATGGACCAACCCATGTTGCCGATCAGAAGGTTGATATTGTGCAGCAGCCAGAAAATCGGTTTCGTCAGGAAGAAGAACCAACCCCAGTCGATGCTGTCGATGAATTTCTGAACGCCCTCGGATTGGTATTCCCGAATGGCTTCCCATTCCTTCGCGCCCGCGAACAGGCGGGTGCTGACCTCTTCCGTTGCACCCGGAGCCACTGTCAGGGTCGGAAGTACGGTTTCGGTCTGATAGATTTTGCGGCGCGAGTCGTATTTTGCGGCTGCTTTGAAGGCCGATCCGGGCTCGGGGATCAGTGTTGTCATCCAGTAGTGATCGGTGAAGCCGATCCAGCCGTCCTCTTTGACCTGATAGACCTCGGCCTGAGCGCGTTCGTTCGGGTCGATGTCGAAGTCTCGGACATCGCCATAGTCGACCTCGGTCAAAGTCCCGTCGGCCATGCCGATCACCCCTTCATGCAGGATGAAGAAGTTCTTGAGGCCCGGCAGATCGCCGTCTTCGCCAATGCCATGGCGGGCCAGAATGCCGTAGGGGGCCATACTGACCTCGGCGTCGGTGGCGTTTTCGACCGATTGGGTCACCGAGAACATGTAGTTTTCGTCCACCGAGACTGTGCGGCGGAAGGTCAGGCCGTTTCCGTTGTCCCACGCCAGTGTGATGGGGGTGCCTACGCCCAATGTCTCACCCTGCTCAAGGGTCCAAAGGGTGTTGGGTCCGGGAACATCCGTGCCGCTCACACCGGATCCGGGCGCCCAGCCATAGAGGGCGTAGTAGGCCGAATCCGACCCAACGGGGGCCAGAAGTTCCACGATCGGTGCGTCTTCCTCAAGCGATACTTTGTAGTCCTTCAGGAACAGCTCATCAATGCGGCCGCCCGACAGCGACAGGCTGCCTTTCAGACGGGGCGTATCAATCGCAACGCGCGGCGCTTGCTCTTCGGGCTGAGCCTCCTCCGCGGTCGCGGTCGCCTCGCCAACCGTTCCGGTGCCGCTTGCGCTGGGCGTTTGAATCTCTGACCCTTCGGTTGCTGCAATCTCGGTCTGTTCCGTTCCGGGCGTGGGTTCCGGCGGAGGGAACAACACGAACCAGACCAGGATCACGAGAAAGCTGAGCGCGGTTGCAAGGATGAGATTCTTGTTCTGATCGTCCATCTGGGACAGCCACCTTGAGCAGTGAAAGACACCCGCAGGGTTCAATAGAGTGCAGGCCCAAAGGTCAAGCGGAATCGGCCGTAAATTCGTCGCGCCGTGGCATTCCAGGCCACTCTTTCACGGAATTCAGCCGGTTTGGCGTCCGATTTTCGGAACCCCGTTCATCCTGCCGTTGTGCGCGACCATCCAGTCCAGCGTCTTTTCGAAGGGCATTGGCTTGCCGATGCCAAAGCCCTGCACGTGATCACATCCAAGCTGGGCCATCAGGGCATGTTCCCCCGGTGTCTCGACCCCTTCTGCCAGCGTCTCGAGATTCAAGCGTTCGGCCATGGTCAGGATGGCGCTGGCCATCTGTTGCTGACTGGGGTCCTGATCAGACTTGGCAACGAATGAGCGGTCGATCTTGATCCGCGTGACGTTGAACCGCTTGATCGACGCGATTGAGGCATGGCCGGTGCCGAAATCATCCAGATCAATACAGCACCCCAAAGCTGCAAGGCCGGTGACATTGCGGGTGATCACATCATCGGGACGGCGGGAAAAGACGGTCTCTAACACTTCGACCGTCAGCCTGTCGGGGGTCAGGTCGAATTGATCAAGCTCCCATTTGAGGCGGTCGATCAAACTAGGTCCGCGCAGCTCATCCGAGGAGAAATTGACACCCATACGTGGCACAATAACGCCCGCCCTTTCCCAGGCCCGCATGGCGGTGAAGGCGTGGTGCCGGATGGCCTGACCCAAACGCTCCATCAAGTCGGCTTGTTCGGCGAAGGGCAGGAAGACTTGTGGGCTCAGTACACCTTTTTGCGGATGTTCCCACCGGGCCAGCGCCTCAAAACCCGTAACGCGGCCGGTATCCGTGGATACCTGTGGTTGGAACCACGGGCGGATATCGCCATGATCCAGTGCCGCCTCGAACTCCTTGCGCAGATTGCTTCGGACCAGTGACCTGCGTCGGGTCTCGGAGGAATAGGCCCGAATCGTCGAGGGCCCACTGCGCTGTGCCTCGGTCAGCGCATCGGTACTGGCAGCTTTCCAGTCCGAGACCGTATCGCCAGAGATAGTTTTGTTCAGGCTGAACCCAATCGAACAAGTCAGGTAGAGACCGATTCCATTGAGCATAATCGGCTCTTCCACCGCAGACTGGATGCGCCCGGACATCTGAATGCAGGCCTCGAGGTCCAGCTGCTGCGACGGATGCAGACCGATCATCAGGCCGTCGTCTCCGACCAACATCGCAATGTCATTGTCGCGGATCATCGAAAGAACGCGGCTGCAGAATTGCTGGTGGATGTGATCGGCGGCGGCCTGATCGTGAATATCCGCAACCTCGGGAAAACCGTCGATCACAATGGCGATGCAAGCTGCGCCAGCCTCTTGCCTTTGCGCGATTTCAAGCTTTTTTGCCAAGGCCAGATTAAACTGTTCGTTTGGCAGCACACCACCGATTTCCTGCCCAGCGCGCGCTTTCGACTGACTGTTCACAATCCCTGCCACCGCGAACATCAACGGTACCACAAGCGTCACACTGACAAGCACGCGTTCGCCGCCCAGCCAAAAAGCCCCAAGGCTGAGCGCTGGCAGAAAGGCCAGCGCAGATGGCCCGCTGAGGGCAGAGGTCACAGGACGGAGAAAACGATCAAAATCAGGAAGTTTCCGCATAGCTATTCCAGGCCTTGGGCATCGAGCGCTCAAGGTGAACGGTAGGAAACCAGTCTGAGTTAGACGTTAACGCAACTGCGGAATTTCAGCCGAATTTTCGTCGTTTTTGCTGGAAACCAGGGAAAGCCCTGAAAAGTCAAACAATTTTGAATCCAGCAAATGAGATGGACGGGCGTTGGTCAGGGCGCGGAACATGACCTGACGGCGGCCGGGGTTGTTCTTTTCCCACTGATCGAGAATCTGCTTGACCTGCTGGCGCTGCAAACCGTCCTGACTGCCACACAGATCGCAGGGAATGATCGGGTAATTCATCGCCTTGGCGAATTTCTCGCAATCGACCTCGGCCACATGGGCCAGTGGGCGAAAGACGAAAAGGTCGCCCTCTTCATTAACCAGCTTGGGCGGCATGGTTGCCAAACGCCCGCCGTGGAACAGGTTCATGAAGAAGGTTTCCAGAATGTCATCGCGGTGATGGCCCAGCACCACAGCCGAGCATCCCTCTTCCCGCGCGATGCGATACAGATTGCCCCGGCGCAGGCGCGAACACAGGGCGCAATAGGTCCGGCCTTGCGGGACCTTGTCCATCACAACGGAATAGGTGTCCTGATACTCGATCCGGTGGGGAACGCCCATCC
This sequence comes from Ruegeria sp. CK3, assembly GCF_056536565.1. Classification (NCBI taxonomy): domain Bacteria; kingdom Pseudomonadati; phylum Pseudomonadota; class Alphaproteobacteria; order Rhodobacterales; family Roseobacteraceae; genus Ruegeria; species Ruegeria sp. CK3. The sequence continues at coordinate 42,155 of NZ_JBQFPV010000004.1, forward strand.
GCTCCAGAAACTCGGGCAGGACGGTGGCGGGAAAGCCGGGTTGCCCCTGATCCAGATTGCAGGCCAGTAAATCGACCGGCAGCAACCCGCGCCATTTCAGCTCATAGAGAACGGCAAGCAGGGTGTAGCTGTCCTTGCCGCCCGATAGGCAAACCAGCCAGCGCGGCGGCTTGCCGTCCTTGTCATGGGCGGACGGGTCGATCATCCCGTACTGCTCGATCGCCTCGCGGGTCTGGCGCACGATGCGTTTGCGCAGCTTCTTGAACTCGGTCGTCGAGGGCGCGCCAGAAAACAGCGGATGGATATCGTCGGCTTCATCAAACATGGGCCGTGATTACAGCGCAGGATGCGCGCGGGCAAGGTGTCGTGAACCCGGGTCAGTTTTTGGGGGAAGGCGCCGGCTGTGCTATGATCTGCGGATTTACCGACGGAGTTTAAAATGGACTATTTCTTTACCGTCCGCGGACGCAGCGGCAATACCTATTCCAACAAACTGGGCAAGGCGCGCTATCTGGCAATACCGTCCAACGTAAAGGCACCAGCACGTAAACACGAAATCCGAATCTCGGACTGGCTGGACAAGGTGCAGCAGGCCGCCGGGGCAACGGATCATGAAAAGGGCCATATCGTCTTTTTCGTGCATGGCTTCAACACCGAGCAGTTCGAGATGCTGGAGCGGCACCGCAAAATCCGGAAGGGGCTCGAGGCCCATGGTTTCAAAGGCGTGATCGTCAGCTTTGACTGGCCAAGTGACGGCTCGGTCTTGGGCTATAGCTCGGACAGGGCCGATGCCCGGCGCTCGGCGGACAAGCTGTTCAATGACGGGATCAGACGCCTGTCCAAAATGCAGACCCCGGATTGCCCCCACAATGTTCACGTTCTGGCGCATTCGATGGGGACCTTTCTGGTGCGCGAGGCTATGGATTACGCCGATGACGACCACGAGATTGCTCAGCACAGCTGGACCACCAGCCAGATCGCCTTTGTTGCGGCGGATGTCTCGGCCAAGTCTTTCCGCGAGGGTAGCGCCAAGACCTCATCCCTGATGCGGCGGTGTACGAGGCTGACTTGTTACTACAGCCCGTTTGATGAGGTTCTTTCGATCTCTGAGGTCAAGCGCGTGGGCGTTTCGCGTCGGTTGGGGCGTGTGGGCATGCCCTCGGACCATCCTGAAAAGGCAGTCAACCTCTATTGCGGCAAGTTCTTCAATGACAATCGCGCGGATTACCCGGATGGACCATCCGCCAGCCATAGCTGGTATTTCGACTCGCCTCGGTTCTACGAGGATTTGCACCACACTCTGCTGGGTAAGTTGGATCGTGAAGTCATCCCGACCCGAAGGTTCACGGACCGAGGGAATCTAGCGCTGGTCTAATCGTCTTCGGATATTTCGGGCACCGGGTCATACCCCGTACCACCCAATGGGTGGCAGCGCCCGATTCTACGGGCGGCAAGCCACGCGCCCTTGATCGCGCCGTGTTTCTCAAGTGCTTCCAACGCATAGGCCGAACACGTCGGTTGGTAGCGACAATTGAATCCGACCCAGGGGCTGAAAACCAACCGGTATGCGCGCACGGGCAGGGCGAATATGCGCGCCAGCAGGGTCATTTGCGAGGGGCGTGGATTTTGCGCAGCGCATAGCGCAGATCGTCGAGCATGGCGTCAAACGCCCGCCCGGCGGTGACTTCGGCGCGGCCGATCAGGACATAGTCCCAGCCGTCATGCCCCTGCGTGGGTAGTACGGCACGGGCGGCTTCGCGCAGGCGGCGCTTGGCGCGGTTGCGGGACACCGCATTGCCGACCTTCTTGGAACACGTAAACCCGACGCGAATGCCTGCGCCCTCGTCCGAAACGCGCCTGCGCGCCTGCACCATCATCGAGGATGTGCCTTGTCGACGCGCCCGCGCTGCTTTCAGGAAATCAGAACGATTCTTGAGAATGGTCAGAGGTTTGGGCGCGCAAACGGACGCCGCCGGGGGCTTGACCCTCGGTTGGCTGATACCATCCTCAGGGGCCTCCGGCGGCGTCATGTTCATAACCTGATCGGTGAGGCGGTTTACGCGCTCAGCGATTTACGGCCGCGTGCACGGCGCGCGTTCAGGATTTTGCGGCCGGCTTTGGTGGCCATGCGCGCGCGGAAACCGTGGCGGCGTTTGCGAACCAGGTTCGAAGGCTGATAGGTGCGTTTCATCGCTCCGTCTCCAATCTATAGCGGTGGGTGCGGCGCGGATTCGCCTGGCCCGAGTGTTCGAAGCCCGTCCTCTACTGCCAAGCGGGGGGTAAGTCAAACCCCAAGGCACGGGTTTTCGCGCCTTTTGCAACAATTCTGTAACCTGGCCGGTCAAAAGATTTCAGAATCCGGTTTTTTGCGCCCCGAACCCTCACATTCCCGGCCACAGAGTTCAAGGCCGCGTGAGGGGCCTGTTGCAGGACCACGAGGCAGCGCATGTTGAGGTCAGAATGAAACAATCAAAGCCGGACAGCCAGATGAGCGAAACGACCCAAGCACCGCGCAGCGGGTTTGCGCGCCATATTCCATTGCTTGTGATCCTGACCGTTGCCGCGGTGGGGTTCTTCACCCTTGGGGACTACCTGAGTTTTGAAACCCTGCGCGACAATCGCGAGGCCCTGTTGGCCTGGCGGGATGAATATTACTGGGCCATGGCCGCAGCTTTCGTTGGGATCTATATCGTGATCGTGGCGTTTTCCCTGCCCGGGGCAGCCGTCGCCTCGATGACCGGTGGTTTCTTGTTCGGCCTGTTCGCAGGCACCGCGTTCAATGTGTTCGCGGCCACGATCGGCGCATCAGCCATCTTTCTGGCCGCGCGCTGGGGCTTGGGTGAATCGCTGACGGCGCGCCTCGAATCCTCGGAAGGGACCATCAAGAAACTCAAGGACGGCCTGCGCGAGAATGAGATCTCGGTCCTGTTCCTGCTGCGTCTTGTGCCCGTGGTTCCGTTCTTTGTGGCCAATCTGGTCCCCGCACTGGTGGGCGTGAAGTTCCGCAACTTCCTGTTCACGACGGCGCTGGGCATCATTCCGGGCGGGATTGTCTACACCTGGATCGGCGTCGGCTTAGGCGGTGTCTTTGATCGCGGCGAAACGCCTGATGTTTCGCTGCTTTGGGAACCCTTTGTTATCGGTCCGATCATAGGCTTGTGCGTATTGGCCGCTCTGCCCATTCTGATCAAAGCCCTGCGCGGTAAAAAGGACGCCTGAATTCCATGAAAGAGCTGAAAACAGATATCCTGGTCATCGGCGCCGGGTCGGGCGGTTTGTCGGTTGCGGCAGGGGCGGCGCAGATGGGGGCCGAGGTGATCCTGCTGGAAGGTCACAAGATGGGCGGGGATTGCCTGAATTTCGGCTGTGTCCCCTCCAAGGCCCTGATCGCCAGTGGCAAGATGGCCTATGGGCAGGCCCATTCCGCGCCTTTTGGTGTGGCCGATGTTGTGCCGCAGGTGGACTATGCCGCCGCGAAGGATCACGTGCAGGGCGTCATCGCTCAGATCGAGCCGATGGACAGTCAGGAGCGGTTCGAGGGCTTCGGCGTCAAGGTGATCCGCGAATTTGGCACCTTCCTGTCTCCGACACAGGTGCAGGCCGGTGAGAACGTGATCACCGCCCGGCGGGTTGTTATCGCCACCGGATCATCGCCGCTTGTGCCGCCGATCCCGGGGCTAGACTCGGTGCCGTTCTACACGAATGAAACCATCTTTGATCTGAAGGACAAGCCCGACCACCTGTTGATTATCGGCGGTGGCCCCATCGGGATGGAGATGGCGCAGGCCCATATTCGGCTGGGTTGCAAGGTGACCGTGATCGAAGGCGCAAAGGCGTTGGGCAAGGATGACCCCGAAGCTGCAGCCCTTGTTCTCGAAACCCTGCGGGCAGAGGGCGTCGACATTCAGGAACAAGCCATGGTCGCGCAAATCCGAGGCTCGGCTGGCGCGGTCGAAGTTGTCACTCAGAACGGAGACATCTTTGCCGGTACTCATCTTCTGATGGCAGCCGGACGCAAGGCCAATGTCGAACGTTTGAACCTTGAGGCCGCTGGCATCGATCGTACACGCACAGGGATCAGGGTGGATGACGCTTTGCGCACGACCAATCGCAAGGTCTACGCCATTGGTGATGTGGCCGGTGGTCTGCAATTCACCCATGTAGCGGGGTACCATGCGGGCATCATCATCCGCTCGGCCTTGTTTGGTCTGCCATCAAAGGCCAAGACAGCTCATATCCCGTGGGCCACCTATACGGACCCCGAACTGGCTCAGGTCGGATTGACCGAGGCGCAGGCCCGTGAACAGCATGGTGACGCGATGGAGGTCGCCCGGTTCGACTACCATCACAATGACCGCGCCATTTCCGAGCGTAAGACAAAGGGGTTCATAAAGGTGATGGTCGTGAAAGGACGCCCCGCGGGCGCGACAATCGTTGGTCATCAGGCCGGAGAGCTGATCAACTTGTGGTCCCTTGCGCTGGCCAATAACCTGAAGATGGGGCAGATCGCCGCGATGGTTTCGCCCTATCCGACGATCGGAGAGCTTAACAAACGTGTGGCGGGGGCTTATTTCTCGCCAAGGCTGTTTGAGAATCAGACGGTTAAACGCGTGGTCAGGTTCGTGCAACGCTGGATCCCCTGACCGGAAGAGGAGCGCCAATTGAACTCGCTGTCCGGCCGATTTCTGATCCTGACGACGGTCTTCGTGATGTTGGCCGAGGTCCTGATCTTTGTGCCGTCCATCGCGCGTTTCCGAGAAGACTTCCTGCTGAACCGGCTGGAACGCGCGCAAATCGCGTCTTTGGCGCTGCTGGCCGATGATATGCTCGCCGACGATCTCGAGGCCGAGCTGCTGGCAAATGCGGGTGTCTATAACGTCGTCCTGCGGCGCGATGAGGTGCGGCAGCTGATGCTGTCTTCGCCTATCCCGGAACAGATCACCAACACCTATGATCTGCGAGACGCGGGCCCGTGGATCCTGATCCGCGATGCGATGACCCGTTTTTTCACCACTGAAAATGAGGTCATCCGCGTGATCGGTGAGCCGGTAAAAGGCGCCGGTCTACTGATCGAGGTAACCATAGACAGCATGCCCTTGCGCATGGCGATGGTGGATTACGGGCTGCGCATTCTGGGTCTGTCCTTCGTTATTTCGATAATCACGGCTTTCTTCCTGTTCCTTGCTGTGCGCGTTGTGCTGGTACGCCCGATCAAAAGCGTTGTCGGCTATATGCAGCGCTATGCCAGCGCGCCCGAGGATGCGCGGGGCATTATCACTCCCAACTCCAAGGTCACTGAATTGCGTGAGGCGGAAGAGGCCCTCAAGATGCTGCAGACCGACCTGACGCAGGCGCTGAAACAACGCGAGCGTCTGGCGCAACTGGGTGGTGCGGTGGCCAAGGTCAGCCATGACCTGCGCAATATTCTGACCTCTGCACAACTGTTCACCGACCGGATCGAAGCCAGCGATGACCCCTTGGTCCGCCGCATGGCACCCAAGCTGGTCAACTCGATCACGCGTGCGGTTTCGCTGTGCGAGAGCACCCTTGCCTTTGGACGCGCGGAAGAACCTGCGCCGACCCTGACCATGGTGCGCGTCCGCGACATTGCTGAAGATGTTGCCGCCAGCGAGCAGCTGGCTGTCGCCGATGCCTGCGTCGAAATCGTGAACGAAGTGCCCGAGGATCTGGTTGTTCGCGCAGACCCAGAGCAGCTGTTCCGCGTGATCATGAACCTCGTGCGCAACGCTCGGCAGGCTCTGGTTGCCTCGGGCAAACCCGGGCGCGTCACTGTCACCGGCTGCGCCATGGAGGCCAACTGGTGCATCGAAATCCGCGATAGCGGCCCCGGCCTGCCGCCCAAAGCCCGCGAAAATCTGTTCACGCCATTCCAAGGCGGGGTGCGCAAGGGCGGCTCGGGCCTTGGGCTTGCGATTTCACAGGAACTGGTGCGCGGACATGGCGGGGATCTCGTGCTGAAAGAGACCGGACCCACCGGTACAACCTTTGAAATAAGCCTCCCACGCGGCGATCTAACTTTTTGAAGATTTTTTGCAGAATCGGCTTGCACGTCTCCCGCACCGGGTCTAAACACCGCTTCACCAACGCGGACCGATAGCTCAGCTGGATAGAGTACTTGACTACGAATCAAGGGGTCGGGGGTTCGAATCCTCCTCGGTCCGCCACTTTCCTTTGAATTCATTGGAAAAATTGGCGGTTTTTACCAGCTACCCGCCAAAGTACCCGCCAATCTGCAATTGGCCGATCAGTTTGAATACCTCATGACTTTAACCGCATGTCTATAACTAAGCCGGCAAGGGCTCAGAGGCAGTTTTGGACCTTGCGGTGACGAGATGAATTTCTGCGAGCTCTAGGACAAATTACGGCTAAGAGCGGTCACTATGCTGACGCCTTGCCTCGGAGAAAGGAAACGCTCCTGGACGGATCGAATTAGTTGGTGAGGTCACCAAACCGAAATTCTTGGAATCCGAAGCATATTTCCGTTTCTTCTGATCTTCCCGAGACCGCTTTGACCCCCATTATGTCGCGTGCATTTGTAAGGACCTTGCTGAGTTTGACCTTGCTGACCAGCGCATCGCAATTGGGTGGAACGAGAATTTCAATCGAACGAGCCTCAAGTAACCTACGATTGGCTGGTTCCCAAAGTTGCGGTTCCCTAGAAAGCCTCTAAAGAAACAAGTGAAGTCAAAGGAACTAAAAAATAAATGGGTAGTGTTCAGTTTTCTACAAGTCGGATAGAGCCCAGCTTTCGTGGATATGCTGCAATTTCGAAGCTTCACAACGACTTGAGCGCTCAAGGTGCAGGAGAAGTTGAAGTAGATTTCTCTATTGTAGACTGGGCGGACGCACATCTAGCATCTGCCCTGCGAGTCGTAGTGGACCACTCTTTCGAGCGGAATCAACATTTACGGTTCACCAATATTGCTAAGAATGTGAGCGATATTCTACGCAAGAACGGCTTTTTCAACGATCGTTTGCCCGACATACACGATACGACAATTCCGTGGACGCACTTCTCCGTCGATGATGGCGTCGAATTTGCGTCTTTCGCTCGCGAGCACCTTTCGCGTCACAGTATGCCGAAGATGTCGAAATCTCTGAGCAGGAAATTCTTTGAAGGCATAGATGAAATATTTGCCAACAGTTCATTGCATTCCAAAACACCTACCCCAATCTCAGTCTGCGGTCAGTACTATCCTAGAAAGAAAAAATTAGCATTTGTGATATCTGATGGAGGTCGTGGGATTCGTAACTCCTATGTTCGATGGTCAGGACAAGATATTGATGCACATGACGCTATAAACTGGGCCATGCAACCACAGAGTACATCTCGCGTAGGCGATATTCCTGGCGGGCTTGGACTGACGCTGATCCGGGAGTTCGTTGCGCACAATGGAGGTGTTTTAGCAGTCGCTTCTGATAAGGGTTTTTGGAGACAAGATGGATCCGACGTGACGATGCTTGGAATGAGGATGCCATACCCTGGCACTTCGATTGTTCTGGAGATTGATAGTGCTGATGCAAAGCAATACGATGTCAATCACCATGCAGATCCTAACAACATCTGGTAAGGCTAAATGGCACTGAAAACGGTCAAAATCTCGGAAGTTATAGGTAGCGGATACGGTGTTTCCGCCAGCGATGGCAAGCTCGTTTATGAAAGGATAGTCGATCACATCAACAAAGGTGATCGAGTTGCGATTTCTTTCGAAAGTACAACTCGGTTGACTACTGCCTTTTTGAATGCAGCGGTAGGGCAGTTGTATGGTGAGTATACGCCCGAAAAGGTTAGGGCGATGCTCGCGCCTCCTGTGCATGCCGAGCCATGGCAACTCAACCGACTGAAAGTTGTAGTCGATCGAGCTAAAGTATTTTTTGAAAGCCCCGAAGTTGTATCCGACATTTTAGAGAACGAGTCCGGCAAGCCAAATGACGACGCATGATGCAACTCAAGACTGCGGCATAAGCGGTAGAAAATTTTTTTTTGACACTAATGTTTGGATCAACATAAACGGGTTCGATCCGAGGCCTGAATACAGAGTTTACAGCGACTTCTACAAAAGCCTTCTTGAAGCAGGCAACAGCGTCGTCGCGAGTGATCTAGTGATCAGTGAGTTTCACAACCGCTGCTGCAAAACTCAACACAAAATTTGTTTGGAAAGCGGCGTAACGCAAGAGAAAAATTTTAAGTCATTCCGTGTTCGACCCGAGGCAAAGGAATTCATGGAATCGGTTCGTGACACTTGTTTGAACTTGCACGATGATTGTGAAATTGACCAACTAGAGTTGGGTGCGATGGACTTGCCGGGTGTTATAGAAGGATGCACTGCAGGCAAATTCGACTACAATGATTTAATTATTCTAAAACTTTGCAGAACTCGTAGCTATATTCTTGTCACTCATGATCGTGACTTCGCAAACTGTGGGGTCGAGGTAGCTACTGCCAATAAGCGTTTTTTGAGAGAGGCAGGAGGTTAGTGCGATCCTTTGTCCCCCGCGATGCTGATCGGCGTCATAGTCTCCTTTGCTGTGTGTAAAACACGCATCAGGTGCTGTCGACAGAGGCTTCTCGTATGCTGACCGCAAAAGATATTTAAAAATAAAAACAAAGTTTTATGTTGGAGTGGAAGGCTTTCAATTGGTCGCTTGAGGTTGCGCAATTATTCGTGAAGTTGCACCAGTTTGTGATGCCATCAGCGAATGCAATCACTCTGGAGAGACATGGCTGAACATCAAATCTCGACACTCGGTTTATGGGCCGTCAAAATTCATCGCAGATTGAAAAGGAAGAAATGTTAGTGAATTGGGGATTTGAAATTGGCCGGACATACAACCGGCGTCAGGACATCCACGCTAAATACTCTGGCCAACAACAGGGTGGCATCATCACCCCTAAGGAACACAACTTGATCGTCATCGTGACGGCGAAAGAAGGAGGTCATCACGGTTACGAAGACGGCCTGCGATCAGATGGGGTTTTCGAGTATTTTGGCGAAGGCCAAATCGGCGATATGGTAATGGCCAAAGGCAACAAGGCCATCCGCGATCACGCTGCGAATGGAAAAGACCTTCTATTGTTCCAGAAACAGAAAAGTGGCCTCCGGTTCGAAGGCCAATACTTAGTAGAAGGTGTGTTGGAGCGACAAGCTCCTGACAGTCTAGGTGATATGAGAAGGGCGTATGTGTTTGAACTTCGGCCACTCGGTGCCGTTCTAGCACAGATGGCCGAAGCGCCAATTGATCCAGGCGCCGCCGACCTTGTCACCTTACGAGAGCGGGCAATGGCCGCGGCTGTAAACCAACCGAGAAAAGGACAATCCTACTCGGGCACTGTTTTCGAACGGAGTAAAGCTGTTCGGGATTACGTTTTTGCGCGTGCAAAAGGCAAGTGTGAAGACTGTGGTGATCCAGCGCCGTTCCAAACATCTAGCGGCGCTCCATTTTTGGAAGTGCACCACATTCGTAGACTTAGCGACGGTGGTCCTGATGACCCACGTTACATGATTGGGTTGTGCCCAAACTGCCATCGCAGAGCTCACTATGGTTCCGATGCAAAGACGCGTAACGAAGAAATGTTGCATTTCGTCAAAACTATCGAGCAGAATTTTGCCTAAAAGGACCCCTTCAGATTTTGGTTACAAACTCGCGCACTCGATCAATTGAAAGGTCGATCTAGTGCGCAATTTCTTTGGTTACGCAACCTTGATCGACCATCTCTCGGAATAGCGCTGCAAGACCTCGCACCGCTGAACCGAAATGCCGTCGACGCGATCAGAGCGGGTATGGCCCTACGCGATCACGATCTGGTCGATGGCATCCCCGCTCCAGGCGGGCGTTCTCCGGCTTCCGCCGGTTCAAACATAACCTCGACGGGCGCAGCGGCGTTACCGGCTGGTGGTTCCACGATCTACGCCGGGCCCTTGCATCGGTTTTCGCCGCCCGAAGCTTTCAACACGAGACAATGCGCAAAAAGGTCCGCGAGGGTTGAAAGAGGTTCAACAAGAATGGCGGCAAGCGGCATCTACGAAACGCTGTACTAGACGGCGGTGAAATCACTAACAGCAAATTTATAGGCAGTACCTATAAGTTTCCTGAATCGCGTTAAGCGCTAAGAGGTTTTTGTATTTATTATTATGAGCTTACGAATGCATGAGTGACTGAGTGTGGCAATCGGGCTACGATTCGAGTCTTTCAAACCATGTTTCGTTCACAATTTGCAGGCCACTGAATGATTAAGCAGGTTACGATTTTTTTTACAGATCTGAAATGCACACAAGCCTCTAAAAAGTATATATTTTTTTACATTGGAATGACGAAAGAAAATTTCAATATTTCTGCAACTCCGACCCGGTTTTAGGATTCTAATCGGTTGATGTGACCACATACAAATTCGGATCGACGCAGATTGATTGGGTCCGGAATACCAAAAGGAGGATCAAAATGAACACGTTGAATAAACTGCTCACCATCACGCCTCTGGCGGTAGTACTGGCTGCAACTGCTACTTTTGCAAGTGCGCGCGGTATCGGCGATATGAGGACTGGCAACATGGGTTATCGCCTTGGTTGCTCCGTCCACGAGTTGGCGGACACTGGCTTTCACTGTCAGGAATACCAAGAAACACATGACCTAATTGATCAACACATGTCCCCAGATTATTGGCCAAATGACAATGGTTTTGACAACCAGTTCATGCCGCAAGAGTTCAATAACATCGGTGGCGGTGGCGGTGGCGGTGGCGGTGGCGGCCGGGGTCTATACCTATCGCCAACTGACACCTACGAGTAAGCATATGTTCGGACTTATTAGTGAAAGGGCGGCAGAAGTGCCGCCCTTTTTTTGGGTTAGAAAACGACATTGCAGGAAACGCAGCCGCATTGGTCGCCCTTTGGGAGCTTATAAAAGACAGCAATTATTTATCTGCAGTGTGTGCTTTTTGTGGGACATATTCTGCATGACAATAAAAACCACAGGCTTGTAAAAAGCGGTGTTTGTCTGCTTCCGCAGCCAGAGCGGTATCCAATGCACTAAGCTTTTCATGTACATCCGTGCTAGTTCCAGCAATCCTCATGCATTCGGTTCTGACCGAGTGATAAAAACCGAGTGTCTCACTAACCAATCTCGCGATTTCCACTTGCTTTGCCTCCGAACGAAGCTGATCTGTCAGCTTGTCAAAGAGGCGCTGGGCGTGCTTAGAGGATATGCCCAGTAATGCGCCGATTTGCCCAAGAGGTGCGCCCCGCAGCGACATGCGGTGGACAACAACCAATCTGTACTCGTTGATGTATTCGGTGCCGTCCCTGCCGCCAATCTCCGGTTGATCTGCGGTCTCAGTTACTACTTGGTTTGCACCCGGGTTCAAATCCAAACACGGTGAACATAAGGTCTTTCGTCTGGGGTGAGCAGCTGCGTGCGGAAATGCGTGGTCCAGGCGAATTTGGCGATCTTCCCGAATGGCGGCTTCGATTTCTCTGTCTATTCCGTCCAACGCTTCCGGTGACCGTTCGGGATACTGTTTGACTGAGCATTTTATTTTTTTGCGTACATGCTGCATACGCAAACCTCCAGTAAACCCCCCCTTCGGTGTTTTCCTGTGAGGGATTTGACCTGAGGTTGGATTTCGTTCTTGGCGTGTGCTGCCCATGTCGTTTCACTCCGTGACCAGTCAGTGTTAGACGGGATCGCGACGTGAAGCCGCTCTCAAAAATTGCACCCGGGTTCAAATCTCGATGTCCATTCGTGCAATGATACAGCCTAAGGCGACGAACGCCGGATAGAACGACAACCAACCCCCATATGTCAGGTAGTGGGCCAATGATTTTTCATTCCGATGGATGAGCGAGAGCATTGCCTCTTCATCACCGTCGAGTGCACGGCGGTATGTGCCCGAGACGATGATGTTGCGGTATGAGATATGGCCAACCAGCAAATAAGAAGCTGTGGCAAGTGCTATCATGACATGCATGGATTTCTCCGAATTTGGTGGTCGCTTGGATGGAACATTGAACCCGGGTGCAAATCGGGTGCTTTCTCTGACAGGATTTCCCGTTTGGATGTTAATTCAGTGACTGCAGTGCAGGGCGTGAACGCCTTGTAAGAGATGGTGATTAGATGTGCGGCAAACTCAGAAGCAGGTAATGGGTGAAATTGAGCGGTTCTTGATGCAGACATTGCAGCAGGTTGGCTCGAACCTCGGAATTTCTGCTGCAAACTTTGCGGCGAGGGTGCAGCAGACTTAGCAGCAGGTTTTTGAATTACTCGCCTCGAAACCTAAGCAAATTGGACGCTTCAGTATTTGCGCTCCGGAACCGAGTAGCGTCCCCGCGAGCGTGACCGGGCCGTTTACTGCTTTTGTATTCAATAACGTCATAGTCTTTGCCTTTTGCCCAAAATCTCGGGTCGTTTGTTGGTGCTTTCGGTTTGCCAAGATGTTCGGTCGGCAGCATCGTCAATCGCCATTCCGGCGATAGCGCATTGCCTTCGATGCCCTTTCTGTGTCGTTGGGTGCATACGATCCACCCCTTGGCCTGCAAGTCTGCCAATGCTGTGGCTGCTGTCTTCGGGGCAACACCCATCTCTGCTGCTAGTGTCCGGGTGGACAGCGCGACAACGCCATTGTTATTGAATTTCAGCCTCTTGCCTTCATAGCGACATCGGACTTTGAGATGCATGTATGCTGCTTGTGCCGTGGAGCTTAGGGCCTTCCACGCGGGTAGTCGGGTGTCTTCTTTAATCCATTTGGCGAATTGGTCGGTTCGGTTCTCATTATGTTTGTCACGCCCCATGGTGATGATCCTGACCGAGGTATATTGAAGGCGCGATAGACGGTAGCGCAGAATTTCCAGATCGCAGGTTTGCGTTCTTGGGACATGAAATTGAGTGGTCAAATGCGACCAATGCAGCGCCTGTTTTAGCGTGCCACAGGCGTGCAAGCGCATCGCGGGTCATGAAGTACCCTATTGCCTTCCATCGTGTTCCAGCACGCTCGTTTTGTGGCGTTATGCGTCTTTGGATGATCCACTGAATTCGGTCGGAGCATTCAATGATCCGAAACTTACCTAGTCGCTCTATCTCGAAGGCGTAGTGTTCACTGCTTTCGGCAAAATCGTAACGTGGGGGCGCAAGAATTCTTCCGGTGAACCCGGGTGCAATCTCTGTTTTCATTTGTGGGGCCTTTGGGCTTTGCCCATTTGCCGGGAAGATGGTAAGTTCAGACAGCTACACAGAACGGCCTCTTCCCGGACAACTGGGTGAGGTCGTTTCTATTTCTGATCGTTGAGTTGTTCGTCCTTGGGAGAGAATTCGAAAGAACAAAGCTTGGTTCGTTCAATTCGGCCATCAGAATACCGCGCTTCCTGAACGAAGGTCGCGTGCTGTTTCAAATGTTTTCGAATTTCTTGCGTTACGGGAATTCGTTCGCCGTTCTTGAACATGATCGGCTCTGACATGTCTGGGCTGATTGGCTTGAGAGTATAAGTTCGACCATATTTGAGGGTTGCTGTTTCAAGCATTGTTTTTCTCATCGTTGAAGGAAGTGATGCGCCCGCCGAGTGCGGATGCTAGTTGATTGCAGCGCTGGGCGCGGGTTACTTCACGCGCCGATGCGATTTCGCTCGTAGGAAGACCCCAGCGTTCGAACATAGATACGGATCGTGTTTCGTCCTTGGCCAGTTCGCTTTTGACAGACCTAAATGGCCGCTGGTTCGTGCCACCCTGTACGAGGGATACGAAACTTGGTTCCGGATCAGTCAATGCGCGTGCTGTGATTTCGTTGGCGCGCGGAATACGTTTCATGCTGTCGCGCCTCGTTGTTTAGTGTTTTCCCACGCTTCAATTTCTGATAGCCGCCAACGAGTGCAGCGCTCCGAAAGCTTAAACGGTCTGGGGAATGTCGGGTCGTGTTTGAGCCAATGCCAAATCGTGCCCCGATGAACATTCAATCGCTGAGCGACATTCTTATCGCTAAGTAACACTTCTAATTTTTGTATCATTGTCGCCTCGCTGGGTGATACGTCGTGTGTTGTCGTATTGACCAGAAAGTCGATAGGATCAGCAATTTGTAGAATTGGTGAAATTAGCAGATTGGCCTCCGGACCTGTAAGCAGGCACTACCTCAATGGCACTCAACTACTTATAGCGGACAGTCGGCAAACTCGGGCTTTGACCGAGTTGCAAACTTAGCCGCCAACGGCGCGCACCGCGGAACGGCTGTAGGGGGGGTCAGCCGTACTGAAAGGTTTGATTTACTAGATGCTGGAGCCATGTGCATCGCGCAATGGGCTGTAGTTACAAGTGGTTCAGCTTTTGGTAGTGCATCTTGCGGAAATGCATCTTATTGCTGAACGACAACAAGTGAATGCGGGAAAGCACCAAACATGGTATTGTCAGTTCTCGGTCGATGGGAAAACGAAACCGGTTTTCGCGACTACTTAGCGAAGCATCTCGAAGCGCTTGAGCCCGGTTTAACATTGGTTGATGTTGAGCATTCCTTACCAAATGCCGTAGGCTCAGGCGGAAGAGTGGATATCTTAGCAACCGACGCGTTGCAAAACTATGTTTGCATAGAAGTTAAACGCAGTGACAATAGTGCGCGAGCGACACTGAATGAGCTTAGCAAATACCTGACTCTTTTTTGTCAGGAATATGATGTTCAAAAAGAACGGGTGCGCTGCATTCTAGTGTCCACGCACTGGCATGAAGCTCTCCTGCCTTTGTCGACTTTTGCAGAAATTTGCGGCGCGGATGTTAGCGGCTACAAGGCCGCCATCAAAAAGGGTGAGGTTTGCTTCGAGCGCCAAGAATTGAAGCAAATCACATTTTCTCCCCAGATCAGCCCAGAAGTTTGTGTGAAGTATTTCGAAGACGAACCCGCGCGAAACAAGTATTTGAGTCGTGTAAAGGAGCGCGCAGCAAAGCTGCCGTTTATACGCATCGCTCTGCTCTGCCTTAATCCTATACCCGGATCAAAGTACGTAGATCATGTGATTATCGCGTACATTTGGAAAATTCCTTGCGAATTTTATCTAGATCTTGAGCAAGTAATTGGCGAAAAGATCGGTTGGCTCCAACCGTACGCACATCCAGATGCCAAAGCAGAAACTGACGCAACTTACTGGATTCTGAATAAGGGCGACAATCTCTCAACGTATTATTCATCTTCTGCAGAGTTTGGCACACCTGAAAAAGTGACAAACCTTTTGAAAAAGTTCGAATTCGATAGCATTAAGAAGGTTGGAAGATGGTCGACTCAAGATCTTATTAACACTGATGAAAAGCTCCTTTCCCAAATGGTGAGCTTTTCGCCGATGCAGGGTGGTGCGAAGCAAAACAATTATCAATACGCTGCAATAGCAAAGCCTCAAAACAAAATGGGTTTCGCGCGTGAAGTTTCTGATTTCCTCGATTTCTTGTCATTTTCAGAAGTTTTTAGGTCTGCGGCCAAAGATTTTCTGGAATCGCAGCGATCTTCAAAAGTTGAAGTTGTCTTTACGGCTAACCGAGGTCGCAACGCTTTTATGGACCTCTACCTATCAATTCGACGCGGAAATTCGCACCTTGGTTCTTTTTCGATCATAGTGTCCGTTGACGGAACCCCAATTAGTGGGTTGGCCGGTGGTTACTTTTGGGATGGGAAAACATTTCCGCAAGACGCAAAAAGTAACATGGAAGCTGCATTTGGAAGTACCTTTTTTGCAGTTTCGCAGGCTTTTAGCACAGCAAAGTGGGATGCAAATCATGACACGATGGAAATACATGGATTGATCCCGGTAGTTTACGAATTGTCGGAGAGCCAGCCAACGCTAATAGCACGTGGAGGCAAGATCGATTCAGAGGTCCGCTCATTTATTGAATTTGCGACGTTCAATGAAGGTTACCTCATAGACCTTGCAGAAATCATTGAGGGAATTTCTGATCTTGGCAGTCAGGACTTGTGACTTTGAAGTGCGTAAAGTTCCAAAAATTGAAAGACTAAATCACTTCCTCCCAGTCTGCAAAATTGATGAAAAAATGAAGAGTAGGACCTTGGCTGCGAAGCTAACTAAGCTCTCCGGGTTCTCCTACGTCGTCTAACGAGTTACGTCTGATGGCAGCTTTGTCCTGAGCTTCCACCGTAGCGGCATTGAAACTAGCGTAATTCAAATGCGCTAGGAGGATTGTCTGAGCCGCATTTGTTCAGCTTCGGCAAAGAAAACATAAGTTGGATCGGGTCGAAAATCTGTGCGCTGGACTGACGGGCTGGCGTCACGCCTTAGCGCGATATCACCAATGTAGTGAATTGTTCCTGTCAGCGATTTGCATCGCCGCCCCTGACATTTTTCGGTTTTGATACCTAAGCCTAGGCCGGCTTTCTACCGGCAACCTTCAGTCGCTCTCTATCTTCAACTGGAAGGCTTTTAAGTACAGCATTCATAATTGCACGAAGTCCGCTGTTTTCTGGCGGCATTCCAGGATATCCAAGAAATTCGGCGAGCATTGGTTTTCCAAACTTTAGTTTCTCCGGTTCCCTTAGGCTGAGGTAATGTGCAGAGGCTTGTTGTACGAGTCGATTAAATTTTTCACTGTCGCGCTTCGGCGTTGGCAGAGGATTCAACAGCTTCTTTAGTTTATGGCTAGCTTCCCAGTCGAATTTACTCTTCGTAACCCAACCTGAACCGAGTGATTTTGCAGGGTACTGAAAGACAAAAACTGCTCCGCCGAAGCTGTGCAATTGGTTCCAGATTTGATTGCAATATTCCCGGCTGTCGGAGTCAGGGCACAGATCGAAGCGGGGGTGGTCACGAACTATCCATTTGCCGGGCTCTAGAAAAACTTGATTGTTGCGCCTGTTATTCCCAAATTCGACAAAACCAAGAACGTCTTTGTTGCTGACACACGCCTTAGGCGCGACCGCTGCATCTTCAACTAGCAACAGTCGCATCGGAGAATAAAGGCCGCTTCCCCTGGAAGCCGGTATCAATGAGTTATTATGATACAAGAATACTCCATTTTCGTTTTCATCATTGAAAACAAGCATTTCAAGCAAATGGATAGCAACTCCACGAGCAATGCTAAACAGATCGGGCGTGTCATAGATTAAGCGGAGACGGGGTTCTAATTCAGCTAGCTTTTCGGCGCTAGTTTGACTTTCCCAATGCCATTTCGGACGCTTTCCAAACGGCTTTAGTTTCGCAAGATTCTTGTCTGCTAGAACGATCCTCTGCATGTTCCTTTCAAGTTCAAAAAGAGGTACGCAGCCTTTCGGGAGTGTCATGTCAGTGGTCCCAAAGTGATGATCTTGTTCTCATGTTGATTTCCGATCAAAAAGTCAGCCCAAGCATCCATCATGGTTCGCCGTTTCTCCAACATATCTCCTCTCCGGTAAGCAGCCTCGACACTATTGTTGATCTTATGTGCTAAAGCGACTTCAGCCATATCGCCGGGAAAGTTTGTGTATTCGGACACCCAATCTCGAAAAGTGCTGCGCAATCCGTGAGGGACCGCGGGTCGTTTGGTCACACGGTCTGTGAAACCCGGGCCGTCTTGTTTCAGATCTCTTTCATGCAAACGTTTCATTGCGGCGCTTAATGTCATATCCGACATTTGGCCGCCTTTAGGGGCAGGAAACACCAAGTCACTATCCGAGAACCGCGGAATGGCGCGCAGCAGTTCCATAGCAGTCTTGGAGAGTGGAACTCGATGCTCACGCTTCATCTTTGTTCGATCTGCCGGGATGATCCACATTCCGGCAGCCAAATCCAATTCACTCCATCGCGCACCTCGCACTTCTTGCGAGCGGGTCGCCGTTAAGGTGAGGAACTCCAGCGCGCGGCTACCAAGCCCTTCTCTATTTTGAAGATCGGAAAGCCAGCGCTGCGCATCCTCGATCTTCAGTGCGGGTTGATTGTAGGTGTTCGCGATTTTCGAAGGGGCAGGGAGCAGCTCTTTCAGATTGTTCGCCCAACGCGCCGGATTATCGCCAGACCGATGCCCTGCAACGGTGGCCCATGACAGGACTGCTTCGATGCGTCCCCGCAGGCGCGAAGCAGTTTCAGTCTTTGTTCGCCATATCGGTTCGAGAACGCGCAAAACATCTTGAACGGTGATGTCATCCACGAGCATGGCGCCAAGTTCAGGCACGGCATGAGTGGTCAGAGTATTTCTCCATTGTTGCCGGTGTTTCGCGTTCTTGTAGGCATCTAGTTTTGCGTCCAAATACCGGTCTACCGCATCTGCAAAAGACAGGCCCCTGCGCTGGGCCGCGACCAGAGCAGCTTTCTGGGCCTTTCTTTCTTCAACCGGATCAATGCCGTTTTGAATTTTGTCTTTTTGTTCGCGCGCGATTTCACGAGCTTTGGCAAGGGGAACGTTGGGATAGCCGCCGAGACCAATTTCGCGGCGTCGGTCGCCGACAGTAGTGCGCAGCAACCACGTTTTGCCGTTGTTTGGGGTGATTTGCAGGAGAAGCCCACTTACGCCACCAACGGCGACGTTCATGTTGAGCGATTTGCCGTTGCGGGAAGTTCTTCCATCATGCTGCATCCGTTTGACATCAAGCGCAGACAGTTCCTTCGATACGCGCGGCATACCACACCCCCCTACTTACCCGCCTAAAATTATGCTATTTTGTACTACAACTTTAGACGTCGTGCGACATAAATGTTGTATGTTTTCCGAATAACCTGCTGGAAAAATGCTATTTAATGCTACGGGTCACAACATTATCATGGCGGTTCCTCGGTCCGCCATTTGGTAAATCAAGCAATTTAAAATATTATAAAAAATGCATTGCCGGTTTTCTACCTGCCAAGTCACTTGCTATGCGGGTTACTGGTGTCAGGGCTTTTAAACTGACGCCAACCTTGACAGCAGCTTGTAACGGCACCTGACTTTTTTCGAAATCGCCGCTATGCCCGAGGCGCGGACAAAGCAGCCTAATGCTGGCGCAGCGGACTATGGGGCCGCGCGCCCGTCAGATCATGGACTATGTCCCGTCAATGCAGCGCGGTTTCCCGAAAGCGGACGTTCAAGCCTGCCAAATCGGCGCAATTCAAATCCGGCCGTGTGCCGCGCGAGTGTCGAGCGTTTGGGTCGCGGAAGACGCGGATCTTGATGGTCACAGACTGAATGTCGGCTCTTGGCACTGTTGCGTTTGACCTTCCTAAAGGGCAATTAACAACTGGCGGTCTGATACGAGGAAACTCACAATGCCGGAAAATATTCTTATTCTATCTTCTTTTTTCCGACAAGAATTGCATGTTCCCGCTCTATAACCCTTTCCCAATCGCCTCGCGCTTTCAGACCGGTCGATGAATCTCCCATCAGCGAAGTAACCATCAATCTTCCACGCGCTTTCGCTTCTTCTTTCGAAAACCCGGCCTGTTCAAACATCCAGGCGGCGAATTGGAAGCGCTTGCCGATGGTTCTTTGATATGATTCTTCCACCTTTTCATCGGTATTCGCCCAAACTGAGACAGCGTGATCCGGTAAGGCGGCGTCCTCTTCTATGACCTTTTTCATAAGAAGAAGAATGCGGGCTTCCGGGGGACCGCCAAAAGTCTTTGCCTGTGCGATCACTTTGTCAGTCAGTTCCTGCTCCCAATATCTGAGAACCTCATCCAAAAGCTCACGGACGTTCTTGAAATGCCAGTAGAAGCTACCGCTTGTCAGGTTCAGTCGCTTTGCCATTGGCACGACTTTTATCGCGGAAACGCCACCCTCGTTGAGGACTTCGTAGGCCAGCAATATCCAGTCTTCCTTGGTCGCGGCGTTTTTGGGTGAGGCTCGGGTGACAGTTTCTGACATTCAGATTATAGCATTCATTATTTGACATAGAGTAGTCTATGGCCGTACCGTAGACAAGTCTATGGACAACTGGGAGTTCACGACATCGTGCTCTCAGAAACGCCATGCAGAAAAGGGGGGATCAATGAAAAGCATTATGAATTCCACGACTGGCGCACTATTGGCTTTGGGTTTGTCGTTGGCTGGCACCGCTTCAGCGCAAAACGCGCTTCCGACTGGTCGAACTGCTTCTGCAATTGAAAATGGTGTTTATCCCGCGTCATACTTTCCCAACACTGAAATTCTTGGCGCGGATGAAATGCGTATCACTGCACTGGGAACGGGTATGCCTAACCAAACCAAGGCAGCCGTTTCGATCTCATTTTATGTTGAACTAGGGAATGGAGACGTTTTCCTGTTTGACGTGGGCACGGGTGCAACTGGAAACTTGTTTTCGTTGCGACCGGATTTTGCAAAAATCGACAAGGTCTTCTTCAGCCATTTGCATGTTGATCACGTTGGAGACTTCATGGGCCTCCACGTTGGGGGGTGGCTTTCAGGCAGATATACCCCGCTCCGCATCTTCGGCCCGTCCGGATCAGAAGATGAACTGGGCACTAAAGCATATGTTGATGGCATGTCCAAAGCTTACGCCTGGGACTTGGCCACGCGAACGGGCGCGCTGCCGGATGATGGCGCCAAGCTTGAAGTCACTGAATTCGATTACATGCAGGAAAACGAGATCGTATATCAGGAGAACGACGTCACGATCCGGTCTTGGCCTGCTATCCACAGCTTAGATGGCTCGGTAAGTTATTCTCTGGAATGGAATGGACTGAAATACGTCTTTGGCGGAGATACCTACCCAAACAAATGGTATGTGGAATATGCCAAAGGAGCGGACATCGCTTCTCACGAGGCGTTTCTTCCACCTGACGCTTTGGCCCCGTATTTTGGCTGGGACATGAAACAGGCGACCTATGTAGCGACGCGCGTTCATACCGAACCTGCGGCCTTTGGCAAAGTGATGTCTGCGGTCGAACCGCGTATGGCCCTCGGATATCACTCTGTTCTTTCACCCGAAAATTATCAGGCGATTTTGGAAGGCGTCCGTTCGACTTACGATGGACCGCTCACACTCGCGCGAGATCTACAGGTGATCAACGTGACCAGGGACCAGATCGTTGTTCGGGAAGCGAGTGTTGATGAATACGCGCTGCCACCCGCTGTGAGCGACGAGTACATCAATGCCCCGCGTTCAAAAGAAAAAGAGCCGTCCGACAAAGTCAATGCGGGAAAATGGGAGGGTTACACGCCACCGCCAATGCCGGATAATTAACCTTCAGGGGTGAACAAAATTCCGATTTGGCAGTATCTGTACCGACTATTCCTGATGCTGAGCCTGATGGGCTCAAGTGCACAGGCCGTTTCGGCGGATGTCGTTCTGACTAACGGATCAGAAGTCGCCCCCAATATCGCTGTCCTGCATGTCAAAGATGATGGGGTCTACGTCGACCTTGAAATCTATGTCGAAGATATTCCATTGTTTGCGGAAATGTTGCCAATAGGATGGTCATCAGATTTCGTCGGAGGTGAGCCGGAGGCTGAACAAGATACCAATCAAGGTTATGCGCAAGCCGAAGGCCGGGCGCTGTCGATTGTTGGAAGCGACGAACGGGCCCTAAACGCTGATATCAGAAAGGTGGAATACCGAACGCGCATAAACCGGGCCTCGCCGCTTGCAGGTCAGCGCGATCCATTCTCGGGTCAAATTGTTCCCAGCCCGCCCAAAGATCCGCGTGTTCTCTTCGTCGAACTGTTCTTTCCGTTTCAAAACTCAGTTCCCAAGGAGCTGACTATAGTGCCTCCATCGCGGGATGGCGAACCACTGGTAACTATCGGGATGCAGGTTTTTGACCGTGAGGTTCCGGTCACGGATTTCAGCTTCTTGTCAAAGCCGACAGAGTTAAAGATTCACTGGCCTGATCCGTGGGATAGCCGCTTTTCTGCTGAAAGCCTGAATCGAAAAGCGCAGGACGGGACCTCCACTTTTCTTTACATCGAACCCCGTGAAGTTCGGCATGAGACGTTGATCCGCTTGCGTGAACTGGCGCCTTGGATTGGTGAAACTTTCGAAGTGGGGCAAACGCTTTCGCCACAGCATAGCGCCTTGATCGTAAATCAGGCGGCGTCCTTTTTGGCTTCTCGTAACCCGGTATCAATTGATGGCAAATTAGTCCAACCGTCAAACGCTACAGCAAAACTTCTGGAGCTCACATCGCAGGGTTTTCAGGTTGTCCAGCCTGGAAAGCAAGTGTCTGTGAACAATGCGTTTATCGGAGCCATCCTGTCTTTCTCTTCGTCGGACCTTCCCGATCAGGTAACGGTCACATGGGATATGTTTGACGAGGAAATTTCCCGCGTTGCGACCATTTCAAACGATATCGCCGGGCCATTCTTTGGAGCTGTGACACCAGCAGACCCTCAGTTTCATTGGCAGAACCACTTGCTCCAATACGAAAGAGCATCTGTTACTCAGATTCCAGTTGAGCAGCAGACACGGCAGAACCCGGCAATGACTTTAATCTCCGGGGTGATCAGTGCCGCCTCACTTGGTTTTTTCCTGCTGTGCAAGGGCAAAGTTGCAAAGCGCGTAAGTTGCGTAACCGTTATTGTCGCTGCTTCGGCAACCCTGGCATTTTCGGGATATTTGCTGGAATTACCGTGGAATAAGCCCGAGCCCCCTGAGCCGCAGGTTGCGGAAGATATACTGCGCTCAATGGTCGATAACTTGAGCACGGTGACTCTGGAAGTTTCGCCGGCCGCAAGAAAGTCAGAGCTGGCACATATTGTGTCGGAAGCGTCTCTGGGTGACATCGCAACAGAGGTTGAACGTGGGCTCGCGATCCGAACGCCAGGAGGTAGTCTTGCTACGGTTACTGATATCAGCGAACTGGAATTAGAGCGCATTAACCCAACCCTCACACCGGGTGGATTTAGCACTCTGGCCAAATGGACAGTGAAAGCACAAGGCGGTCATTGGGGGCACGCCCATATGCGCGCCGTTACGTTTCGGGTGCTGGCGGAGGTCATACCTGAGTCAGGCCATTGGAAGCTGGATGGATTAACTGTAATCGAGGCTCGCGATCCAAATGCATGAGCGTTTAAGACCAAAGGTTTTTGCTTTAGGCGCTCTGTTTGTCGGTGTGCTTTTGTCACTGACGCTATCAGCCTCGGCGCATTTTTTGCTTAACCTCAACGTTCGAATTTCGCATGTCGAGCATTCCGAAGACGGTCTACGTATCTACATGCGCACGCCCATGCCTTATCTGGTTGCAGATAAGGTCGGTGATCAGAATGGTGATGCCTTGCCGGAAGCTGCACCATTCACGACCAATGCCATGAGCGACGGCCAGTTGGTCCACTTTGTCGACTGGCAGGCTGCCTTGAGCGATCCCAATGGGCTGGGGCAATTCGCCGAAGATGGACTACATCTGTTGGTCGACAATCAGCGCTTAAGAGGAACAGTTAAGTCCGTTCGCTTGCATCGAGTTGGAAATGAGCCCGGATTTGCAACTTTGGCCGAAGCTCAACAGGCCGTGGAAACCGAAACGGCCCTCATGCCACCGCTTTTTGTTGGTGACACAGTTGTCGATCTCGTCCTGCATTATGACACTTACAGTCCCATCCAATCGTATAGCATTGCGAACGTGCTGGACCCCGGCTTGCCGGATCAGGACCAAACGGCCAACCTCATTCTCGACTACGCGTCAGACACACCTCAGATATTCCGATTTCGGGGTCTGATGGCTGAACCATTGGTTGTTCAGCAACAAGGATACGGAGGATTCCTCAGTTTCGTCTGGGAAGGCATACGACATATCCTCGAAGGGTTGGATCATGTTTTGTTTGTTGTGTGTTTGGTCATTGGAGCGCAGACCCTCAGGGCGCTCTTGCTGCGTGCAACCGGTTTTACCGTTGGGCATAGCGTGACCCTGTCGCTGGGGTTTTTCGGGTTTGTGCCATCGGGCGCGTGGTTTGTTCCTGCCGTCGAAACTGGGATCGCGCTTTCTATCATATTTGCAGCCGTCGCAGCGTTTATGAGTTTTAAGGACAATGCGCGCTCTGAAGTCACGATGGTGCTTCTGACAACGCTGATTGGCCTCTTGCACGGGCTTGGGTTTAGCTTTGTGTTGCACAAGATCTTGCAGGTCACATCTCCAAACATCTGGCAAAGCCTGCTTGCTTTCAATCTTGGCGTCGAGCTTGGCCAGGTCGCCATTATTCTTGCGCTCTGGCCTGCCTTGATAGTGTGTCGGCGCGTGAACTCCAGTTTGTGGATGTCCCTACGAGTGGGCCTAGCCGGTGGATGTGCGGCTATCGCCTGCTTTTGGACCTTTCAGCGAGTTGCCGAAGTTTATTCCACGCTGACTTAAGTTTATTGCAATGGTGCGTGCCGTGATGGTTGACTGAGAGAAATGCTGACATTCGGCTGTTCCGCAGCGTTAGACAGATTGGGCAAGAAGCAGTTGGTCAGCCCGGTTTGTGCTTGGGCAACTTCTGGAAGACAGAGTTCAGCACGTTGGGCCAAGCCGATGAAATCGCCGGATCATCTCGATTTTCTCAACTTCTGCTTTCGGCGCTGGATTTAATCTCGACGCGCTGCATCGACGCGCGTCCGCTCAGAGCCCGAATTGACCGATGCTGCGGTTTGAACAGAGGTCCGCTTCAAGTAAGACGCAGAAGCTACCGTGAGCGGTCCTTCGATTTGCCAAACCTGTTCAGGACGTTGCGTGTGATCTGTTCGACTTGGTCGTCCTGCCGGATCAGGCCCGCGACCCATTCGCAGGTCGCAGCGGTGAATATCTCGCCCTTGCCACGCGGCCACGAGATGATCATTCCGTTGCCGCGTTTGCAGGCGTCCAAGGTTTCGGGCGTGACCTCTCCGAAGAGCACCTGCGCTTTGAACGCCGCATCCGCTGACCCGATGTAGAGCGTTTCACCCCAAATACCGTGATCGGCCTCGATATTGGTTGCGAGCCCCATTGCGAGGATGTCGATCTCCGGCACGGCACCATCCGTGCAGGTCGGAAAGGGCAACCCATCCTCGAAACGGTAGTCCAGCCCGTCAACCTCGTAGCCGAAAATCCGCGATCGCGCGCCCAGCGCGTCCCCATAACCGAGCCCGGCTCCGTCAAAGGCCCAATGATCGGACCGGTAAATCGTAAAGCCACCCGTACCGCCGCCAACACAGTTGCCAAGTCCGGCATAGACGCCGCGCAGGGCGTTAACACCGAAGGTCAACGCGCCGGGACGGTTCACTGGGTTCACCTCGAACGCACCCGTGACAAGGTGCTCTTGATCAGTCCCCATCAAAGGGTCCTGATCTGCGATATACTTGTAGCAGACCTGTGTGCGGCCTTCGTCCTCGATCCGGGTCTGCCACAGGAAATTCCCGGCAAACCGCGCGACATGCCCCCCGGAATCGACATAGACATCGACAGCATCGCGCATGTCCGCGCTCCAGTATTCATCGTGGCCAACGAAAACGGCACAGGCATAGCGGTTCAGAAGAGCAGGGTCGCGGTGCAGATCGTGCTGTGTGACCATGTCGAATGCATATCCCTCAGCCTCGGCCCAACGGGCGAAATGACGTTCGTAGCTTGCCCAGCCGGCTGAGGCGTATTTCTTGGAATAGCCATAGGCATAGGCCCACTCCATGTAGGGATAGCGCACCATCTCGTCAGGCTTGGTCGGCTGTTCGCGCAACGCACGCGGTGCGCCCTCGGGCAGTTTGCAGAACCCTCGCGTCCATGGCCTCTGTGTGGAGACGATGGGTGAAAAAGCATCGCCATTCGGCCCTGTGATACCCTCATAGTGATTGGACCCGCCCCAGCAATTATAGGCTAGCCAGGTGCCCGTTGCACAAACCAAAACATAGGGCGGTGGCGCAGCATCTGGCGCGGTTCTGATTAGAATGACATGGTGTTCTTCAACCACATCATCGCCCTTCCGGGCGCGAAAAGTGACCAGATAACCGCCGGGTGCCCAATCATCGGGGATGGTGAAGGCATAGGCCTCGGGCCAGCCACAGCCCTTGACCGAGCAATCTTTGGGCGTTGGATGATGCACCCCCGGAAGGCCGCTCTTGGTCAGTAGTGGCTCATAGAGTTGCCCGTCGCGGCCGATCTCAAGCTCCCATTCCGTTGCCGTGGTGGACACGTGCAGCGCAACGCGGTCCCCGGGTGTATAGCTCATTTCTGGGGTGTAGCCCCATATTTCCAGAACCGCCTCGTCACGCGCCGGGCCGATATAGTAGTTATCAAGGATATGGCGCGCCTTTGCACGGGTACGCGGCGTGGTCGCCGGTCCGGGGTGGTCCTGTGTCATATGTCTACTCCGGCAAATACTTGTCCGACCAGCTTTCGGCAGCTGCGCCATTTTCGATCATGTGCCCGATTTCCTCGTTCGTATAGCCTAGCCGTGCGAGGATTTCGCGCGTGTCCTGCCCGTATTTCGGAGCAGGTCCGGGGATCGTGATCGAGGCTTTCTCGGGCCGCACCGCATTGGGCGCGACAAGGTCGACCCACCTCCCCATCGGATGCTGATTATGGCGCACCGCGCGGAAAGTCGCCTTGGATATGTCGATCCTGCCGTCGCTTTCGAACTGCAGGCCTGCGTCGCGCGTGTCATGGAGGGAACCAAGAGGCGTGATACCCACCGAGCCGGCGGCAAAGACGCGCATCCAGTCTGTCACCGGTTTTTGCGCAAACCGCTCGGCAAGGGCGGCTTCCAATTCGGTGTCATCCTTTCCGACGAGATCGGACAGATCAGACACCCGTTTAAGGGCCGCTTCCCGCTCTGTCGGGGCAGCAAAGAACATCCAGCCATCGGCGGCGGCATAACAGCGATAGAACGGCCCCCAACCTCGCACCTCGCGTCCTGAAGGCTCGTCGAACGCTGGACGCCCTTCGAAATCATACATGAATTGCGCCTGTATCATTTCACCTGCAGCGGCCAGTGAGGCGCGGGCAACACCACCTTTGCCGGTAACCCTTAACCGTTCCAGCGCCGCTCCGAGAGCCACGCAGGCACAATGCCCGGTCAGCGCGTCGATCGTACCGAAATGAGCGTGCTCCTCGGGTGTCTTAGGGCCACCACCAAAGCGGGTCATCACACCTGTCGCGGCTTGCGCGAGGTCGTCATAGCCAAGGTGATCCGATTTCGGCCCCCGACGCGGTCCGCCCCACGCATCAAGCTGCACCAGAATGAGACGCGGGTTGATTTCCTTCAGTCGCGCTTCGCTCAGGCCCAGTGCATCACGTTGTTGATCGGTGCCGTTCATGGTTATCACATCGGCCCGCGCCACCATTCGCCAAAGCGCCTCTTGCCCCTGTTCCGAGTGCAGATCGAGCAACACGCTTTTCTTGCCTCGCTGCGCATGCAGCCCGAACACCACCGCATTCCATGGATCCACCGAAGGCCGTACAGGCTGTACCAGTGTGACCTGCGCCCCGAACCGCACCAGTGTAGACCCGATGGTCGGCCCAGCAATAACGTTGGTCAGATCCAGCACCTTCAGCTCGTCAAGCCAGAGGCCTTTGCCGTCGCCGCCCACGGGCATTCGCGGCGTCTCTGCAAGAACACCGCTCAGCGCATCGCGAAAGTCGTCCCGCTGTGGCCCTGCGGTTTTATCCATTGCGCCTGGATCATCGGCTAGCCAAGCGACGTTGCCCATCTGCCGCATCTGCCCGTGGTGGGGATCGTCAAGCGCGACCACCAGCCCCGAGGTCAACGCATGAGGGTCGGACAGCCATTCGGCCGTGCTGCGTTGCGCTGTGGCCGGAGCCTTAGCCGCTCCGAAAAGTTCTTCCCATTCATGCGCGGGACGGGTCAGGAAGGCTGCTTTCATCGCATCAGCCAGTCGTCTACGATCGCCTACCCCCACCGGATAGTTGCGCAAAGCCCATTCCGCGGGCCAATCCGCCTGATCAACATAGACATCGAAATCCGGCAGTTCTTTCAAAAGATCGCCAAGACCGAGAACCTCCAGCACTCTTTGGGGATGGTTCACGATCGAGCAGGATACGATGTAAAACCCTCGTCCATCTGCACAGGTATAGGTGCGATAGAACGGATCAAGAAATTCGGAGAGCTCGGCAAAGTTCAGGTTGTTGGGTAGGCCTTCGCGCGCGCGCCGCTCCAACTCCAACTCACGCGGAGATTTGTAGCGCTCGGGGTAGCCCTCGATCTGTTCGCAATTGTAAACCAGCCCCTCCAGCAGGGCAGACGCAAGCGGTACTTCGATGTGGTCGCCTCCCATCCGGGGCCGCGCGGCCAACGCAAATAGGACCGACATCGCGCCGAATGCGGCACCATAGGCCGAGGCCAATCCCAGCGGAGTAAAGGAAGGATTGATCCCCATCAGACGACGATTCAACCCCATGTCGGTAAATTGCCCAGTGCGCGCCGCGATCACCGCCTCCCAGGCTGCCAATCCGGCGAGTTCGGGATCGGTCGACGCAAATCCGGGAAGCGAAAGCGAGACGATGTCGGCGTTCACCTGCCTGAGCGCCTCCGGCCCAAGCCCCAGCCGCTCCATCACGCCGGGACGGAAGTTCTCGATCACTACGTCAGCGCGGCGAACCAGATCTAGCGCTGTACCGCGCCCGTTGGCTGTCTTGAGATCAAGCGTCAGCGCACGCTTGCCACGCGATAACATGTCGAAAGCGGGGTCCTGCCACCTGGGTCCACCTGGCGGATCAATGCGGATCACCTCGGCCCCGAGATCGGCCAGCATCATCCCGACCAACGGCCCGGCCAGAAAATGCCCAAAATCAAGGACACGAATGTGGGAAAGCGGGCGGTTCTGCATGGTTACTGGATCCTGTTCCGACGGTTTACCTCTACAAATCTATGAAATTGTCTGGGCATGTTTCATATTCATCCTGCCAAAAATGAGATCAGTTCCGCCAATGCGTTCCATCCACGTCTCTGTTTTCCTGTGCAATGCCTTTTCCAATATGGTGCTTGCATGCCTGCTTGAACCGTTGCGGGTGGTGCGCGATCAAACCGGTGCAGATAACAAAGTGCTCTCGATACTCATATGTGAGGTAACGAGCGACTGGACTTCTATTGTTACATTTTGACTAATTAAGGGTATGAAAGTACGTCTCCATATCGGCGTTGCGACGTTATTCACGTTCCTCACGTTAGCCGTAACAACAATGCTTGTTGCCATTCTATATTTTGGCAACAAAGAGCTCGCCATTCGTACCGCGAAAGAGTGGATGACCGAGGCCAGAAGCCAGTCAGTCGATGAGATGCTAACCGTGATACGCGGAGCGGGAAGTGTCGTATCTTCTGCATCTGTCTTTCTTTCTAAATTTACGGACTATGCTGGCTCAAGTGCAGGTTTGGACGTGCTCTATTCGCAGATGCAAGGCAATGAGCACTACTATGGCTTGTATTTTGGCGAGGAAGAATCCGGAGACTTTTTTCAGAATATTAACCTCCCAAAACATTGGAAAACATTTGGAACGAGCGCCTTGCCTGTGCCGGAAGGAGTAGATCGCGTTCAACGGATAATTTCCGAGCAATTTGGCGAGCGCGTCGAGACTTACTTTTGGTCGGATGGCCGTTCGCTGGCCACACCATTTCTAAGTGGAACCACTGTCTACGATCCTCGAACACGTCCTTGGTATCGCGGGGCGTTGGAGCAAAGCGGCGTTTACGTATCGCCGCTTTATCAATTCGAGAGCACAGGGCGTCTAGGTGCAACGTTCTCAAAAACCGTGGTTGACGACGAAGGTAAATTGCTTGGCGTAGTTGCGCTCGACATCACAATATCGGCACTTTCGCAAATTCTAGATGATATCAGGATTGGCGATCATGGTTTGGTTTTCATGCTAGATCGCGAAGGTCGCCTGCTTTCCTACACCAGCACGCGATCCGAAGGTGGAGAGCCGCGCTTCGTGAGTACCAATACGAACGAGTTAATTGAAGGTCGTAGCCAAATTATTGACAGCGTCATTGATAGATGGCGAACCAGTCAGCAGGATTTTTTTCGCATAGCTCCAGCATCCGATGAAAGAAACTATATCGCATCCGTGATGCCCATCCCTGAAGTCTTCGGTGCCCAACCCACGCTCGGGCTCATAGTGCCGGAAGATGAGTTTATAGGAGAAATTAAAAGAAACACGACTCGTGCCATGCAAATCGGCGTACTTGCTTTGGTTCTGGCTGTCTCATTTACCTTTGTTGTCGCCCGTCTGTTGAGCAAAAACCTCGTGCGCGTGGCAACGGAAGCCAGAAAAGTCAGTAACTTTGAGCTAAGTGAGAACTTGAACCTGAAATCAAATATTCAGGAAGTCGCCGAACTCGGAGCAGCCGTTGCAAGTATGAAAGCTGGCTTGTCGAGTTTCGGTGCGTTCGTACCGAAGGAACTGGTGCGCTCTATCCTTTCAAAAGCAGAGAGAATTAGCGTTGGCGGAGAGTCGCGCGACGTGACACTTATGTTCGCCGACCTCAAAGGCTTTACGCGCCAAACCGAGGGGCTTGAACCCGAAGTTCTGATGCCTGCCTTGTCCGAGTATTTCGAAGCAATGGAAAAAGAGATATCCAGTAATCAGGGTACCGTGGATAAGTATATCGGCGATGCCATTATGGCTCTATGGAATGCTCCACTCGATGATACTGATCACCCTGTTCATGCTTGCCGAGCGGCTTTGGCATGTTTGCAGGCTGAGGCGAAACTCAATTCTGATAATGAAGCGTTACCATTACGTCCGTTGCATACACGTTTCGGCCTACACACCGGTCGTGTAGTGGTCGGCAACGTTGGGTCTCTTTCAAGGTTGCAATACACTGCGCTCGGTGCTGCGGTTAATTTTGCTTCCAGACTGGAAGGGTTGAACAAAGTTTACGGCACAAGAATTCTCGTATCGTCAGATGTGGCTGTTCACGTCGAGAGCAAGTTCGTGCTGCGCGAAATTGACTTTGTCGTGCCTGCCGGGACTAGTTTTCCTAGTCGCATCTTTGAACTGGTAGCGGAAAAAGATGATGAGAGTGGTATTTTGGTGAGCGCAGCCAAAAAACGCGAACTCGAAGAATGGCGTGCATGCTATGACTTGTATCAGTCTGGAAAATGGACTGAAGCATCAGACGCCTTAAAGAGGCATCGAGAAATCGCAGCTAACAAGCTTCTTGTAGATGTCTTTATCGAACGCTGCGGCAGTTTTGCGTTTGAAGCTCCGGCCGATTGGGATGGCGTTTACCGTTTCGAGAAGAAATAAATGAGAAGCATCGTAAACTCTCGCCCCGATGGACCAGAGACCAGTCATTCACTCACAATCAAACCGGACCAGTCAAATCAGGCCAACCGAAAATGGGCATTGTATTAATGCCGGCGTATGTCGCCTTCGAACCCAATCCTACCGCCTCGGCGATTTTGCGAGCACGGTAGATACGGTGCGCGTCTTTCTACTTCTTGTGATCGCGATTGCGCCCAGCACTAAGGCACATGCAAAAGCTTGAGGAAAAGAGATGGCTTCGCCAAAAGCAAGATATCCCACGGCAAACATTGTGGGCAATTCGATGCTTCCGACGACCGCAGTTTGGGAAGCCCCAATAACAGGTGAGCATATCGTGTAAATAAGCTGGGGCACGAAAGCAGTAACCAGTCCAATACCAACAATGAAAAGCCAATCGGACTGTTCCCTTGGGAGAAGCTCTCCAACCTCAGCACCAAGTATAAGCGGCCCGAGGCCCAGTACAGACCCCAGAGAAACTGACGCGATACGTGCCAACGGCGCAATCCGTGACAACCTGTGTACCAGGACGCAAATTCCGAAGCCAAACCCAAATGGGGCGGCAAGGGATAGCAGCAGCGTTGGTAGGTATTCCGCAGCCACTGACGCAGGCGAGCCAGCAATGACAGCTGCCACCACAATCAGACCAGCGGCCAACATGGCGCGTCGCGTGGGTGCATCGCCAAATACAGCCCAAGCAATAACTAAGGTGAACACCGGATAGGTCATGTAAAGCACACCCACTGTCGATGCGGGCAACTTCTCCAGCGCCGCTACATATCCTATCCAACCAAGCCCCATTACGGCGCCAGCGGAAAGACCCCAAGTGATCTCTCGCCATGCTTTTCGGTGCACGATGAGAACCGGAAGCAGAAGAAGAGCCGCAATAATGTAGCGGTAGAATGCGACCGCATAGGGTGCAACGCCCTGTTCGGTCAGGCTGCGGCTGAAGTAGGGAACCAGGCCGAAACAGATTGAAGCAAAAAGAACACCAATAACCGCAAATGCGTAAGGGATTGGCGATCGATTTCTCACGGATGTCGTTACCATAATCTGGAGCTTCAGCGACGCTCGCGGTTCGTTGTTCCGGATTGTTCAGTTATAGGTTGCGCGCTTCGGTTTTTGGTAGATACCCACGCTGCCTTCCAAGATACATGCCCTACGCCCACAACCAGGATTTAAGTTAAGCTGACCCAAGCCGCATTCCTTGAAGAACTCTGCACGCATGCGGCTACAAACTTAACACCATTTAGCCCGTCATAAACCGTTGGATAAACAACCGACGCATCAGGCGAACTCCCATTTCGGAAAGCTTGGATCGCCTCAGCAGCCTCTCCATAGATATTGGCGAAACCTTCAAGATATCCCTCGGGATGACCCGGAGGGACTCTGCTCAACCGATTGGCAGCATCACCAGCTCCGGCTCCATTTCGGGTGATCAGGCGCTTGGGTTCGTTGTATGGTGTGAACCAAAGGTAATTGGGATCTTCTTGGGCCCACTCCAGCCCACCTTTTTCGCCGTAGACCCGCAACCGAAGTGCGTTTTCATTTCCGGGAGCCACCTGAGAAGACCACAGCATACCTCGCGCTCCGCCCTCGAAGCGAAGCAAGACGTGGGCGTTGTCATCGACTTTGCGCCCCGGCACAAAGGCCTGCAAGTCCGCCGCCAGGCTTTCCGCTGTCAGCCCGGTTACAAAGCAGGCAAGGTTGTAGGCATGGGTTCCGATGTCACCGGTCGATCCGCCCGCGCCCGAGCGTTCGGGATCAGTTCGCCACTCAGCCTGTTTGAAATCCTGCTGCTCGGTTAGCCAGTCCTGCGGGTACTCAACCTGAACCACACGAACCTTGCCAATTTCGCCGTTGGCAACCATTTCACGCGCCTGCCGAACCATGGGATAGCCCGTGTAATTGTGGGTCAAAATGAATAGGGCGTTCGCGCTTTCTGCTGCTTTGACCAGCTTCTTTGCATCCGTAAGGGTCGAGGTGAGTGGCTTGTCACAAATGACATGAATACCGCGTTTCAGGAACTCACGCGCGGCGGCATAGTGAACGTGATTTGGCGTGACGATTGAGACCGCCTCTATCCCAGATTTCAGCCGGGCTTCCCTAATCGCCATTTGTTTGAAGTCTTCATAGACCCGTTCGAGGCCGAGTGCCTGACCACTTTCAATGGATTTCTCTGGCGTCGAAGACAAAGCACCGGCAACCAGCTCGAACTTGTCGTCCAATCGAGCCGCGATGCGATGAACGCCGCCAATGAAGGCGTCGTTTCCGCCGCCAACCATGCCAAGGCGAATGCGTCTTGAGGTTTCTTCACTGCGTCCTGTGACCATCACTCAATCCCCAGCATTTTACGATTGGCGGCTTCGTCTGCGCCACCATCAGCGAAATCATCAAAGGCTTTCTCGGTCACACGGATGATGTGATCTGACACGAACTGAGCACCTTCACGCGCACCATCCTCGGGGTGTTTGAGACAGCATTCCCATTCGACCACAGCCCAACCATCAAAGTCATTCGCGGCCATTTTTGAAAACACAGCCCCGAAATCCACCTGACCATCGCCCAGTGAACGGAACCGTCCGGCCCGATCGACCCAGCTTTGATATCCGGAATAAACACCCTGCCGTCCGGTCGGGTTAAACTCGGCATCTTTGACATGGAACATCCTGATCCGATCTTTGTAGATGTCGATATTGTCCAGATAGTCGAGACATTGCAGCACGTAGTGTGACGGGTCGTATAGCATGCAGGCCCGTGGGTGATTTCCCGTCCGTTCCAGAAACATCTCGTACGTCACACCATCGTGGAGGTCCTCTCCGGGGTGGATTTCATAGCAAACATCAACTTCGCAGTCTTCGGCGTGATCAAGGATTGGCACCCAACGACGCGCAAGCTCATCAAACGCCGTTTCAATCAAGCCGGCAGGGCGTTGCGGCCAAGGATAGACATAGGGCCATGCTAGCGCGCCAGAGAATGTTGCATGTGCGGAAATACCCAGGTTTTTTGACGCTGACAGAGCCTTTTTGACCTGATCCACTGCCCATTCTTGCCGGGCTTTCGGGTTCCCGCGAACGCTTTCGGCAGCAAAGCCATCAAACGCGCTGTCATAGGCTGGGTGAACGGCCACAAGCTGGCCTTGAAGATGCGTTGAAAGTTCGGTGACTTCGACGCCATTCTCCGTAGCTTTGCCTTTGAAGTCATCGCAATAACCGGTACTGGACGCGGCTTGTTCCAAGTCGAATAACCGACCGTCCCAACTGGGGACCTGAACGCCCTTGTATCCACAATCAGCCGCCCATTTGGTGATCGCGTCCCACGAATTGAACGGTGCTTCGTCCCCCGCAAATTGTGCAAGAAACAAAGCTGGACCTTTGATCGTCTTCATAAAATTTCCTCCCCAAAACCTAAGCCTCTACGGCGGTAAATTATCCTTCAGATAGATGTCGATACGGATACGTTCCTGCGCTTTGTTGAATGGAACCTTGTCCTTAGTTGCGCGCAATAGTCGGACGGCAGAACGAACAATATGCCCGGTGTCTTGCGAGATTAAGGCGTCAAATGTGCCAAGCCTAAGCGCCTCACGACTGAGCGGAGTAAGCTCATGCGCTATGATCACCAGATCTTTGCTGAACCTGTTCTCCGAAAGAAATTGTATCAGGCCGGCATTGCCCGCTGCTGACGAGTATATTCCAACCAGATCCGGATAGGTTTCAAAGATCTCGGGCATCATCTTGTAAATCAGATCAGGGTCATCCCGGCCTTCGACAGATGCCACAACTTGGAGGTGCGGAAACTCCTCGGCCACAACAATATCAAAGCCTTGGCGACGTTCCAGGTGGTCACGCGCCAAACGGGATCCTGTAAGAACCAAGACCTTGCCGTCGCGATGAACAAATCGTCCCATCAGCTGAGCGGCGGTTCGTCCAGCCGAAACGTTATCGATTCCCACAAAATGGTCTCGCTCAGAGCTGGGCAAGTCAGACACCAACGCAACCACCGGAACGCCTTTGTCCCTGAGCCTTTTGACAGCATCGCGAACAGAAGGCGTTTCGGGCCCAAAAACGGCGACTCCGTCTACATCCAAACTGTCGACAGCATCCAGAATGTTGACGATATCTTGCGGCTCAAACGGCGCGACCTTCTGTATCGCAATGCGGGTCCGCTCGATAAATTGGTCACGGGATTGTTCTGCGATCTGACTGCTGATTGCCTCCACAAACTCGTTGTCAGTGTCCGGCAGAACAAAGAGGAAGTTGTAAACTCGGTTTCGCGCAAGGTTGGCCGCGGCCGTATCGCGAACATACCCCAGCTCATCAATTGCCTTTTGCACTTTCTGTACGGTTACGGCCCGCACGCCGGGGCGTCTGTTCAAGACCCGGTCAACAGTCGCGAGACTGACGCCCGCGACGCGCGCGAGGTCATTGACGGTTGGCTTTTTCACCAATTCTAGTTTTTGTTTTTGGTCTTCCACGTGTTCTTCAGCCCTCAATCTCCCGTGCCAAACCTTCAAACAACAAAGCAACAGCCTCAGCACCGGGATCGTTATGTCCAACTAGGTTTTCTTCGGGAACATAGGCTGCCCGGCCCGCCTTCGCACGACGAATATTCGCGGTGTTGTTCGCGCCTTCGCGGGCAGCCTCGGCCGCGTGTGTCAGACCAGATGGCAGTGCGGCAAGTGCCGGTGCCAGGGCGTCAATCATTGTCCTGTCACCGACCTTGGCACCCCCGACCTGGCTGACGCGGTTCAGGCCCTCGACAAGGGATTTAGGCACGGAGGCTCCGCTTGCACAGGCATCCCCGGCTGCGTTGAAAAAGATCGCAAGAATCACACCGGACGACCCACCCATTGTCTGGCTCAGTTCGTTGCCCAACGCCGGAAACAGCTGTGTCAGATCAGCCAGCGGCATCCGGTCGAGGCTGCCCTGTAACGCCCGAGCGGCGGTCGCCAATGTGCTTCCTGTATCACCATCCCCGGATTTTGCGTCCAGCTCGTTCAGTGTTTTCTCGGCGTTGATGAGGAGGTCGGACAACCGGGTGATCGTTTCCTTTGTTGCGGGATTGTTCGAAGGAATTGGATCGATTGGGGTCAGGCCATCAGGCAATGGTGCTACTTTGATCGGGTCGATGGAATTGACCCCGGGCCATGCAGCTAGATCAACGGGTGCTTCAAGCGCTGACAAATCGCCTTGATCTACGGGCAGAATGGAAACCGAAAACCCGTGCATATCCAGCGACGTCATCATGGGTGCCGGGCCAATGATATGGTGGGCAACACCAGTTTCGGACAACGCATGCGTGAGGACGGCCATTTCCAGCGGAGTTGTAGAACCCAGGTTGTTGACCAGTGCCACGCAGTCCCCATCGCCCACTCTTTGCTTCAGCTTCTCCACCACTGTGGACATGGCCGATACCGCATTTGAGAACTCGACTTGCTGTACGCCGGGCTCACCATGGATACCCAAGCCGAGCTCTGCTTTTCCGGGTGCGATCCTGTCTTCTTTTGGAGAACCCGGAACGGTACAGGTGTCCAGGCTCATACCGATGCTGACAACCTTTGCTATGGTGCTTCTTGCTGCTTTGGTAACGGTGTCAAGGTCAGCACCGTTTTCAGCAAGCGCTCCGGCGATTTTGTGAACAAACAACGTACCCGCCACGCCGCGTGGTTGCGGAAGGTCGGGCAGGGCGATGTCATCGTCGACAACGACCATCTCGACCTTGCGACCCAAAGCGCGGGCGCGTTCCGCCGCCAGTCCAAAGTTCAACCGATCGCCGGTGTAATTCTTGACGATCAGCAGGCACCCGGCCTCACCCGTGACCGCAAGGATACCGGCCAAAACTGCCTCGACCGAGGGTGAGGCGAACACTTCACCGCACACCGCTGCCGTCAACATACCAGCGCCAACAAAACCGGCATGGGCGGGTTCGTGACCAGATCCTCCTCCGGACACCAGGGCGACCTTCGACTTGTCCCAATCCGACCGGTAAACAACCTTGATATGCGGATAGCCGTCCAGCCGGGTAAGCTGACCGCCAGAGGAAGCCAGAAGACCGTCTATCGCCTCTGTCACCAGGGTTTCTTTTGTGTTGAGGAACTGGGCCATGCTTTTGCTCCTTAGTTCACGCGCGTGCCGGACGCGTCAAAATACAACGGGTTATTGGGACGGATTTTTATAATCTTTCCAGATGGGTAGTCCTGATGGACATCAATCAGGGTCACAACCGGGTGACCATTCAGGTCCAGGTGTAGCCGTGTTTGATCTCCCAGATGCTCGGCGCGTATCACACGAGCCTCGCTGCCTTCGCCTTCAATGATGTTTTCCGGGCGAAGACCAATCTGCGGGCCTTTGTGATCGCCTCCGAACAACTCAGACGGCAGGATGTTGATCCGCGGCAGACCCAACCGGCTGGCGACATAAACACTGCCAGGGTTTTCATAGATATCCCGGGGTGTTCCGTATTGAACCAGTTTTCCGTTTTCCAACACGCCAATATGCGTCGCCATTGTCATGGCTTCGACCTGATCGTGGGTCACGTAGAGCAAGGTTGACCCCAGATCGGCCTGAATCCTCTTCAACTCGACCCGCAGATCCGCCCGTAGCTTGGCATCCAAAGAGCTGAGCGGTTCGTCCATCAGGAAGATCTGTGGATCGCGCACCAGTGCCCGTCCGATCGACACACGCTGCATTTCACCGCCTGACAGTTCGGTGGCTTTGTTGTCCAGTTTGTGCGGAATCTGCAGGATCTCCGAGACTTCGTTGACCTTCCTCGTGATCTGATCCTCTGGCGTCTTCAGGATCGGCGACCGCAGAGGGAAGGACAGGTTCTCACGCACCGTCATATGCGGGTACAGCGAGTATTGCTGGAAGACCATCGCCACATCGCGCTGGGCAGGTGTATCTAGTCCAACGTCACGCCCGGCAATGCGCACTGTTCCTGAATCCAGTTTCTCAAGTCCGGAAATCAACCTCAGCGTCGTTGTTTTCCCAGCACCTGTCGGGCCCAACAACACCACAAAGGCCCCGTTGGGGATCGTCATTGAGATATCATCCACCGCTTTTAAGTCGCCAAATGATTTCGAGATATTCTCTAAAACGACTTCAGCCATTGCTTAGTACCTCGTCGTTCAGAGCGGACCTCAAAGCGCGCCCAGTAGACTTTTCAAACAGGGTTACTGCGGGGGAGCGAAACTCCAATCCCACTGTCTCGCCGGGATTAACGGTCTCGCGGGCATCAATCCGGGCTTTCAGCTCTCCGTTCGGGCTTTGCAGCGTCACGATCTGGGTGGTTCCTAAGTATTCTGCGGCCAGGACCTTGGCCCTGTAGGCGCTCGCATCCGACAGAAAAACATGCTCGGGGCGAACACCGAAAACCAAGTCTCCTTCTGCCCCTTCCATCAGTTTGGGCACGGCTTCGTCATGGCCATTCAATCGAACCATTTCCGAGCCAGGTTCGACCTTTCCTTGAAACGGCAAGAAGTTCATCGAAGGCGATCCGATGAAGTCCGCAACGAACATCGTAGCTGGTTTGTCGTAGATTTCCTGAGGTGTGCCGAATTGCTCGATCACAGCGTTGTTCATCACCACGATCTTGTCGCCCATTTGCATGGCCTCCAGCTGATCATGCGTGACGTAAACAGTCGTTGCGCCCATGCGATCATGAAGCGCGCGGAGTTCTTCGGCCATATGCTCACGAAACTCGGCATCCAAGGCACCCAGCGGTTCGTCCATCATGAACGCCTTGGGTTCGCGAACAATCGCGCGACCCAGCGCCACGCGCTGCCTGTCGCCGCCTGATAGTCCACCTACCGGGCTATCGAGTATATCGTTGATGCCCAGAATTCCCGCGACTTCCTCGACTTTGGCTTTGACAGCAGCACGCGGCATACCCTGCGATATCAGCGGATAACTGATATTCTTGCGTACGTTCATGTGCGGGTACAGCGCGAACATCTGGAACACGAAGGCAATGTCCCGCTCTGACGGCGGGCGCTGGCTGATCTCTTCGCCGTCCAGATAAATCTCACCCGACGTTGGAAGCTCCAACCCTGCGATCATACGCAGGGTCGTGGTTTTTCCGCATCCGGACGGGCCCAGCAGCATGAAGAACTCGCCGTCCTCAATCGTGAACGAACTTTCGCGGACAGCCGTGAAATCGCCGAACATCTTCTTTACGTTTTTAACTACGATCTGGGCCATTTCTACTCCGGGAAATGACTGACGATGATGAACATGACGGTTCCGATCAGCGTGACGATGAAAGAGTAGGTGAAGGCCCAAAGGACAAAGGGTTGCATCAGCATGAAGACACCCAGTGCAATCAGGATGGTTGCAACCATCTCCCATGGGCCGCGGCGGAGCCGTAGTAATCCGGTCAGAAACTCGCTCATTTGCGTACGGCTCCGAATGTGATCCCTCGCAGCAAGTGTTTGCGCATCAGGATGGTGAAGATCATGACAGGGATCAGGAAGATCGTGGCACCTGCTGCCACCGCGGGCCAGTCCAAGCCGCCAATACCGATAATCGTCGGAATGAACGGAGGTGCAGTCTGCGCATTCGCGGATGTCAGCAGCACGGCAAACGCGTATTCATTCCAGGCGAAGATCAGGCAGAAGATCGCAGTTGACGCGATGCCTGTGGCGGCTTGCGGCAGCACCACTTTGTAGAAGGCCTGAAACCTCGTGTAGCCATCTATGAGGGCGGCTTCTTCGTACTCTCTTGGGATTTCGTCGATGAACCCTTTCAGCAACCAAACCGCCAGGGAGATATTCACGCCCGTGTAAAGCAGGATCATCCCGAGATGCGTGTCGCTTAAACCGAGGTTTCTGAACATCAGGAAGATAGGGATAGCAACCGCGACCGGGGGCATCATCCTCGTACTCAGGATGAAGAATAGAAGGTCATCCTTAAGCGGGACCTTGAACCTGCTGAAGGCATAGGCGGCCAGCGTACCAAGGAAGATACTCAGGAAGGTTGAGCCAAATCCGATGATAACCGAATTCATAAAGCGCTCGCCGAACTTGGACGGCCCGACAATCACCATGTCGTACTGGCGGACAATCTCATCGGCCCAGTTCTGTGGTGGGTTCGCTTCCAGAAACTCCTGCGTCTGCCGTGTGCGCGTGGTGAAGAGGTTGACGTAGCCTTCAAGCGTTGGGTCAAAGACCACTTTAGGCGGGTAGCTGATCGCATCGGCCGGAGACTTGAATCCAGTCAGCAAGATCCACACCAGCGGTATCATCGTGATCAGCGCATAAGTAATGACTAGGAAGCCTGCGATCCATTTGGACCGGTTGGAGGGTTCAGTGACGGAAAAACTGCTCATCTCTGCTTCACCTTGTTCAGGGCTTTGACGTAGATCGACGCAAGGCCGAACACGGTGACGAAAAGGATGATCGCATAGGCTGACGCATAGCCCGTACGCCATTTTTCAAAGGCTTCGCGTTTCAGGTTGATCGAAGTGAGTTCCGTCACAGACCCCGGCCCACCACCGGTGAGCTGAACCACCAGGTCGAACATCTTGAAGTTCTCGATCCCTCGAAACAGCACAGCGAGCATCAGGAACGGCAGCACCATCGGGATGGTAATCGTAAAGAACTGTCGTAGCTTGCTGGCCCTGTCGATCTCAGCCGCCTCGTAGATGTAGTCGGGAATACTGCGTAGACCGGCCAGACAGATCAGCATTACGAAGGGGGTCCACATCCAGGTGTCGACAATCACAATCGCCCATGGGGCCAACGTGACGGATCCCAGCATTTCAAAGCTCGATGGGTCCTTGCCGGTAAACCAGGACACGATGTAGTTAAACAGGCCGATCTGAGGCTGGTACAGGAACTTCCAGAAGTTCCCGACAACCGCCGGAGACAGCATCATCGGCAACACGATAATTGTGGTCCAAAGATCGTTGCCCTTGAATTTCTTGTTGATCAGCCACGCCAGAGCAAACCCGATCAGGACCTGGAAAAAGATCGTCCAGAACAGGAAATGCGCCGTCGCCTGCATGTTCAGCCAGGTGTCCGAGTCCGTCAGGATACGCTCGTAATTCCTGAGACCGACATCTTTGAC
Organism: Ruegeria sp. CK3; assembly: GCF_056536565.1. Lineage (NCBI taxonomy): Bacteria > Pseudomonadati > Pseudomonadota > Alphaproteobacteria > Rhodobacterales > Roseobacteraceae > Ruegeria > Ruegeria sp. CK3. The sequence continues at coordinate 83,310 of NZ_JBQFPV010000004.1, forward strand.
TTCGCGCCCGATCCGATTGGCCTTGTAGTTGGTAAAGCTCAGTTGGATGGTCCAAATCAACGGAAAGATGTTGATCGCCAGCAATAGAAAAATCGTTGGGGAGATGAATATCCAGGCGATCGCGCGGTCGGATAATCCCCGGATTTTTCGCGCAACTCGCTCGGGCGTTGCCTGCGCAACGCGATCTACGGTCCTGTCAGACATCTCTTTGCCAGTTCTTGTTGGTGTAGGACTCACGGGTGAAGGTGGAGCGGGATTGCACCCGCTCCGGCCTGTGTCCGGATTACAGCTTGCCTTCGTCTTCGAAGACTTCCGTCCAATCTTCGATCAGAAGATCCAACGCTTCCTGAGCTGTACCTTGGTCAGCAACCACGTAGTCGTGGATGCGTTTCTGCATTGCCAGCAAAAGTTCCGCATAAGCAGGCTCTTGCCAGAAATCCTGCACACCGCCCATTGCTTCTAGGAAGTCTCCGGCGAAAGGCTGGCTGTCCACGAAACCGGGATCTTCCAGCACCGAGTTGTGCGCCGAGTAGCCGCCTAGCTCCCACCATTTGGCCTGCACTTCTGGCTGCGCGAACCACTTGATGTACTCAAGTGCAGCGTCCTGTTTGTCAGAGTAGCTGACAACCGAGATACCTTGTCCGCCCAGTGTCGAACCAGCCTGATTTTGGGGTGGGTTCACGAAGAAGTCGATCTTGTCACCGCCGGTATTGGGATCGGCATAGAGACCTGGGAAGAACGCAAACCAGTTCATGGCCATGGCGACCTGACCGGACTTAAAGGCGTCCAGGCTCTCACCCATGTAAGAGTTGGTATATCCCGGAGGCGTCGCCGTTTCGTAGAATTCCTTGTAGAACTCCAGAGCTTCAACCGCTTCGGGTGAGTTTACCGCACCTTCCATGTCATATGAGCCCGGGGTGTTTTCGTATTTGAAGCCCCAAGGATACAGCGCTCCGGTGACACCCATGGTGATCCCTTCCGAGCCGCGCTCGGTAAAGATTGCTGCCCCATAGACGGTCTTGCCGTCGATCTCACGACCTTGGAAGAACTGAGCGATCTGCAGCAGCTCTTTCTGAGACTGTGGCTCACGCAGGTCCTGACCAGTCGCTTCTTTGTATGCGGCTTGGATGTCGGGGTTCTCGAACCAGTCCTTGCGATAGAACCAGCCGTTTGCATCGCCCATCGCAGGCAGCGCGTAGTAGTTTGGTGTGCCCTTGGGCCAGGTCGAGTAAGCGTAAACAGTGGCCGGCGCGAAATCGTCCATGCTGATACCTTCAGCATCGAAGAACTCGTTCAGCTGGACATAATGACCATTCTCAGCGCCACCGCCGATCCATTGGCTGTCACCAATCAGCAGGTCGCAGAGCTTCCCCCCCGAGTTCAGCTCGTTCAGCATCCGGTCCGCAAAATTTGGCCAGGGAACAAACTCGAAGTTCATTGTGTGGCCGGATTCTGCTTCGAATTCTTTTGATAGCTCAACAAGCGCGTTGGCCGGGTCCCATGCAGCCCAACAAAGCGTCAGATCTTCAGCATTTGCCTTGGTAGAAAGAGTAGTAGCGGCAAGGACTATTGCGCTGGCCGAGGCCAGTTTTGTGTAAGTCATCCATTCCTCCCTTTTTGCGCCGTCAATCGAGGATGTGCGAATCGCGGCATACTTCCAAGGCTATTTGAGGTACGCACCTCAAGTCCAGAATTTTTTGAGGTTCGTACCTCAAATAGTCAAAGAAGGTTGTTAACATCGCTTTTTAGTTATTGATTTTATTTATTTTACTTATTTGCGTTGATGCGCATGTATTTTTGACAGTTAGGATTTTTGAGGCCCTGTTGATCAAAATTGGTACAGACCGCAATCGCTGCAATGATGTGTCCAGCAGGTTTAGCGAACACGCTTTTGAAGCACTCACTGATTATTTGGTCGATACCATTGAGAATTGGAGATAGCGTCAAACAGCACGGACCACTGGGGATCGTGCATAACTCGTTTGGTCAGGTGCAGACGTATGAACACGCTCTCTATCGTCAGTTTAAACCGGTACCCAATTAAGGGTTTGAGTGCCGAGTCCATGCACACCGTGACGCTGCGAGCAGGAGAAGGGATTCCTGGTGATCGCCTGTTCGGATTCGCGCGCTACAACTCCGGTTTCGATGCGCAGAACCCTCAGCCACTGCCGAAAGATCGATTTGTTGTTCTGTTGAATGAGGCTGCACTGGCAGGTGTTAAGACGAATTTTGATACTGAGACCCAAACTCTAAAGATCAAAGCAAGCGGCAAAACACACAGCTTTAATATGCAAGCACCAGAAGATCGGATGAATGCGGCAAGTTTCCTGTCTTCAGAGATCGATTTAAAAGATCCCGAACCGCCAAATTTCGTTTCGTCTGCTCCTCATCGGTTTACAGATGTGTCTGTCGTCTCACCTAAAATGATGAATGCGATATCCGTTTTGAATCTGACGTCGGTGGAAAAATTGGGTGAACAACTGAACGCGGAAATCCACCCAGCACGCTTCCGGGCGAATATAGAGATAGAAGGCTTACTCCCGTTTTCTGAGCTGGACGCAGTTGGATCAGTTCTTAGATTCGGCGATGTCGAGTTCAAGATACTCTCGCGTACTAAAAGGTGTGCAGCCACTGAAGTGAACCCGGATACGGCCGAGCGGGACTTGAAGATACCCTATCTAATTCGGAAGTTGATGGGCCATATGGACATGGGTGTCTACGTTGCGGTGGCTAAAGGCGGAACGCTGAGCATAGGCCAGACAGGGCAAGTGTTAATTTGAATATTGTTCTCCCTGTCAAAGTGGCAGTCCCGTGCGTTTTGTCCCGCGCTCTCTCAAATTATCTGTGTCTACTCTTTCGCAGTCGTTTTCTTGCTCGCCCAGTGTAGCCGATGTAGCTCTCTCGAAAAACGATGCTCCAATTGAAGCATGTTTTGGAACGAACCTAGAAGATTTACTAACAACGTTGTTTGCGGACTATTCTTACTTCTTCTTAGGCTTGAAAGGAAGGATGAGCCTATGTGCGCTAGCCACGCGTTAGAAGGTCTTTGTGTCGTCAATGGTAATTTTGTTGGGCCCGAGTCAACTCAGTCGGTAAAAAGGCGAAAGCTTAGATGTCACCGAAAGGGAAATCTATGTGTCGCCCCGCATAGTTGCTCAACTTCACACGAACCTGACCCGACCGTTGTAGTTGGACCAGAAAAGCGATGAACCCTCGGCATCAGATGGCACCCTAAGTCAATTTTTTGAACGAAGTTGGATCTAGAGCTGCGGATAGTTTTCTGAAGCTCGAGTTTGGTCTCATATTTTTAGTAATCAGCAAGTCGTCATTTGCGGCCCATAAGGGACTTATTCATCAAAAGATCGCGTTGTGTTGCACCTGTTCACAGACCTTCTTGGTTGGGTGTCACTTGGCGAATTATCCAATGGTTTTAGTGACGCGCCCTGCGAGATCCCGCTCGGGGACTACTGCAATCCGAATGAAGCGCACACTTGGACGTATGTTCACGCGTCTGTCCTTGCGTTTCTTGGATCAGTGCAGTCTGTTGGTTTCTGAACATTTGGGGAGTACTTTCTCAATGCTTAGACACGTCCTGATTGCGGTATTTTCAGTTGCCCTACTCTCCATCGCTTCGTCTGGAGTCGCCGAGACAATGCATGTGAAGACCACTGTAACCTACCGGGAACGGATCGCGCTGCCGCCTGACGCCGTTTTGGAAGTCGAACTTCTTGATACCTCGCGTGCAGATGCACCTTCGGTTCGGCTGTCTTCCCAGAGGTTCAAACTCATTGGTGTCCCCAGAACAATTGAAATTGCCTACGACACAGGTCTCATTATTGACCGCCATACCTACACAGTGGCTGCCAGGATCATTTCCGATGGTCACGTGATGTTTCGTTCAACGACGGCGACACCTGTGCTGACCCATGGCGCACCAGATTCTGCTGAACTCGTTCTAGAGATGATGCCAAGGAGAGCGGGCAGCAACGTTGCTGACCAATCGATCTACGATACCGCTTGGGAAGTTTACGAGATCGCAGGGCGTATGCTCATTGCTGAGGACCCTCCCTCCCTGACAATTGACCAAGATGGCCAGTTTGGCCTGTACGGAGGGTGTAACAGGTTTACAGGAACTCTCGACGCAGCCAATGGTAAGTTCAGCATGCCGGACAACTTCGCGGGAACGAAGATGGCGTGCCCTGAGGAGCGAGAAAAGCTTGAGGAAGATATGATCAAAGCCTTGTCCGCTGCAGTGGGCTACGTGACAAACGGAACAAACCTGACGCTCAACAACGCAGCGGGTGTCACGGTTCTACGTCTGCGCAAAATGCCAGAATAGGCAACTGCGCCTTTCGAAGCGAGCTGGGGCAATCCTCCGCCTTGTTCTAGCGACAATCAACGAGAACCATAGGCGGAAATTCCGAGTGGATCATAGACGTTAGACTGCGTCGTTTGCGAGTGATCGTGGTAGTGGGCCTTACTTCGTGCGTGGCGTAGTGACGCCATCAGTACACGTTCCGGATTATTGATGAACTGGCTTGCATCGGCTTCGTCATTGTCTTCTCCCGCTGCAGGAGGTGCGGGCTGAAGACGGCCTTCAAGCACAGTGCCCCACACTTTGATATCGGCCAGCGTCAAAGGATCCACAGTTAGCGGATTTTCTTCGAGGATTGTGAAGTTGGCCAGTTTGCCAGGCTCGATGGAACCAATCTCATCCTCCAATTGAAGGGAATAGGCTGCGCCGATGGTGATCCCTTCCAAAGCGTCTTCGGCACTGATGCGCTGGTCCGGACCAACGACGCGACCACTCGTGGATATCCGATTGACAGCAGCCCACATGTATTTCAACGGCTCCGCAGGAGCCATCGGCATGTCCGAGTGCAGCGAGAAGGGGATACCTGCTCGAACGGCATCGCCTAAAGGCACCATGCGCTCTGTGCGCTCGCTACCAACGCTGCCTGCGGCATACCGATCTGCGAGCGTCGGCGTGTAAACGGAATTGCCGCTGACAATCGCGCCAAGACGTTTAATGCGTGCGATCTGATCAGGTTGAGCGTAGCCAAAGTGTACGACGACGGTGCGATGGTCATATCTCGGATTGCGCTGCATGGCTGCTTCGAGGGCATCCAGAAGAATGTCTAGGCCGCCGTCTCCCAGATTGTGAACATGGACCTGAAAGCCTGCGTCCCAATAAAGGTCGAAAACCTGCTTGAAGAGATCGGGTGTCATAATCCATTCACCTTCATGCCCGTCCAGGTAGCCATCGCGCATGATCATCAATTCACTGAAGATCGCTCCATCCAAAAGCAGCTTGACCTGCTTAGGTAGGAACTGGGTTCGGCCTTCGCTCCACGCCAGCATGGCTTCGGTTTCGGACAGTACTTTTTCGGGGCCCTCGGTGTTCAGAAACAAACCGCCAAGCGTCCGACCGTCCGGAATAAAGTAAAAGTTGAAAGGTGTGTCGTCTGGCCCGAACGCTTCTGCCACCAGAGCTTGAGCGTTCTGATCCACAGGGCCAGCTGGCTCTGCAAGGGTCGTTATCCCGCTGCGGTGATAATAGTCCTCTGTGAACTCCAGCGCCTCCATGACCCTTTCGATAGACGCGTAGACCGGAGCAAACTTCTCAAAGAACACATGCTCCCAGAATGCAGCCTCAAGGAAGAGGCCTTTTTCAAGGTTGGCTTGAGACCGGGCCAGTTCGCTTGACCAGCTTTCAATGTATTCTTCGGTGATATCCAGTTGTTCGATGGCCGCCGAGTTGAAGTACATCTCATGGGTGGAGCGCTGCCATACAGCAAGCGGAATGTCGGGGGCCAGTTCGTCCAAAATCGCACGGCTCATGTCCCCGTGCCACAACGCGTGATACCCCCAGACCATCAACGGCCGCCCGCTGCTTGGATCATATGTGTTGATGACCTCGGACAGGCGTTGGCGAAACTCCTCCTCGCTATTGGCAAGAGGCGCGAATCCGGCCGGCGATTGCCAGTCCTCGATGGAAATGATGGCATCCGACATCATCGCAAGCGCGCCCAGAAGCGGGTGTAAATGCTGTTCAATGAACCCAGGCACAATGACTTTGTCTTCAAAACTGCGGTCAATTGCATAGCTACCTTCGGGCAGCCGACCCTCGATACCCTCTACGGTTCCGACGTCGACAATTCGACCGTTTCTAACTGCCACGGCCTCAGCCAACGGGGCGTCCGGATTCATGGTAAGAACTTCTCCACCGACGTAGACAGTTGTGCCGGGAAACTCCGGTAAACGCTCAAAGGCGTCTTGCAAAGAGGGGGACCGTGCAGCGCCTTGAAGCGGCATCAGCGCAAAAGCGAATACTGTGAGAGACTTAAAGAACTTCATTGATGCCTCCGAATGAGATTACGGACATTAAAAAATTGCTTCGATCAGAGCAGGTTGGTCTGCGATGAGTCAACCTAAGCCGTCAGTCTCTAAAAACCGACTAAGCGGTATAAACTTGAAAGCCACTTTCGCGGCCTGCTGTGGTCTCGTGGCAGACATTCGCAGAAATTCACAGAATGACTGCATGCGAACAAAGTGGATATTTCACCAGTTAAGTGAGAGCGGCAGCAATTCTCGAATTCCCGAGAAAACGGACTGTGCTTTGATTCGAAAAACTAAGTTGTTCAGTTCTTTGAAAACCCGATTTCAACACGCTGGCCGCGGCCATACTTCAGTTGCAACTCATTTGGAGCGATAATGCCATGCCAAACACTTCGTTACTTTCAAAGTCCAATTTTCTAGTTTTTGCGCTTATTGGAGGTTTGATTATGCAAAGCCTTGGAACATCTCCTGCACGTGCTGAAGACGACCCATACGCGACGCCGCGAGAAGAATTTTCCATCCGTGACCTGCGAAATGGTTACACGGCCAAGCAAGCCTACGACCTGAGTTCTGAATGGAATTTGCAGAAGTTTCTCGACATCACCGAAGCCGGGGCGTTTTCATACATGAACCTCGCCGAGTTCCTACCGAGTTCGGTCATTCGTCGCGACGGGGCTGTCGCGATGCTTGCGACAAACCTTAACGATGCCATAGGCGCGACGAGTGTTTCAGGCACTGATGGCAATGCCGTCTCGCTCGACGAGATGATTAATGCCGATGATTCCACAGTGCAGGGCGTTATGGTTCTTCACAACGGCGAAATCGCTTACGAGGCCTACCCAGGAATGCGCCGGACGGACAACCACGTCTGGATGTCCAATGCAAAGATCCTGTCGAGCTTGCTGATCGGTCAATTGGAAGATGAGGGTAAGATCGACGTTCAGAAAACGGTTGGCGATTATGTAGATGGCACCAAGGGAAAAGCTTGGGAGAGCATAAAAGTCGTCGACATCCTGAACATGCAGTCTGGTTTGGATTTGGAAGAGAACCCCCTCTCCCGCAAAGGCGATACGCCATATGGGCGTTTTGTCAGGGCTGAGGTTGGTGTTCCGAACGAAGCAGGCGTCCTACAAACGCATAACGAAGCCCTGTTTGCCATACCCAAGCTACGGGAGCCAGCTGAGGCCTTCGAATACTCCTCTGCAAATACACAAATGCTTGGCCTCGTCATCGAAGCCGTTACGAACCAGCGACTTGGTGAAGCGATCACGGAGCGGGTTTGGAGCAAAGCTGGAATGACTGGCGACGCCACCCTTGCGCTGTCACCTCAAGGAAACGGCATCATACACGGTCTGATCAGCAGCCGCTTGATCGACATGGCAAAGATTGGTCTGCTCTACACTCCGAGCTGGGACAAAACAGCGTCAGACCGTATTGTTTCTGAAAAGATGATCGACACGATCCAAACAGCGGGTGTCGCTGAAAACTACATGAAGGGAACGCTTGGACCGCACCTTTCTGAAGCATTCCGTGAACAGCCGATGGCAAACGCATACCAATGGGATGCCGTTTTTGCCGATGGCGATTTTTACAAAAGTGGGATGAATGGCCAAGGCATCTATGTCTCGCCAGGAAAAGACGCCGTCGTGGTTTGGTACGCAACCGGAGGTGCCAGTGTCGACATGGAAGCTTACGCCAGGGCCATTGTGACTTCACTGTAGGTCAGATCACGTACTGGTGTCTCTGGCTGCGGGTCAACAGATTGTCGGTCGTTTGATGACTAGAGCATCCATTCGACCGGCAGCCACCTGACAACGGCCGTCAGGGCACGCTGTAAACCGGTGGTTTCCGGGTCTGCGGTATGGATAATGACTGTCCCATCCTGCTCTTCTTGCAGCCAGATCATCTCGCCGCTTTCGTTGAGTTCGACGCGGTAAGAAAACTCAGGCCTGTTCAATTGCTCCGCAAGCGACGCAGCAATCGTTGGGCTTTCGATCATAAGGCCCATTTCTGTATTTAGTCGCGCGGACCTCGGGTCGAGGTTGTAAGAACCTATAAATATCCGTTCTCCATCCGATCCAAAGACTTTTGCGTGTAGTCCGGACGCCGATCCAGCCAGCATCTCGGGCAGGCTGCGCTCGCGATGCTCACGCCGCAAAGCTCGAAGCTCAAGCAACTCTACACCGCTGTTCAGCAAGTCTTCCCTGTATCGCATATAGGCCGCATGAACTGGCATCACATCCGTGGCATCCAGTGAGTTGGTCAAGACGCGGACCTTCACTCCGGACTTTGCCAACCCTTCCAGAACCTCCGCGCCTCTTTCCCCCGGAATGAAATACGCAGAGACCAAGTCCAATGAGATTTGAGAGGTTTTGGCGAACTCGATAAGTTGTTCGACAATCAGGTCTTCACTTTCGACTTCGCCCAACCCTTTTGACGGGTCGTCGACAAAAAGAGTGACTTCGCTCCACTCGAACTTCAGATCATGTGCTGCTATCCGGTCGGCCAGTTCATTATCCTGAGTTGCCCTTTGATAGCCTGCGCCAACCGCAGTCTGACGTGCGGCGTCTGCCTTTGTTTTCAGACTTTTTTCCGACGGAGGTTCCAAAAAGAGCCCAGCGTCGTAAGCGGAGGCACTATTCCAGTATGCGTCGAAGGATTGCGACACCTCATCCACAATCGGGCCGATAGCGATCGCGTCTACATCCAGGTAGTGCGTTCCCGCACCGTAGTCGAAATAGATGTCACCAATGTTGCGCCCCCCAACTATCGTAGCGACCCCGTCCACAGTCATTGACTTGTTGTGCATCCGCCGGTTCAGGCGACCAAAGTCAAATGCATAGGACAGGAGTTTTGGGTTCCTCAAAGTGAACGGATTGAAAATGCGTACATTTGCATGTGGCAGGGCGTCCAGTTCGGCAAGCAAATCATCCAATCCGGAGATACCGTTATCGTCGACCAGCAATCTGACGCGCACGCCGCGCTCTGCTGCTGCTCTGAGCTCTTCCAGAAGCATCAGGCCGGTAACGTCATCTTGCCAGATGTAGTACTGAGCATCGATTGAGGATGTTGCTTCTCTCGCGAGGATCGCCCGGGCCGCAAAAGCCGCGCGTCCATTGCCCAAAGGCCTTACACCGTCGAGCCCGGGGTTACGCTCAAGAGCGTTTCTAATAGTTGCGCCTAATGGCCCGTCCCAATCTGCATATTGTTTAAACGTTGGCTCAGAAAAATTTTCTTCAGGAAGTGGAAAGGTCCACCTTAACCCGACTATGGTCACTGCCATCAGCGCCACCGAAATCAAACATATTCTGATCAGCCGCATTCAGGGTTCCGTAGTTGGCGCGCGGGATTAGCCTTACAGTTGAGATTGGCCTATCGACTGATAGTTTTTCAAGAGCTTAGGTTAGAGCATAAGATTGAGCATAGACTGGTGTCCACTATGGGCTGGATTTGACCGTTCTTTGCAATTGAGATCGATGCCTTCTGCCAGAAGTAAATGAGTGATGGTGCGTGAGCTTCGCAGGGGAACTGACCACTTAAACAGATATCGCTTCACATAATACGGGTTCAGTGACGATAGTGGTTCGGTATGGTGAGGCATTTCAGCCAATAGTCGTTTGCGCTTGCTTCTGCATCGGGAAACATGCGCACTCTTTCAAGAAACCTGCTGGGTTCCTGGCCCGGCATGATGGGTCTCAACGGCTTCGCCGTCTATTCCATCACCGCGCTTGATCAGCCAACGAGCGGCGTCTCATGCGCTCCCCGTGATTGATGGGTTCGGTTCCTCAACAAGGGCTCTAGTCGGCCGAACCGACCCAGGAAGTAGAGGCCTCGTATTCGATGATTTTTTAAACGCGGATAAGAATACGTCCTTCAGCAAGGCGAAGGAGCCGTTCAGGTAAGGAGCTTTGGCGATTGTTGAGCCGTATCGTGCCTAAGTTGTCAGGCTGCTTTCCAGTTTCGCGCGATCGACTTTAGAGGCATGGCGCTTGTCCATAGGGATGCTCTCAATCGAAACCACATTGGGAACGCCAAACCCAAGCGCAGAACGCTTCCAATCCTCGAGGTACTTTTGTGTTCCCTGGACACAGAGAGTGGGGCCAGCTTTCGTAGTGACAAGCGCGCATCGATCCACGCCCGGCCACTGCTTTGCAGCGACTTCGATCGCAAAGGGGAAAAGCGTACCTGAAGCGACTTCAATTTCGGACCCGATACGCCCCCAAAGCCACAAACGTCCGTCATCATCCAGCGTGCCCGCGTCACCAGTCCGGTGCCAAACAATATCACCTTCCTTGATTTTGTTTTGTTGTGAGTGACGCGGGTCCAAATACCCTTCATTCACATGTGCGCCGGCGACCTGAATCTCATTGTCGCGAATGCGGACCTTGATGTCAGGAACTGGGTCGCCGACGAGCAGCCCCCTCCCAGAAGCCATGTCGCGGTGATCCTCCTCCGAGATGTCGGTGGTATCGAGATGCGCGACCGGTTCAGCCTCAGTCGAGCCGTAGACACACACAACCGACAGCCTGTGTCGGCTTCTCAATGCCTCCACCAGGTTTGGAAACACCGGGCCACCACCGGTGAACACTGTGCGCAACGGCCCTATGTCCTCGGATCGAACCAGCTTTTCGCAGAGAGATGGCGGGATCAGGGCACGGGAGACGTTCTGCGCGTGAATCCACCGTTCCAACTGCGTGGGCGACAGGCGGTCCAGCTTGCTGAGCCTCCAGTTTGGCAAAACACTCGTGCGCCCGGCCGCCAGATTGATCAGGGTGAACACCGGAAAGGCAACCAGGTCGCGCTCGGCCTTGTCGCTGTGGAGGAGGGGTGCGATGGCATCGTACTGTGCCATCAAAAACGCGTGCGAGCGGGGAATGGCTTTGGGCTGATCTGTTGTGCCGGAGGTGAAGGAGATAAGGGCGATATCATCCGGTTGCACCTTGTGCACTGTCGGGGTGATGTGGCCTTCTCCGGGCGTGAGCAAGGGAAGGGGCCAAAGGCTGGGAACCAGAAACTTTAGCAAGGCATACGGGCCCGCCGAACAGAACGCTTTTGGGTTTGTTGTCCGAATGGCATGGCGCAGACCGGCCCGTCCCATGGCTGGTTCCGGCAAGACAACGGTGGCTCCAAGGGACCACAGGGCAGCCAGACTGGCATAGAGGTCTGCGTTGACCGGCATTGCCAACAGCACACGATCCCCTGGTTGGATGCCCTTGCCGTGCCACCGACCCGCCAATTTCTGAACGCGTTTGTATAGGTCCCGAAAACTGATCTGGCACCCCTTGCCGTCCACAATTGCGGTCTGGTTTGGAGCCCGCTCAACCGCAGCGGCGAAATGGGACAATAGGTCAGTCATTCAGCTTGCGCCCAAGCAGGGTATAGCGCCGGAAGATCGTTGCGCCTTCGGCGGCGCTGCGGTCAGCCGAGGTGTTGTCATCATGGATCAGCGCATGAATAGCCGTGTCGTACCCCATGCTGAATGCCGTCTTGTGAAACCTGTGGGCCAAATGCCGCCCAGCTCCCGGTTCGAGACTGGCGTAGGTCTTAAGGATGGCGGATTTCGGATTGGGGCCTTCGGCATAGTTGGGAATGCCGAACAAAAAACCTGCCAATGTCCCGTCTTTGCGGCGTGCAAACAAGATCAGGTCGCGCTTCATCATCGGCACAACCGGCATATACATGGCCAGAAAATCCGCCTCGGATATCGGCTTGTAGAACGCGTTGTTTGAGAACGCCCGGGTTGAGAGTTCAAAGACCTGACGAAAGAGGGCCTCGGGGTCGGTACCGTCCCAGGCCTCCACCACGAAGCTGCTGCTATCCGGCGGTGCGGTCGAAGAAGCGGCCTGCAGTGGCACCCGGGCCGAGAAATACCGGCTGATCTCCGCAAACCCTGCCGACCGGAAAACCTCAGGCTCATGCGGTTTGTTGCTGGGCTCCATCAGGAACGGAGCAGACCTGTCGCTGTCCGAGACAAAGCGGTAGCTGTGCCACGTATCGCCCGACATAGGCCCAATAATGCGGTTTAGGCACGCATCTTGCACCCGCTCTATCCCCTCGCGCAGAATCTCAGCACCGGCCTCAGGTGTTTTGCAGGAAAAATCACCGAAGGTTGCGGTCGGTGCGCCCTCCCAGTTCGGGCCGTTCAGGTAGACGGTCAGTTTTGCATCCGCTGTTTTGATGGTTTCTTTGGTCATGAAACAACACCTGCGCCAAGCGATCCGGCAACGCTCCAAACGTAGTAAAACAAGGGCAGGGCGAGGGCCAACAGCGTGAGACTAAACACTCTGTCTTTTTCGAACCAGTGTGGTCGGGCCAACGGCACTGCGGCTGTGCAAAGGAGTGAAAACAGTACCAAAGCCGTCAGAGGCTCGGCCCAGTTCGACTGTTCGGAATTCTGGGAAACAACCCAAGTCCGTATGGCGAACAAAACAGCTGCAGCAAGCGGTATCGCGATTGGGCTGGAACGCAGCGCCACTGCAATATGCCCCATGGCCAGCCCCATCGAACTTAGTCCAAAAAATGAAATCGCGTCCCATCCTGTTGCATGTCCCATCGCAAGCCAACCAAACCCCAAAAGTCCTAAGGCGGCGATGATATCCAGATCAGGGTACTTGCTGTCGCAAGGAGAAGCAGTGCGCGCCCATCCGTGCGCAGCAAGAACCATAATCGGCAGTACAGTATTCTGCAATTTTGCCGCGGCCAGCAGCAAAAAAACCGCAACAACATACACGCGGGTCGCATGTTTGGTCAGGCCCAGCTTGGTTCCCACCACGCCGAAACTGGCAAGAGCAGCAAAGAACAGGGCAGCCAACAGGGCAAGTTCTGCCAAAGAACTGTGGTAGTGGCCGTTCAGAAAAATCAACAAGCCAAGCGGCAGGAACAGGTTGTCAAACCCGCGCCAACTTTGCGCTTCGACCAATGTGCCAAAACCCGCCACCATAAGGCACAACATCATGATGTTGGATGGCGGGAGTTTCGACATGAACAAGAAGCAAATGATCGCAACCAACAGCGTTACGACAAAAAACACGACTGAGCCTTCCAAGCTCTTGTCGCCGTCTTCCACCACGTAGCGTTTGGTTCCATAGGCGGTCCCGGCCAGCGCAGCGGCGGCATCGGCCAGTGTCAGAACGGCGATTGGCAGGATGTAGAACAGTGTGTTTTCCCCAGCTAGCAGGAAGCAAAGCCCAACCGACAAGGCGAGCAGAAAGTCACCGTAGGACGTACGCTCTACCCCATGCAGGGTCGCGCCCAGACCCGATGAAAAGCGCGGAAGGCGGAGCACCAGCATCACCAGGATTGTGGCTGCAATCAGCATGTAGACCGGCCAGCGATCGGGAAAGAGCCAGGGTAAAAGCAACGCAAAGAGGCCGGTGCTGACATGCATCAGTTTGCGCTGTACTTCTGAACTCAACCCCGCCGTTTTGGCCAGATACCGTATGACCATCATGACGCCGATCAAGGCGACCACGGACCCCGCCGCCAACAGGATCTGCCCAAGAATAGTCACGGCTGAACCTCTTCGACGACGAAATCGGAATAGAAGAATGCCATGTCGCAGGCTTTCTGCTGCATTTCGATGTCGGTCAGGGTTTTGACGCGGTTTAAGTATTTCGACGGAACCCGACGGGGTGCCATCATGTTCCAATAGACCAATCGGGCGCTTGGCTCAGCAGCGGTCAGGATAGAACCGTAGACCTGCGGGAAGGTCTCGGGGGACATGTATTCAAAGATGTCGGACAGGTTGAAACCACTGGCTTTCTCACCGGTCGATACAAAAGCCTCGAGCGACCCAAGGCGGATGTCCAGACGATCCAATCGGGATCGGATCGTCTCATAGTGCTCGGGCCGCCAGGCCATTGGTAGCGCGTCACCGTGATTGCCTTTGAGAATCCAGTGTAGATAGGGGTTTTGCGAGGGATCAGTGGTGACCCCCGCGTGACGGATACGGCGGGCGACATGTTGCGCGGGGCTGCCCTCGACATGGTCGAAGAACGCACTGTCTCGACCCATGCGTCCCATGACGAAACGCGAGAAGAAGAGGTTCAGCAAAAGCCGCCATCGCACCGTGTTGAACTGTTTGTCGAAAAAGGTCTGGCGCTCTGTCGGCGAGCGGGGGGTGAACACCGCTTCAATGGTCCGGCGAGAATGGACGAGCGGTAGCAGCCAGATTCGAAAGATGCGAAAATAACGCTCGAACTTGCCGACACCGCCGATACCATGTTTTTCAACCTCCGGGGTCAGCGCCTTCCAGAAGGCGCGCGTTTCGACATCGGTGGCCCCCAAAACCCGGTTCAGCAGGGCACCCCGTCGCGTACTTGCGCGTGAGCCTGTGAGTTCTATGAATTCGGGATGGGTCAGAACCTGATAGGCCGCGATCCGAAGCCTGAGGCAGGCGATCTGAGCTGGCGACAGGTCCAGAACCACAACACGCTCGGGATCGAGTGTCAGCATCGCAAGCGCATTGTCCCCGGCCGAGCAGATGGACACCAGCGTCTTGCCCGCACACTCACCCAAGGCTGAGGCTAGGACATCTGCGTCCTCCCACAGTTGGGCATAGCGGATATGGTCGAAATCCGCTTTTGTCTCGATCTCGCTGCTACCCATCGCACCGCTCCACTGCGCCGCTTGCCCCGTCTACACGGATCATCTCGCCATCTTCAATCCAGTGCGTGGCGCCTTTCAGGCCGACAACGCAAGGGATGCCCAACTCGCGCGCGACAATGGCCGAATGTGACAACAGCGACCCTCGTTCAACGACGATGGCGGAGGCGTTCGAGAACACGGCAATCCAGCCCGGGTCGGTGTGGCGGGCGACCAGAATGTCTCCGGGGTTCAGGGCTTCGGTGCGCGGGTCACGGATCACACGCGCGCGCGCTTTTATCTGTCCTGCGGAACAACCCGTGCCGTGTTTCACTCGTGCCGTATCTGCCTCGGCTTCCACATCTTCTGACCAGATCGGTGCGATAGCGGGACCACGGATTTCGATACGTTCGGGCGGGTCGGAGCGTCGGGAGGAGGCGTCATACTCATGTTTGCGCCTCGCAATGATGCCTTTCAGGTCGGGTGACAAGCTGAAGCCCTCAACCGCTCCGAGAACTTCTTGAGTTGTCAGGAAGAATACATCCTTTGGTGATGAAAGCAGATCACGGGCAGCGAATTCCCGGCCTATGCCTAAAAACACACGGCGGGCATAGCCGAAGATACGCGTGCGTTCAAAGCGCAGGTTTTCCCGGTCGCGCACGCGCGCCTTGGTCCAGCCCAAAATCCATTTGGCCAAATGCCGTTTGAAGGGGTTTGACGGAAACAGCACCTTCCAGTCCGGCTCAGTACCTTCCTGACGCCCAGTCGTGGGACGTTCGGCGCTGGCTGCAATCGCTAGCAACAGGCTGGTCGGGTCGTCGCGCAGCGGAACGCTTTCCAGTTTGAGTTCCTCCGTACACCGGTCGCCGAACTTCTCAAGAAAGGCATCAATCTCGGCTTCGATCTGGGGGTGTCCGGACAAAACCGACAGTTCCGCACTGGCCTTTAGCGGCTCGGCAAGACCTGCCTGCCGGACCAGTTCTCCCATTCGGGCAATGCGTTGCGCGGGTTCCGCTGAAACGATATCGCCCTGTCCGATCATGAGGTCATTGTGCAGGGTCAACCCGTCCTCGCCCAGCCACTTTTCCAGCAGATTGCGCGAGCCACCAAAGGCAATCATACACAGGAAATCGTTGATCAGCGGCGCATCCCACCTATCCAGCAGGGTGCTTTCAATGCGACGATACTCAGCGGCCAGTTCGGTCGCATTCAAGGCATCCACATCCAGCTCCGCCTGCAAGATGTCGTTCAATCTATGATAAAAATCACGCCGGGTCCGTGGCAGTTGGATGGCTTGCCATATCAGACCGCCCGCAACTTTTGACAGTTTCGCGTAGTCCACAAGCTTGCGCCAGCCGACGGTGGGCGGCGGGGCAAGAGCATCCGTAACCTCACGTGGCATCGGTTCAGAAACGCCCATCATCGTTTCCATGTAGTCGCGGTTTAGCGAAAACCCGGGCAGCATTGCCAGCGCGCGATACCAGTTGATCAAATTGTAGTAGGCGCGCCCGTCCACCCGTCCGAGTAAGTTGTCAAACACGGTTGGATTCCGGGCAACCGTATGCCGGGACACTCCCAAAAGCCTGACGAAAGCGCGATACACCTGAGAATACACATGCAGGGCAAAGGAATAAGTCAGCGGGCTGACGATCCCCGGATAGCTTTCGACGATGTTGGAATTGTCGAAAATGGTCAGGGTCTGATCTGCAAGTGGCGTTGGGCGCAGAGTCGTGGTGATCGGTCGGGCCTGCAGAATATGCAGCCCTTGCGCATCAATCGCCCATTCGATGTCTTGAGGGGAACCGAACAGCGCCTCGGCCTTTCGGGCGAGGGCCGCGATAGATTGTGCCTCGGGCAGGGTCAAATATGCGGGGGTGCCCGGAGCGCTTTCCGGCACGCCATCCGAGCCGATGATCCAGTCTTCTCCGTCCGCTTCGCCTGACACAAGCTGCTCCGCAAGCCCGTCAATGGCCGAGATCACGACCACATTGCGACGACCACTGACCGGATCGGCGGAAAAGGCGACACCGGCCGCTTTGGCATCAATCATGCATTGCACGATGATCGCAGGGGCTTCGGCCTCGCCGCCGGATTTGACCGCCCGGTAAGTCTCAATCGTGGCTGAGAAACCGGATCGCCAGACCTGCTTGGCCGCTGCGATCACATCTTTGCCGGGGACGTTCAAGACCGTATCGAACTGTCCCGCGTGGCTGTGCTCCACACCATCTTCGGACCGGCCGGAACTGCGCACCGCGTAAGGCCCGGGTCCGAGCGTTTCAAGCGCGGCAGTCACAGCCGATTTCAGGTTCTTTTGCGCGATGGGTCCTGATTGCCCCATGCGAAATGCATCATTGAGGATGACAAAGAACGCGGGTGGGGAAAACCCGTGCAGCGCAAGATGCGAAAGGGCCGCCGCTTTCCCTCCGACAACCGAGACATCGGTGGCGTCCGTTTGGGAAACGATGAAACTCATGCAACGGCTCCGATGAGGATGGGTAGAAAACCAGCCGCAGCATAGCAGAAGAACACCCATAGGCCGGATACTGTGTCCATCCTGTTTTGGGCTTTTGCGGTGGGTGTCTGAGTGTAGCGGAGGGCGGCAATTCCGCAGGGCACAAGTGCCAGCGCGCCGATCAGGGCGGTTAGCCAGCCGACTCCGGTGGCGCTGCCTGTGCCGACAAGGAGAGCGTAGGAAACCAGGACGCAGCCGATCCAGATACGCCCCGCCAAACGAGGCCCCCAAAGGCCGGAATAGGTATCGACCCCGGCGATTTCGTTTTCCGGCGCCCACAGCTTGCGCCCGATCTCAAGGACGCAGCCATTCACAAAGGACAGTGCCAGAAATAGCCAAAGCGAGGGCGCTGCCCCGCCTGCTGGCAACCATTCGAGGCCGGTCAGTAACAAATCAATCAAGGGCATGATGGCCATATGGCTGAGCAGGTAAAGAACCGGTCGGGCCTTCAGCCAAACCGGAACGCCGAATTCAACCGTCATTGCTGCGAGCCAGATCCAGACCGCACCCAACAGCCACAAAACGGGAGGGTGCCAGAACCATGCCGCAGCAAGCGCCAGTAGGATCGTCAACAATCCAAGGCTCAGGATTTCGCCCGGCGAGACCAATCCACGTGGGATTGGCCTGTCGGGCCTGTACCGCCGGTCATCCTCGGCGTCCTTGAACTCATCGCAGACCCGCATCTGGAAGAACAACGCCATAGCCAGCACAAAACCGGCGGCAAAGGCGGGCCACTCGGGCAAGGGGCGGTCGGCCAGACGGGCTGACACACAAATGCTGGCTGAGGAGAACACCAGCAGCAGTGGGACGGTTTTCTTTAGCGGAAATCGCTCGGACTGGTAAATCCAGAATCGGTTCTGAATACTCATCTGTGGCGGGCCAGGCTTTCATGGGCGCGGGTGAAATGGCCTGCAGCTATTGCGGCGACAATGGAGATTTCGCCGCAGAGGCATGTGGCTGCGGCCACCTCGGCCAAAGCTGTGCCATTTCCGTTGCCTCTTAGGCCAAGTATGTTCAGCGCCGCTGTCTGACTGGGCAAACCGGTCCCGCCACCGACCGAGCCGACAAGGATGTTAGGAAGTGTCACCGAGCAGAACAGATCGTCGCCTCTAGGTTCCATGCGCGTGACGCCCATTGCGCTTTCGGCAACGCAGGCCGCGTCCTGTCCGGTTGCGATATAGAACGCCGCCAGCCCGTTGGCATAATGTGCCTGCGCGCCGAATTGGCCCGACAAATGCGCCCCCAGATTGGCGACACGGCCATAGTCCAGCATCGCTTCGACCGTGGTCCCCAGCGTCTTCTCGACAATCTCAGCCGGAAGCGTGACCGAGGCGCTGACCTTGCGCCCGCGCCCCGTCACCAACCCCAAAGCCGAGGCCTTTTTGTCGCCCGAGAAATTACCTTCGACATACCAGTCTTCAATCGAGACAGGGCAGCTATCTGCGATGGCGTGGCACAAGGCGTCGGTAGCGATGGTCACCATGTTCTGACCCGCAGCATCCCCTGTGGTATACCGACAAATCAGGAAAACGACGTTGGTGTCGATGAACGGCTCCAGTGAGACAAGCTTGCCATGACGGGTTGTCGCTTCGGCCGCAGATTGGAGAATGTCGACATTTGTCACCACCCAATCCACGAATTGCCCAGCCTTTAGCAGGCTCTCAAATACAAAGGCTGGTGTACGGAGCACACCTTCGTACAGAACGGCAGTGCTGACACCGCCTGAACGGGTGGCGGCGTAAGCGCCCCGGGCGTAAGACGCAACCAGCGCGGCCTCGGTGGTCGCGAGGGGGACATGGAAATCGCCATTTGCGTTCATCCCGTTTAAGCGCAAGGGGCCAATAACCCCGACAGGCAGCTTAACCGTCCCGATGAAATTCTCGATATTGGCACCGTAGATTTCGGCGTCTTCGATGGTCGCCGGATCCGCGATCTGTGCTTGATCGTCTGCGCTGGCTGTGGGCTTCAATTTGCCCCAAAAGCGTTCGACCATCTCTTTGGTCGGCTTGCGGGAGGGGCGCAATGTTGAAAACTCCGCGTCGCTCGGCGCCATCTGCTGGGGTATCTGATCGGCGTCAAAACGCGCTTTAATGCGTTGAAGCATTTCCCGAACGTGAAAAGGAATGACCAAAAGTGTGCTCCAATAGACTTTTCGTACATTTTTTGTGCAGCTAAAAACCGATGCAAGGGCAAGGTATCAGCCGCGGGATCGAAATCCAGCCAAATGTTCGCCGATCAAGTGTTTGATCCCAAGGGGTCTCGCATTCGTCGCAGAGCCCGAAGTATAAGTCTGTCAGGGGAAAGCGGGAGCAAGCCTTCTCCTCGATTTGTGCAACAAAGCCGCATGAATTCGAACTAAAAAACCAGCGGCGTTGTTCAAATTGGTGGATGCACCAACTCGCTTGAAAAATAGGCGTTTCTTCCAGAAGTGCTTACCAAAAAGGACCGAATGACTTGAAAACCCTGAATTGATCGTCAAACTTCTCGCATGAGTGAGTATTTTGATGAAATGTTCAACAGCGATGGATCGCTCAGAGGTCCATACGAAGAGATCGGTCGTTGGTTTGATGCGGAGGATGTATCACGGCTAAGAGCCAAGCAGCGCGAGGCTGAGGAAGTCTTCAGGCTGACGGGCATTACATTTAATGTCTACGGAAAAGCGGAAGCAGAGGAACGGTTGATACCGTTTGATATCGTGCCGCGCGTCATTTCCGCGCGAGAGTGGCAGCGTCTAGAACGCGGTATCGAACAGCGGGTACGCGCAATTAATGCCTTTCTTCACGACATGTATCACCGCCAAGAAATCGTTAGAGCCGGACGCGTACCAGCCGAGATGATCGCCGGAAACGAAGCGTTCCTGCCGCAGATGCTCGGCGTTTCGCCGCCCGGTCAGGTTTATACGCATATCGTCGGCGTTGACCTGGTGCGAACCGGACCAGATGAGTTCTTTGTGCTTGAGGACAACGCGCGCACGCCATCCGGTGTCAGCTATATGCTGGAGAACCGGGAAACGATGCTAAAGATGTTCCCCGAGCTCTTCAGTGCCACAAATGTTCGAAATGTTTCCGACTACCCGCGAAATTTGAGGCGATCTCTTGCAGCCTGCGCACCGGCCTGTGCCGAGGGAGAGCCCACGGTCGCGGTTTTGACCCCCGGTATCTACAACTCAGCCTATTACGAACACGCGTTTCTTGCGGACCAGATGGCTGTGGAATTGGTTGAAGGACACGACTTGAGGGTTGTCGACGGCCGCGTTTGTATGCGCACTACTCGCGGCTACAAGCCTATCGACGTACTGTATCGACGGGTCGATGACGATTTCTTAGACCCGCTGAATTTCAACCCTGATAGCGCGCTGGGCGTTCCCGGCATCCTGGATGTCTACCGCGCGGGGGGCATCACTATTGCGAACGCTCCGGGCACAGGAATTGCGGATGATAAGGCAATCTACTCTTACATGCCTGAAATCGTTGAATTCTACACGGGCGAAAAACCTCTGCTTCAAAATGTACCCACCTGGCGTTGCAGCGATCCAGAGTCTCTGTCCTACGTGCTGGACAACCTGTCCGACCTCGTGGTCAAGGAAGTACATGGGTCTGGCGGTTACGGTATGTTGATTGGCCCTACGGCCAGCAAGAAAGAGATTTCAGCTTTCCGTGAAAAGCTGAAGAAGAGACCCGGGAACTATATTGCTCAGCCGACTTTGTCGCTTTCGACGGTTCCAATTTTTGCGCGCTCGGGGCTCGCACCCAGGCACGTTGATCTGCGCCCCTTTGTTTTGGTGTCCCCAGATGGGGTTAACATCACGCCCGGCGGTTTGACACGCGTGGCGCTGAAGAAAGGATCGCTCGTCGTGAACTCAAGTCAGGGCGGCGGGACCAAAGACACTTGGGTTCTGGAGGACTGACCATGCTGGGAAAAACTGCTGGCGGGTTGTTCTGGATGTCCCGTTACCTCGAACGGGCGGAAAACACGGCGAGGCTGCTTGAAACAGGTCAGAGGATGGCGTTGACCCGTTCCAAGAACTCTGCCGAAGAATGGGGCTCTGTACTGAAAACGGCTGGCGTTTTGTATGGATACCACGCCAAGTACGATGACATTTCAAAAGACAACGCTGTGGATTGGGTGTTGCGCGATGCCGACAACCCATCCTCGATCAAGTCGGTCATCAAACAGGCAAGGAACAACGCACGCCTTGTTCGAACCGCACTTACCCACGATGTTTGGAGCGCGGTAAACGCAAGTTGGATGCAAATTGACGAGGCGATGAAGCGCCGCGTTAATGAGCGCGATTTGCCCGCCATGTTGGAGCTTATTCGCCACCAGGCCGCCCTGGTCCGTGGCGCCACTTTGGGCACCATGCTGCGCAATGATATTTTCGATTTCACCCGCATCGGCACTTTTGTCGAACGGGCCGATAACACGGGGCGCATATTGGACGTGAAGTACTACGTTCTGTTGCCCACGGCGTTCTCAGTCGGCTCGTCACTGGACAACATCCAGTGGGAAAGCATCCTTCGCTCCGTCGGAGCTGGCGGCGGTTATCGAATGACCCACGGTCAGAAAACCCGACCGTCTGACATTGCTGAGTTTTTGATCTTGGATGAGCGGATGCCCCGCAGTCTTCACTTTTGTTGTAGAAAGATTCAAGAAAACCTGTCCTACCTGAAGAAAGACTATGGCTTTGCGGGTCCGTCATGCGCCGCGTCAAATGCACTGTACGAGAAATATCTGGACCAGAAGATATCTGATATCTTTGAGTTGGGGTTGCATGAATACATTCAGGATTTTCTGAAAGATCTCGGTAACTTAAGTCGCCAGATCGAGATTGACTACCGGTTCTATGAGTAGCCCATGAAACTGCACATTCGCCATGAGACACGATACGATTTCGACGCGCCGGTCCCCTTTGGACTGCAGCAGCTTAGGAAAACGCCAAAGTCATTTCGCAATCAGACCATTGAAAACTGGAGCACTGCAGTCATCGGAGGGGTCAAGGAGCTGAGCTTTGAAGACTACCACCGCAACACAGTGGAATTGATCAGTTTCGAAGCAAATACCCAAAGCATTTCCTTGATATCCGAAGGCGTTGTGGCGGTGGAAGACACACATGGTGTCCTGGGACGCCACGAAGGGTCGACACCGCTGTGGCTTTTTAATCGGAGCACGCCTCAGACAACGCCAGGAAAAGGGGTTGCCGACGTGATCGGTGCGCTGCCCCAAGGAGAACCGCTTCAGCAGATACACGCCTTGTCCGAAATTATTCGATCTCGGGTCACCTATGAAGTGGGAAGTTCGCATCCGGGTTGGAGTGCTGAAGAGGCCCTCGCAGCGGGGTGTGGCGTGTGCCAGGACCATGCGCATATTTTCATTGCCTGCGCTCGAAAGATCGGAATGCCTGCGCGCTATGTTTCGGGTTACCTGATGATGAACGAAACCGAGCTGCAGGACGCGACCCATGCCTGGGCCGAAGTGCATTTGGACGGGCTCGGATGGGTGGGATTTGACGTTTCCAACGGAATTTCACCTGATCATCGCTATGTACGCGTCGCAACCGGTCTGGACTATGCCCAAGCTGCGCCGGTAATAGGTAACAGAATTGGGACAGCGGGCGAGCAATTGACAGTACAGTTGCAAGTCGCACAGCAGTAACGGAGAACTTAATGACCTATGCTGTGGGCATGCGGCTGAACCGCGGACTGGTGTTCATGTCCGATACGCGCACGAATGCTGGCGTCGACAATATTTCGACCTTTAACAAGATGTTCAACTGGACGGTGGAAGGTGAGCGGTCGATCACTCTGTTGACCGCAGGCAATCTGGCAACCACTCAGGCCACGGTAAGCCTGCTTGAGGAGCGTACAAAGGCACCGGAAGATCGTTCTCCCTCGATCCTGGAAGCGCCGACAATGTTTCAGGTCGCGCAATTGGTCGCGGCTACGTTGAACGATGTCATCGAAGAGCATGCCCGGTCTGGGCAGCAAGCTGACAGCGCCTTTCACGCAACGCTCATTCTGGGTGGGCAGATTAAGGGCGGGCCGTCCCGATTGTTCCTGATCTACCCAGAAGGCAACTTTATCGAGGCAGGCGACGACACCCCATTCTTTCAGATCGGAGAGACAAAATACGGCCGCCCAATTCTGGTGCGGGCCTACGATCCCGAAATGAGCTTTCCAGAGACCGTGAAACTCTTGCTCGTCAGCTTCGATTCCACGATCAAGGCGAACTTGTCTGTTGGGGCACCGTTGGATCTACTGCTTTACGATGAAGACAGTCTTGAGGCTGGCACGAGGTCCAGGTTTGAGAGTGACGATCAGTACTTTCGAACGATATCGGAAGGTTGGGGCGACGCCCTGAAATCTGCCTTGTCCAAACTTCCAGAATACAAGGCGGTGTCCGAGTGAAATACTCGAACCTCGGCTTAGTCCGCGCCCAGGTCGTTGCGCGATAATAGTTCACGCACTCGCACCAATGTCTGCTGCTGCGTCTTCCGCCGCACCAACTTGAAAGTTGGACGAAATGCCGCAAAGGGCCGTCGGTGTTTTGGGCCGCATGCGCGGTAAAATTGCCCCAAAAACGCGACCTTCACCTTAGAGCTGAGCGATATTCCACACATGTCACCGTCCGGAAGGGGTGCCGTGTCCACGGCTCCAAATGCTGCCCAGAGCGCCACCGGGGGCGGCATTTGATTGACATTTTGGGGATTTTGGCGCAGAATAATATCAAATTTAATTAACATTAAACCTATTTGAAATTTGCATATAACACTTGGTCGCCATTGGTGCAAAGCGTCCTTTTTGGCGCAATTCCCAAGTGAAATCAGCAGAAGTTCATATTTTAATCGGAGGCTTGTTTCAGCTATGCCTAGTCACTTTCAATTTGTTTTCGGTCGTGTCACTCAGAAGGAAAACGGCCAACCCGTACACGGACTACTGGTTAATATTCGCGCCGTTTTTGGCGACGTCTGGCACAAGCGAGATGACTGTAAGATCGACTTGGGGTGTGTATTGACGGCCGCTGATGGCCGATTTGTGCTCACAGTAGATCCGTCAAAAATCCCTGAGGATTGTAAATGCGAAGGCCCCATGGAACTTCGGATGAAGCTGCGCGATCGTGATGGAACGCGCATTCACAAGGCCCGGCTCAAGGTAGAAGACTGTTCCTGTAGCGAAGGCATAAATTTCGACGTTGCCGTTCCGGCAGAAGAACTCATCTGCCACCTGAACCGCCCGTTAAGCTGGGTTGCACCCGACAAGCCATTTTTACCGGACAGTATCTTGGACGACATAGAGGAAGCACTTGAGCTTGCCGATGCCGGGCGGTTGCAGCGAAAGCGCGTGGACCTCTCTGAGTGCGTTCGCCCAACGCTTGCGATCTTCGGCAATGCGCTTGATGACGCATGGCATGTTCTGAAGGGAAATATTGCTGCCAAGGGGCGATTTGTGGATGTGCTCAATGCCCTTTGCGCCACGTCGCCAATGGGTTGTGGCTGCAATGGCGCGTCCGGTGAGGACGCTGGCGGCGTGTTGCAGGACATTTTTGACGAAGATTGCAATAACGACGACTGCAAACCGGTCAAATCCAAAAATGAGTCCGCCTGCTGTTCCGACCATGTCTGTCCGACGGGAAAATCCCTGATTGCCGACGAAGACATGAGCCTGATGGTTTTCGCTGCGATGCATGTGTCCTGCGGTCACCGACCAACAATGGTCAAATATGTCGGCGCGTTGTTGGAGCAACTATGTCGTTTCCAAGTGTTAACCGCGCTACACGAAGCAGCCGTCAACCTGATCTGCAAAAAGCCTCATTCAGAGCGGCACTTTGTTGATCTGTTGGAATACGTGCTGTGTATCTGCACCGATCAGGCCCACTGCGGTCAGGTGCCTTGCTGTCACCTTTGTGTCCGCCAGCCCATTTTGGATTGCATCACAGATGCCTATCGGAACTGGTGCAGTATCGACTGTTACACCGTGACCGAGATCAACCCCGAGCGTGCTTGCCCCGGTGATACTGTCGCTATTTGCGGATGCGGCTTCGGCGATATTGCTGGGAAAGTGCAGTTCACTCAGCATGGAACGATGAATCCCGGCCCGATCGTGGAGCCGACCTCGTGGTCGGACAAACGCATCTGCGTGGTCGTGCCCACCAATGCGGGGTGCGGATTGACGATCATCCCGCCTGCTCAGACCATCAACGTCTGTGATCGTTTTCTGGACTACCGCATAAGCGGAAAGATGTTGGCTGAGTTCGAAGGCACAAGCGCTGATATCCTCAAGTTCATCGTCAAAGGGCATCAAGATGACGACTGTCTGTTGCCTGGCGAGGTCCTCAAAATCCGCTGGAAAGTTTGTGCCGCAGACACTGTGACAGTTCGCATCGTGAACACCGAGACCGGTGCTGTTATTGCACAGATTGCACCGGCCCCTGATCTGGGGCGTTGGGACTTTGATCAAACCGATTTCAATCAGACGACAAAGGTACGTGTCGAAATCGTCGCGACCGGGCAATGCAAACCAGCTACCGTCAGTCAGGGTCTGGACCTCGTTTTCCAGAACCCGCCGGACCTGTCCATCGACGGGATAGAGGTAACGCAGGCGATCCAGTATTACCGTGCCGCCCAGCATCTGACGGATCCGGCTGATCGCGGCCCAGACAACTCGTTGCAACTAGTGGCCAATAAATCGGCTTGGGTTCGGACATATTTGCGCAGCGGGCAGGATCCGAATTTCGACAACGGGCAGCTCGGCAATGTCGGCGGTACCCTTCAAGTGGAACGCCGGGTTGGCGGAGTTTGGTCCACGGTGGCCAGTATCCCTCCGTTCAATGCCCCGATGACGGCCCAGGACAGTTTCTCCAGCTATGACGCAGAGCGCCGCGATATCGATGCGACTCTGAACTTCATCATTCCGGCCAACGTTATGACGGGGCTATTGCGTCTTTCGATCACCGTCTCTTCGCCGGATGATTGCTATGGCGGAAGTGACACAGCCCAACAGCTTGTCGATGTCGACCTTGAGCAAGAGTTGCGCGTTGCAGCCGTCACGATCGGCTATCAAGGCCCACCAATGGGTGGTGGAGCGAATATTACGTTGCCAGCACCTAACGCAGCACAGGTGGCCGCTGACACCAGTTTTGCGCTTCGGGTCTTCCCGGTGGGCAGCACGCCCAACGTGCGGATCATCGACAGTCAGACCACAACACAGGGGCTGACAAACAATATGTTCCCGGCGGGTGGATGCGATCCCAACTGGACACCAATCCTCAATTTCGTGGCCAATGCGCGCACGAATGACGGCAATCAGGGTGACTGGCTTTACTATGGTCTGGTGAATGCGGCGATACCGCGTTCGCATGGCAATACAGGATGCGCCAGCGGCGGAAACGGTGCCGGCCTGTCCAACAATCCGGTCACGCTCGCGCATGAATTGGGCCATCAGGCGGGCTTACCGCATGCCCCATGCGGAGCGGTTGGCACACCGAACGCGAGCTATCCGCTGTACGAACCCTATGATACCGGCATGACAACAACCAATTCCAGCGGCAATACAGTCTATTCAGATGCGAGCATCGGCGAATACGGTCTCGACACAAATGACGGGACCATACACCGACCAGCAAACAGCGAGGATCTGATGGGCTATTGCGGCCCGCGTTGGGTTTCGATCTTTACGCATAACTACATGCTGAACCGCGCCGAATTTGACCCCGTAGCACTGGCAACAGGCGTGTCTGGCGGCAATGCGACAGGGGCAGGTGACATGGAAGTCGACCGGCAAGACCAGATACGTCCATTCGTGACGATTGTCGGGGCGGTTGACAAAGACATGCAAGCATCGGTCGCAAGCCTCGTGCGGGTTCCAACGCGACCCCTAAGAATGTCTGGCGCGCGCACTGATCTTGTCATTCAATTGATCGGCGACAACGACGAGGTTATCTCATCCGCGCCGGTCTTTACAATGGATACGCACGACGCCAATGGTGATGGCTGCGGTTGCGGCGGAGGCGGCAAAAAGGATCCGGCTGAACCGCCCTACAATTTCATTGCTGCAATGGGTGATGTCGACCTCGGAGCTGCAATTCGAATTTGCCAGGGCGATAAGACCCTATGGGAACGCAAACGACCGGCGCGGCCAATTCAAGTAGCATCGGCCGAAGCCAGTATTGGCAAATCTGGTCTAAAGGTTTCCTGGAAAACGAATGGAGCCAAACGAGGCTATGCCCCTGATATTTGGCTGCAATGGTCCGCTGATGGCGAACGCTGGAACGGCCTGACGGTTGGCGTGACGGGCAACTCAGTGGAGATTGACCCAGCCATTATCCCTGCCGACAAAGTCAGGATCAGGGTTCTGGCGCATGACGGCTATTCCACCGCGACGGCCGACACCAAGCCAGTTAAGCTACCTGCGGTCTCGCCCGAGCTTGCCATCATTCATCCCTTGGAGGGTCAGGTGGTGCGCGCAGACAGACCGCTACACCTCTGGGGCACATTCACAGGGCGAACAACAGTAAAACCTGTTGAATGGTATCTGGACGGTAAAAAGGTCGCGAAAGATCTGGATGCTTGGGTCGACGCACTCAAAACGGGTGAGCATGTTGCAGAACTGCGCGCAAAAGGTGCGAACCCAGTAGCCGTCAAATTTTCTACAAGTGCCCGCTAGTTGACCACCTTTGGTGCGCTGCAGAACACAGTGTTCCAATGATCGCATCCATTGCTGACGCCTGAAGCTCGGCGCGCTTTAGAAGTGATTGCAGAGCCTACATGGCATGAGGCAATACGCGCAGTGTGCTGAGGACTGAGAAAAGCGACAAAGACCTCACTTGAGAGTGTCTCATCAAAATCTGCACATCTTGGGCAGGGGAAATGCGCATTCGCCGGTCACATCTGGCGGAATGAAACGTTTGACCGCAGATAACTTGGCTTGGTGCACCTTCGCAACCGCCTCCGCAATTCTTGCAGCGCAGCCTTTGCAATGGCTTGCACAAAGCTGGCTTAGTCCGGCCTACGGATCGTACGGATATATCTATGTTCTGCTGATTTTTGGTTTGGCCGGCGTGAGCGTTCTGAGCGGCCGTCCAAAAGAAGTGGGCTCTCAGATACCTACGATTGCCGTGTTGTTGCTGGCCGCTTTGATCCGATTTCTAGGACAGGTTTTGGCGGTCAATATCCTCAGTGCTTGCGCGCTTGCATTGGATGTTTTCGCGCTGGTTTCGGTATTGCAGCTGCATCGTCGCCCCTTCGCGCTTTCGCCATTCTGGATGGCCACTCTGTTTTTGTTTTCTTTACCAGCCGAGATGGTCTTGCAGCGTACGCTTGGCTTCCCGTTGCAGATGGTTTCGGCGGAATTGTCCTGTCACATGCTTGGCTCTTTGTTTTCAGGTGTCGTTTGCGACGGGGTGCGCATCACTTTGGAACAGAAAGACATTCTGGTGGACTTGCCATGCTCGGGCGCGTCAGGGCTTTTGCTGTCGCTGGCTTTTGTGGTCACTCAGAACGCGATCATGCGTCCTAAACTGTATGTTGGTGGCCTCAGCGTTTTGACCGTGATCGGATGCGCCGCCTTGGGCAATAGCCTGCGCATTTCACTTCTGGCAATCGGGATTACACATGGTCTGGATGTGATGGCCGAACCTTGGCACAGCCTGATCGGCTTGGTAACGCTTGCTCTGACGGTTGCGCCCTTTGCGCTGTTTTATCGGCCCCGCAATGCGGTTGCACGTGCAGGCCGCCCACAATCCAGCCGGATCATCCTGCCGAAATCCATCAAAGCGCTTGGCGGGCTTGCTTGCCTAGTCGGCAGCATTGCCATCGTGTCCCTCAAGGCCAATCCAGTGGATGTTTCGGGCAGTGTGGCAACTCCGAACCTTCCCGCACAAATTCACGGGCATCTTATGCGAAGCGTGCCTCTGACTGCGATGGAGGCACACTACTTCGAAGCCTATGGCGGGCAGGCGCAGAAGGCTCAGTTTGGTCCGCTGGGGCTGAATGTGGTCAGCACGCGCGCACCGCTGCGGCATCTGCATGCACCGGAGATCTGCCTGAGGGGTCTGGGTTACAAGGTTCACTTTCTTGGCACACGCTATGACAGCGTTCCGAGTGCCTACTATCGCGCGATCGGCCCAAATGGGCACGAATGGCTCGTCGCAGTCAGCTACGTCTCACAAAACGGGCACGTCACACCCAGCGTAGGTGAAGCGATTTGGCGCTGGCTGAACGGCTCCGGCGGCACCTGGAGCAGCGTGCAAAGGATTACCCCATGGAGTCTGGACAGCGAGCTTCGCGCCCAACTCGACGCTGCCACGATTGCAGCTCTGGACATTCAAACCATCAAAGGAACGGACATATGATACGCCACTTTGCTTTTCTCTTCTTACTGTGCCCCGGGATTGTCTACGCCCAACCAGAAGACGACGTCGCGGGCCGATTGGTCGGTAGTAGTGCGGCGGGTCAATTGGATCTCCCGCTGCTCAAATCGGACCTTTCCGTTGATATTCAAGGCGATATTGCAACCGTTCAGGTGCAGCAGGTGTTCGTGAACCCATCAGATGATCCAATGTCGGCGGAGTATTTGTTTCCACTGAACCAAAAGGCCGCCGTCTATGCCATGCAGATGCGGGTTGGTGACGAAGTGATTGAGGCTGAGGTTCAGAAAAAGCACGAGGCCGAACAAACCTTTGAAACCGCAAAGCAAGAGGGTAAGGCCGCAGCCCTTTTGACCCAACATCGTCCCAACATGTTCACGCAGAACATTGCTAACCTGATGCCAGGGCAGCCGATCACAGTGACGCTGAGCTATGTGCAGGCGGTTCCAAAGATCGATGGCGGCTATGAGTTGGTGCTGCCACTGGTTGTCGGGCCGCGCTATCAGGGCATGGTGGACTTTGAACCGACTTCCGAGAATGTCGTGCTGTCGGACTTCCACGAAGAAGAGCTGGACGCCTCCGCCGTGGCCGAGATCGATGGCTGGGAGGTTTCCAAGCTGCCCGAGTACCCGCCGGTTCCAGGCCTGACGAACCCAGATACGATTGAACCCGCACGCGTTTCGCTGGCCCTGAACCTGCGTGGCGCGGTCCCCGTTTCCAATCTGACAAGCGCCACCCATGATCTGCAGCTTGATGAGTCCGATGGAATAATCAGTGCCACCTTCAAGGACGGACGCGTGATCGACAACCGTGATCTTGTTCTGCGCTATGAACTTGGCAGCGATCAAACAGCAGCCGGAGTGCTGGCTCATCATGATGAGCGTGGCGGTTTTGTGTCGCTGCTGATCGAACCCCCAAAGGTTCCGCAATTGGATCAAATCACGGCGCGAGAGCTGGTTTTTGTGCTCGATACCTCGGGATCAATGGGCGGCGCACCGCTGGATGCCAGCAAGCGTTTTATGGAGGCTGCGTTGCACGGTTTGCGTCCCGAGGACTATTTTCGCGTGATCAGGTTTTCTTCTGGCGCGTACGAATTCGCATCCCAAGCCGTTCCCGCCACACACGGCAACATCCGGTCTGGTTTGCGCTACGTGCGCGACCTCCGCGCTGGAGGTGGAACCGAAATCGATAACGCAATCCGGCACGCCTTTGCGACGCGGCAACCTGAGAATACACTGCGCATCGTCGTCTTTCTCAGCGATGGCTATATCGGGCGTGAAGCGGATGTATTGCGCACAATCCGGCGCCAGATCGGTGATGCTCGGATCTATGCCTTTGGTGTTGGCACTGCTGTCAATCGCTACCTTTTGGATGGGATGGCCAAAGAAGGTCGCGGCTATGCCCGATATGTCGACCCAACTCAGCGCGCGTCAGATGTTGCTGAAACGCTCGCCCAAGACCTGAAATCGCCGGTACTGACGGACATATCCGTCGATTGGGGCAGGCTGAATGTCACCGACGTAGTTCCCCAGCATATCCCTGACCTTTTCGACGGTGGCTCAATCCGGGTTATGGCTCGATACGAAGGTGGCGGGCCTACGGACATCAAGATCAATGGCTTGGTTCAGGGTCGAGACGCGCAAATGCCATTGTCTCCTAACCTGCCATCGAGGCCCACCGCTGAAGATGATATGCGCCAAGGAACTGCAATCCCATTGACCTGGGCGCGGACGAAAATTGCGGATTTGGACCGCGCGCTGGCGGTTCAGACCGGCAACCCCAGAAAGCTTGAGGCACAGATCACCGATCTTGGGTTGAAGTTCAATCTTCAGACGCAGTTCACCTCATTTGTGGCTGTGTCTAAACAGGTTGTGAATGAAGGCGAGGTACCGGCAAGAGTCACTCCGGTGGTCCTGCCTCAGGTGGCGGGCGTCGGCGCTGCAGCCTATCCCAAAACCGCGTTCAGCGGATCATCCACTCCCGAGCCTCAAGCGATTTTTGGGCTGATCATCCTGGCGGCTTTGGGTGCACTGCGTCTGACCCGAGTTCGGAGGATCACGGCATGAGGCACATACCATACAAATTGCGAACAGATGCCTGGTGGTTGGGGGACGATTTCAAATGGAGCGCACCACGTGTTCAAGCCCCACTTGACCCGGCCAATGGCAGTGTGATCTCTGATCGTGACTTGGGTGAAACTTCGACGGCGGACAGATACCGTGAACAACATTCTAATCGTAGATGATGATGCCCGTATCCGCGATGTCGTACGTTTTGCACTGGAAGATTCCGGTTTTCAAACCACCGAAGCGGGCACTGGTCAGGATGCATTAGAGCTGTTCAGAAAAACCCCGACTGACTTGGTTGTTCTGGATATCGGAATGCCCGAAATGGACGGGTTGGAAACGTGCAAGGAGCTGCGTAAAACTTCAACCGTACCTATCTTGTTTCTGACGGCACGGGATGATGAGATCGACCGCATTCTTGGGTTTCAACTTGGTGGCGATGACTATGTCATTAAGCCTTTCAGCCCGCGCGAGTTGGTACTTCGGATCAAAGCCATTCTCGCGCGCTCGGCAGCCACAAAGGCGCCCGATGGTGTGACGGTTTTTCAGGATCTACGGCTGGATCACAGCGCCCATCGTTGCACCCTAGCGGAAACCGAAATTCAGCTGACCGGGATCGAGTTCTCGGTGCTATCTATCCTCGCCAAGGCACCAAGCAGGGTCTTCGGGCGGTCGCAGCTCATCGAAATGGTCTATGGTCACAACACCTACCTGTCCGGTCGCACAGTTGACAGCCATATTCGCAATATCCGTCAAAAGGCACGGGCGTCGGGCTATCCAGACCTGATCCAGACCGTGCACGGGGTTGGTGTAAAATTGGGCGTTTGTCGGTGCTGACCGTCAAGAAAAAATGGCGGCCTTCGCTCGCACTGGTGATTGCGTTGGTCTGCATCGCATTGGTGACGCTTCCAATCACAAGCGTCCTGGGCGCTCGCTTATCCAGCAACCAGTTCGCGCGTGAAACGGAACGCAGCCTGCTGTCTCAGGCGGTTATCTTTGCCGAGGTGTATGCTGCGGCTTTCTCAGAATTCCAACATACGCCCGATGTTGGCCACAGCTTGTCCGCCGAACAGATCACGCGGCTTGAGCAGGACTTTCATCCCATAGCACCCAGTTTGGACCTGCTTCGCGGTGAGGTTTCACCGCCCAGACCTGATCCGGTTTCAATAGATGAACCTTTGGCTGCGCCATACGCGGCGATGTCTCAAACGTTGTCCCAGTTGGCCATGTCTGCAAAGAAGACGACTCTATCAGGATATGTTTTCACTGATCATTCTGGTCGGGTCATTGCCAGCAGTGGATCCGTCACCGGGTCCTTTCTGCATGTCCCGGAAGTGTCTCAAGCTCTGCAGGGGGAAACCATTTCTGTGTTGCGGCATCGGGACAATCCGTCTGAGAGGCATCTTCTGAATTCGATTAGCAGGGATACGTCATACCGCGTGTTCGTTGCACATCCCGTTGTGTTGGGCAATCGGGTTATTGGCTCCGTTTACCTGTCGCGCACGCCCATGGATCTGAGGAAGTTTCTGTTTCAGGAACGGTTCACACTGGGTTCTGTTGCCGTGTTCATGCTGGTGTCTGCGGTCGGGGTCGGTTGGATGATGTGGCGACTGGTCTCGAAGCCAATTCGCGACCTCAGCAGTCAAAGCCGAGATGTCGCAAACGGGTCGAAGCCAACGCCTGACCCGGTGCCGCACTATGGGGTGAGGGAATTGGCAGATTTGGGCAACAACGTCGTTTCTATGGCCGCAACCTTGTCAGAACGTTCCACAGCGATTGAAACTTACACGAGCCATGTCACACATGAGTTGAAATCGCCGGTCACCGCAATTCTCGGTGCGGCGGAGCTGTTGTCTGAAGGGCCATCTGCTTTAGCCGGTGACCGAAACCAGAAACTGGTTCTCAACATAAAGGAGGAAGGTCTGCGCATGAACGCGCTGCTGGCTCGTCTTCGCGAACTGGCCCGGGCCAGCATTCACACTGACGCGACTCCAACGCCATTGGCGGATATTGTCCAAGCCGCATCAGCCGAGTTTTCAGAGCACGTCATTGAGTGCCACGCGCCTTCCGACACTCGCCTACCATTGTCCAAAGATCAGGGGCACATTGTTCTGCATCATCTTTTGCAAAATGCATTCCAGCACGGGGCAACACGTGTCGACATAACATTTGATGCAGCTTCTAACAGCTTGATTGTCTCTGATGACGGCACGGGAATTTCCCCGCGCAACAGCACACGCATCAGCGAGCCCTTCTTCACGACAAGACGGGATCAAGGAGGTACTGGCTTGGGATTGTCCATTATTTCCGCTGTATTGAAACAAGCAAATGCAGTGATCGAGACAATGAACCCAGAACATGGCGCCAGTTTTCGGATCAGGTTTTGAGCCTCAGTTGAGAGTACTCTTGGCGGGTAAGCTTGGGTTGGTGCCGGCTTTCACAACTTGCTGCACGCTCCACTTTTGCAGATCGGATGACAGCGTTTTACCCAGACTGAAATTTCTACACTATTAGCTGTAGAAGTCGCGCTAACTCCCGTCAAACTTGCGCAACCTTCGGCTCTGTCGCACAAAACTAGGAGATGAGGCTAAAGACTAAACTGCGTTCACAACGACTCTGTTCTGAACGCGGTAGCCATAGGTTCATTTTTATCGCTTCATTCCTGCAGGATAGGTCGGAAAAACAACCTCCACTCGCTGCAGCTTGGGTGAATATCTGAAAATGGTCGAAGAGAGCATAGGAATCCATCGAAATGGCCAAGGCTCTTTCCCAAAAGGCAAAGAGGGAATGGCGTGATCTACGTTTCGAAAATAGTTATTTAGATTTCAAGTTCACCCGAATATTTCAAGAAACTGTTCCGAATGGCTTCATAGAGTCCGCACGACG
Organism: Ruegeria sp. CK3; assembly: GCF_056536565.1. Lineage (NCBI taxonomy): Bacteria > Pseudomonadati > Pseudomonadota > Alphaproteobacteria > Rhodobacterales > Roseobacteraceae > Ruegeria > Ruegeria sp. CK3. Next base: position 118,056 of record NZ_JBQFPV010000004.1, read on the forward strand.
TCGGGTGTCTAAATTTTTTTGTTCTCAATACAGTAAGTCTCTGTATCTTGGGGAGAAACGACCAGCGTTTGAACCCTGGAGATTTCACAATGGAATTGATTACAGAACAGCTTCGCGCCTTCCCGATTATGGCATTGTTTCTTTGTCTGGGTCTTGGATACGGCGTCGGAAAGTTTCGGGTCGGCAAGTTCGAATTGGGGGGCATTGCGGGCACGTTGTTGGTGGCGGTCTTCATTGGCCAGATCGGTGGTATCAACCTGAGCACCGATGTTCAGAATGTGTTCTTTTCCCTTTTCATATTCATGGTCGGTTACAATGGCGGGCCTCAGTTTTTTGCGGCCTTGAACCGAACTGCGCTGACCAAGCTACTGGCCGCGTTTATGATGACCCTCTGGGGGTTGTTTTTTGTTATCGTTGTTGCTCGGTTGGCGGGCTTGGACAAAGGGCTGGCCGCGGGGTTGGCTGCTGGCGGCCTGACACAATCTGCAATCATTGGCACCGCTGGAAACGCCATCGATCTGCTTGGGCTCGCCGCTGATGAGGCGGAAAAACTGAAAACCAACATCGCAGTAGGATACTCGGTTACTTACATCTTCGGCTCAATCGGCCCGATATTGGCAGTTAGCATCATTCCCATCATCATGCGTGTCGATCTGCGGCAAGAAGCGATTAAGTTGGCTCAGAAACTCGGCGGCGGTGGTCCCAAACTAGAGGAAGGTGAGTTCCTTCCCATGAATCGGTTCGACGCCCGCGCCTATCAAGTAAATGCCGATGCAAGCATTGCCGGAAAGTCCGTCAAGGACATCGAAAGCGGCTATGATGGCGATCTGATCGTAGAACGGTTGCTCCACGATGGCGCTCCTGTAGATCCGACCCCCGAAACGATAGTCAATGCCGGAGACGTTGTGGTTGTCTCCGGCCTCGTCGCGACTTTGACCCAGTTCGAGGGGAGCGCCAGTGGTGAAATCGGAGAGTATCCCCCTGAACTGACGGTTGTGGAGGAACGTCGCAACGTCGTGGTCACCAACCGCAAACTGACCGGTAAAACCTTGGCAGAGCTGCGCGAAGCTCTGACGGCAGATCAAAGGCGCGGTGTTCATATCTCAAAGATCACTCGCATGGGCCATGATGTCCCCGTCCTGCATAACACAGAGATCCATGCAGGTGACGAGATCAGTATTGTCGGTCACAAGGACGACCTGAACCGAGTTGCCAAAGTTGCAGGCTACGTGCCGCCTTCGGCCTCAGTCACCAATTTCATTGCATTGGGGATCGGCGTGGCCATCGGCTATCTGATCGGAGAGATCAGTTTTGTCATCGCGGGAACGAAGGTGGCTTTGGGGTCCGGCCTTGGTTGCCTGGTTACAGGATTGATCATCGGGTACATGCGTATCCGGCAACCCAAGATCGGCGGTATTAATCGTGGGGCCGCGAATTTCCTTCAGAGTTTCGGATTGGCTGTGTTTGTTGGTGTCGTTGGCCTCAATGCAGGCAAACCTGCGCTAGAGGCAATTCAGGAATATGGGATCATACTTCTGCTTTTGGGTGTTGTGGTTACATTGATGCCCATGATCGTGCAGTTCCCGATCAACTACTTCGTCCTGCGTATCAAGAACCCGGTTGAAGCCTGTGCGGTTGTGACCGGATCACGCTCGGGTAATCCCGGTTTTGCGACACTCTTGGAAAAAGCCGGAAACTCGACACCCACACCCGCCTTTACCATGACCTATGCCGTGGCCAATATCTTCCTGACACTCTGGGGGCCGTTGGTTGTGGCTTTTGTTCCGTAGGACAGACCGCACAACAATCAGAGTCCTAGCTTAGAAGGGTGAGATCAGCATGTGTACCAATCATCATGCTGATCCGATGCTTTATGCCGTTGCAGGATATCAACCGTGTAAAGGCAGCCCTTTTGAGGCACGGTAGGCCTGCACGTAGCCTGTGGCCACCGCGCGCACCGCTCTTCCGATCTGGCGATAAGCACTATCATCCAAATTGGCGAACGATACCCGCGCCGACCAGTTCGGCGCGTCAAAGCCCGATCCATTCAGCAACACGATCCCGTGGTCCTGCGCCAGTTTGAAGGATATATCCAGCGGGTGAACATTCTCTTTGATCCACTCGACAACCTCTTCGCCCACGTATTTGCGAAGCCAGAATTCGAAGTCGATAATACCATAGTATTTGTCGAACAGCGAGTTATCGGGAACTTCGATGCCCATCCCGTCGACCAACTCGTCAAAGCGATGCTTCAGAATACCCCAGCAGAATTTCTGATAGGCCTTCTCTTCGTCCATAAGCTCGACCAACGAAAACAAAGTCATCATCACCTGTTGTGGCAGCGACAGACCTGCAGTGTGGTTCAGCGCAACATCGCGGCTGTCGGCGACGATCCGGTCGATGAACTTGAACGAGGATGGATCAGGCGTCAACGTTTCGTACCGTGCGTTGACGACGGCTTTTGTTTCGTCCGGAGCATCCGCAATCATCTTGTCGAAGATGTTGTTCTCAGCCACCAAAATTGCGCCTAAACGCCACCCGGTGCAACCAAAGTACTTGGAGTAGGAATAGACCCCGATGGTGTTCTCAGGCAGATGCCCCAAGATCGACTGAAAGTTTGGAACGAAGGTCCCGTACACGTCGTCAGTCAAAATGATCAGGTCCGGGCGGCGGGTCTTTACGAACTCGACAAGCCGAGCCGAGACTTCGGGGCTGATAGCAACTGAAGATGGATTGCCCGGGTTAACTAGAAAGAGTGCTTTGACTTTCGGGTCGGACAGAATTTCGAAATCTTCGTCGTTGAGTTGAAAGTGATCCTCTTCTTTCGAAGAGACATCCACCGTGTTCAGCCCATAATCTTCAAGGACCGGCATCTCCAGATAGGGTGTGAAAATCGGTGTACCCAACGCAATCGTGTCACCGGCATTCAGCAATCGCTGGTTCTTGAGCGCTTTGAAGATGTAACACATCGCTGCGGTTCCGCCCTCAACTGCGTAGATATCAAACTTCGCATCCGGTCGGTGCCCTGCGCACATCGCCCACATAACGTATTCATGCACAATCGCTTCGTTGTGCTCCATGCACCGGTCGGGCATCGGGTAATGGTCGCCGACGATACCATCGGTCAACTCGAGTACGAAATCGTCTGGCGTAAAGCCAAATTTCTCAATCGCAAAATCAACGACTGCCACCAAAGTGCTCGCACCAGGAGGGCCGTTTCCTTCAACCGATTTGGCGCAATACGTTTTGAGCCGATCATAGCAGCCTGGCCCTTGCGGCATCCCAGCCAGACCGACCTCCGGCTCGTTCCGATGGCGCTGAGCTTCTGTCATGGCGAACTGCCCTAACAGGAAAAATGCCTCCCGTGCTTTGGTGGCGATCCAGTTTGGGTTCCCTCGACCGGCATTTAGGTATGGCAGAGCCATTTGCCGCGCCTCTTTTTGCGCCAACTTGATAAGTTCGTCTTTAATTTGGAAAGGACTTAGGTTTTCAAATTTATGCAGGTTGAGCGATTCTGGCATGACATCAAATCCTTGCGTTAAAACAGATGACGTAGTTCAGCGGATCGCATGCAAGGCAATGTGTCAATGAAAACAACGATAATTGAAGGGGTCAGTGTGCAACCGAGGATTGCGTGGCGTCATTAGAAGCTTTGGCTGCAACCTTTTTTGCAAGGTAGTCAGAGTGATAGAAATTGCGCTGAGGCTCTGAGCTGACATGCCGCGAGAAGTTGCAATGGCCGAATAGGGGACGTCACAATCATTCTGCGTGCGTATGATAAACGCCGCTTTCTGAGGGTCTGTCGAGAAGCGTAGGGTAGCGTGCCACTCTACTGAAAGTCGCTTCACAAAACACCCGGGCTGTGACGTTCTTGTTTACGTTGATGCCCAAGGTTTAATTCTAGGCGAACAGAAGCGTTTGCTCCTAATGGTTCAGAATCTAACCAGAATGCGGTTGTGCCAATGGGAAAGGCGAGTTGATCTGCCGAAACCAATTTCTCTGAAATTCTAAGAAAATTCCAACGAGCCTTGAGCAATCGACTCAAAACTCACGTTCTTCTTGTCGCTTCAAAAGATGTGTCTCAATTAGTTGAAAAGCATATCCTATGTAGACTCTCTGCAGAAATCCGACGGCGGCGATGTCTTCACGCTCCAGTGCTTTGGCCAAGTCAGAGGTCTCTCGCACCAATGAATCGTAGGCAACTACGCCAACAATCTGTTCCATGCGATGCCAGACGCTGGACGACTGGAAATATGCCTGGTTCCAGAATTCGCGCAGAGAGTGGTTTCCGATCAGAGATGTGATCAGGGTCTGTAGGCGTTGGTTCAGTTTTACGTATTCCTGAGAGTCTAGTTGCTCGCGCAGCGCGACGGCTTTTTCATGGATCGAACGCGCTTCTTCGCGGTGGTATTTTGTGACAGTGATCGGCGACAAGGCCCCGATCATCTGGGCAAGCTCCATCCTCATTTCGTAAAGATGGCGGACCCGTTCTGCTGAAAGCTCGATGACAACGGTGCCGACACCATTGCGCGTCTCTACCAATCCAAGATGCCCGATGCGCGCGATGGCATCTCTGACGGGGGTTCTGCTGACTCCGAATTCCTTGGCAAGCGCAGCCTCTTTCAGTTGAGTGCCCGGAGGGTAGTGCGCGAAGCAGATGCGTTCCAAGATTTGTTCTTGGATCTCGTCTACGGTTACCTTTGAGGGCGCCGCAATTCCTGAATCTGCGATAGTCACGGTTCTGATCCCTCTGGGTGCTCTTTGCTGTCATAGACTACCAATCAGTAGTCTCTCAACAACCGACCGTACCCAGCAATTTGGTCATCAACACCCGCTTTACGCAAGACATCCCAGGCCATGGCTTGATTGGAACAAACTACGGGTTTGTTCAGGGCGTCTTCGAGCCGTTCAATGACTTCGAGTGACCGCAACGCACCGCAGCTAATAAACACGGCATCGGCCGCCCCGGAATCGACCGAATGGGCCAACTGTTCGATCACGTCCGGTCGTACACGGATCATGTCGCTGTCTTTTTCCAGCTTCAGACCGCGTATCCTCGTGACGTGGAGGCCTCGTTCTTCAAGATACTGTTTTTCTTTCAGATTCACGTCTTCAAGGTAAGGTGTGCACACCGCGATCTTTTCTGCCGAAAGTGCTTTTAAAGCGCGAATGGCAGAGGTGATCAAAGAGGTCGCGATCGCGTTCGGTGCGCCTTTGCGCAGTTCGCGAAATACGTTTTCTTCTCCTAGGACCAAACTGCCGGACGTGCAGGCATAGCTGATCACATCCAGACTACCATCTGGCAACAAGGTCGACGCGGCGCGTGCCAGGTCAGCCCCGACTGCGGTCAGACTGTCAACTGTGATGCTGTCTGGAATGGCCACCCGGGTGAAATGTGCACCGACGCCTTCTGGCATCAGTTCCATCATATCGTCTTCGATTGTCTGCTCGGTCGCGAGTAGAACGAATCCTATTTTTGCCCGTTTGTGGCGGCCCTCATCGAACATGGATCCTTGATCAATTCTCATAGCCTGCATGCACCTCATTCATTTTGTCGTGAAAATAGTGGGTAAAATTGATTATTGACATTAAGCTGTATACAGGTCAACTGTCCCGCCAGCCTGATTGGGGTTCCTCAAGCACAGGCCGAGATTCGATCAAAGGGAGGTACCTTCGTAAATGCAGGTGTCAAAATTTCTGAAAACTGGGGCTGCCGCGCTCGGCTTTGCCGGGTTCGCCGTGTCCAGTGTATCGGCTCAGGACATCATTCTGGGCCACGTCATGGATCAGGAACACATCTTCCACAAAGTCTCCGAACAGTTCATCGAACGGCTGGACGAGCTTTCTGGTGGAACCATGTCGGTTTCTTATCACCCCGGCGGTGATCTTGGAGATTGGACATCGATCGTTGAGCAGGTCGCTCAAGGCGCTGTTCAGATGACCATGTCGTGGAACCATTCCGAGCTTGATCCGCGCTGGGACGTGTCCGTTCTGGGCTATGTCGCCAACGACTGGGAGTCGGGCAAGGAAGTCTACGGTCCCGGTTCGACAATGAATGAAGTCTACAACGACATCATGAATGACTTGGGCATGGAGTTGCTGGGTACGATCCCGACCGACTTCACCGGTTTCGTTGTGCGCAAAGGCGTTGACGTTCCTCTAGACTTCCCAACCGATGCCGAAGGTTTCAAGATGCGCGTTCCGGGTATGCCCATGGCGATCGAGCGCTACAAGGCAACCGGTTTTTCGGTCGTTCCGATGGCGTTCTCTGAAGTGCATACAGCATTGCAGACCGGTGCCATTGACGGTCGGGCCTACTCGCCGCCCTCCGAGGTTTTGTTGTTTAAGGACGTGCTGAGCGCCTATGTCTTCACGCGCGAAAACTTCGAACACACCTTCTGGACAGCAAACAAAACGTGGTTTGATGGCCTGACAGCGGAGCAGCAAGGCTGGGTGAAAGAGGCGGCCAACGAGGCTGTTACTTGGGCGTGGGAAAACGCCGAGTCCGAAAGCCCCAAGTGGTTCGAGCAGATCGAAGCGGCCGGGATTGAAGTCGTTGAACTGACCCCCGAGCAGCTGGATGCCTACCGCTCAAAGGTTGTCGCCGTCGAATACCCCTACATGGAGGAGATCATCGGCACAGAAGTGATGGGTGCCATCAAGCAGGCGGCCGGCGTGGAATAGCGCCACTTACGAACACGCGCAAAGCCCGCTTTGCGCGTGCTTCCTTATGGGGATGGGAGGGAAAATGACGAAGGATATCTTGCATACGGACAGTCTGGACGATGTCCTGGTGCCATCGCCGATCATACCGGTGCCTGCGCCAGAGGATCGCGATCTGCCTGTCTATCGCGGCCTCGATGGCCTGTACTCGCTGGAATCCAAAGTTGCGTGGCTGTTGCGCGTCATCATGTTTGTCGCAATGCTTGCCCTTGGCCTTGTCATGGCCGCGCAGGTTTTCATGCGATATGTCATTTCGTCTCCGTTCCTCGGTATCGAAGAGCTGGCACCGATGATGGCCTTGTGGATCTACTTCATCGGAATGGCGTATTGCTCGCGCGAGCGTGACCAAATCGAAGGTGGAGTGATGTCGCTGGTCTTTCGAAATCGAAAGACATTGCTTGCCCTGCGTTTGTTCGGGTCGATCCTCTGCTTGGTGGCACTGATCGTCTTTGCCAAATACGCTTGGGATTTTGCGCAGTTCAACATCAACCTGAACCGCAAAAGCTCGTATATGAAATTTCCAAAATACATGTGGGATCTCAGCATGGTCTTCGGCTTCATGCTGATGGGCTTCTACATGCTACTTCAGATCTTTCTCGAAGCCCGTGCGCTGATCACTGGCAAGGGAGGAGAATGACATGACGCTGTTCTTCGTCGCAATCGCAATTGTCATTGTCCTGCTGCTGATCGAGGTGCCCGTCGGCTTTGCCTTCGGCATCGGTGCGCTTGTCTTTGGCACTTTGCAGGGCACAGACATCTCGTTTCATGCCGGGTTTGGCTATTCGCAGGTCAGTGCGTTCTCGCTGCTTGCCATTCCGCTGTTTATCCTGTCGGGCACCCTGATGGGCGCGTCGGGGATATCCGAGCGCCTCCTGGATTTCGTCAATTCCTTCGTCGGGCGAACCAAGGGTGGTCTGGGCGCGGTGACCGTTGTGACCTGTGCGCTGTTCGGCGCGATTTCGGGATCGGCCTCTGCTGCGATTGCAGCCATCGGGAAAATCATGGTCCCGCGCATGATCAAGGAAGGGTATCCGCCGGGCCATGCAACTGCGCTAGTGGCTGTTTCTTCGGTTCTGGCTCTGATGATCCCGCCCAGCATCCCAATGATTGTCTTTGCGATTGCAATCCGCGAGTCAGTGGCCAAGTGTTTTCTTGCAACCATGGGCCCCGGGATCCTGCTGGCCGCGACCTATTGCGCGCTGAATTTCTGGTTTCTGCGCAACAACACGACGATTACAGTTGCAGAGAGACTTTCTTTTTCCGGCACCGTGAAAGAAATCGGCCAAACCGGTAAGCGTGCGAGCCTTGCGATCATCATGCCTGTTATCATTTTGGGCGGCATCTACAGCGGCATCGCCACTCCGACGGAGGCCGGTTCGATGGCTCTGGTCTATACGCTCGCTGTCGGTCTGTTGATCTACCGCACGCTGCCGTTCGACAAATTGTTTGCCTCAACAGTCGAAGCCGCGCGTCTGACCGGCGCGATCCTGATGGTCCTATTCTTCCTGTTCGTCATGAGCCGCGGCATGGTTCTGGCAAAAGTGCCGACCCAGTTTGCCGATCTGTTGCTGACGATATCGGAAAACAAGATTGTTGTCCTGTTGCTGATCAATCTGCTGTTGCTGATCATGGGCATGATTATCGACGACGTATCGGGTGGAGTTCTGGCTGCGATCATTCTTCTGCCTGTAACGCAGAAGATTGGTTTGGATCCGATCCATTTCGCTGCCATTGTCGGTACGAACCTGGGACTGGGCAACATCTCTCCACCTTGCGCACCGCTGCTTTACATGGCCGGGGGCGTCACCCGACAACCCCTGTCAACCTATGTCGGCCCGACCTTGAAGTTCCTGCTGTTGGGTCACCTGCCGATGGTCTTCGTTGTTACCTTCGTGCCGCCGGTCGCTCTCTTCTTGCCGGGTCTCTTAGACTGAGGCGCGAAAACGCCGCCCGCGTGGAAGGTGGGCGGTGTTGAAATTCACAATCGAAATGGCCGCCCGTGCGACAATGACAGGACGGCCTCAGGATCAACCCTGCCATCGGTTTTGGCGTCATGCCGTTGGCTTTTCTTGAAGGATGAAGGCACATGCTTGAACATGCAAAACAAAGAACGATTAAGCTTCAGAGCCGCATGAAGGACGCAGGCATTCAGAAGGCCGTGTTTACCGATGAAAGCTCAATGGCCTATCTGGCAGGTTTCTGGGGCTACCTGGGGATCGAGTTCGGGCGCCCCACGATGTTGGTGGTGGACGCGGATGACTCGCCTGTCGTCATCACGCCGCTGATGGAGTCGGAGATGGTCGCCGCGATGACATGGGTCGAAGACGTGCGCACCTGGGAAGATATCGGACAACGCACATGGGGCCGCGCGCTGGCCGGTGTTTTGGGCGAGAACCCATCCGAGATCTGGGTTGAAAAGGGATCGATCCCTGCAATTGTCCGCAATCATCTGGACGAGACTTATCCGGGCGTTCCTCTCAAGGATATCTCTCCGGTACTGGGCGCGATGCGGACCATCAAGTCACCCTTCGAAATAGAAGTGATGAAACAGGCTGGAGAGATCGCTGGTGCGATGATGCTTGCGGCGCATAATTCCTTGAAAGTAGGCGCACAGGAATACGAGAGCGCGCTGGCGGTAATTGATGCAGGTTCGCGCAAGGCGGCCACTTTCCTGACCGACAAGGGTTGGGACAGCTTCGTCTCGCCCATGATCCACAACCTGCAGATTGTTCAAAGCGGCAAGAATACCTCGATGGTGCATGGTCGTGCCGGTGTGAAAGCTTATGAAAAGTTTGATCCCGTCTATTTCTGCTTCTGCAACATGGCGCAGTTCAAACAGTACAAGCTGGGCTTCGACCGTATGTTCAACATCGGCGAAGTGAAAGACCTAGACCGCGAGGTGCAGCAGGCTGCGATTGACGCACAGCAAGCCGCGATCCACGCGATCCGCCCGGGCGTTCTGGCCGAAGACGTCGCTGCAGCCGCTAACGAAGTCTATCAGGAACGCGGTTATGAAACCGGCTACCGTACCGGTCGATCCATCGGTGTTGCATATCTGGAAGCGCCGGAGCTCAAAGCCGGAGACAAGACAGTTCTGCAGCCGGGCATGACCTTTGCGGTAGACGGCGGCATTTCGGTCGATGGTGTCACTGCAGGTCGGATTGGTGACTCGGTGGTCGTTACGGAAACCGGGTTTGACTACATCACCAACTATCCGCGTGAGATCCTGCTGAGCAAATAAATCAACGGCGGTGGAAACGGTTATGGCAGCAGATTGCCAAATGGTTGAACTATCGCGACTGTTGCTCACGAGCTCGGCGCGCGTATTGCGCGTCGGAAGATTCATCGGAACCTGCGTGGATGGGTAACATGCAAAAACTGAAAAAAGAGACTCTGACAGGTATCTGCAACCAGATGGCCTCGCACGACTGGAGCGATGCGGAAATAGACGAACTTGTAGACCCGAAACTAGGCATCATTACCGGATTTCAGGAGTTGTTGGACGAGTTGGAGGTCCTTCGCAAGATCGACCTTGGCACGATACCTCCGGCCTTGACTGTTCAGAAGCGATAGACAGATGACAAATGAAATAGCGTTTGACACTGTCCGCGGTCTTAAGTCCAGGCTTGATGCCGGTGAAATAACGCCAACTGAACTGGTCGCGGTTTTTGCCGAGCGGATTGCAAGGCACAATGACCGTTCCAAGGCCTTTATCACCGTGACAGATAAATCTGCGCGCCAGGTGGCCAAAGCCCTCACGCGCGACGATTTGGAGCGGGCGCGTTTTGCGGGTATTCCATACGCATCCAAAGATCTTTTCGACATCGAAGGGGTTCTGACATCAGCTGGATCGCGCGTGTTTCATGACAGAATTGCATCGGAGGACGCCTTTGTCATCGCCCGTATGCGAGAGGTAAACGCGCTGAGCCTGGGCAAGACCAATCTTCATGAGTTTGCTTACGGCGCAACCGGCGAAAATGAGGTCTATGGAACCTGCGTGAACGCCTATGACCCAAGCCGACTGGCCGGAGGATCGTCCAGCGGATCAGCGGCAGCGGTGGCCTTCGGCTTGGTCCCTGCCAGCCTGGGCACGGACACTGGCGGATCAGTGCGCGCGCCTGCGGCGTTGAACGGGCTAGTCGGACTGAAACCAACCATTGGCCGAGTGCCGACGACGGGTGTGGTGCCATATTGCTGGACGTTAGATCATGTGGGCATCATGACTCGAGACGTCACAGATTGCGCTGATTTACTCGGGATCATTGCGGGCTACGATCCTCGTGATCCGGGTTCGCAAAACCTTGCGGTCGAAGACTATGCCGCAGCGCTCGATGGCGATATCTCTTGGTTGCGCATCGGCATTCCCACAAATTTCTATTTCGAGCGAACTGATCCAGAAATCTTGACAGCATTGGAAGATGTCAAACGCTTTGTGACTGCGAAGGGCGCGGCATTGATCCCAGTGACCTTTCCGGATCTTGAACATAGCCGCGCCGTGTCTCTCACCGTTCAGATGCCGGAAGCTCTGAGCGCGCATTCGGCCTATTTGCAAGACCGGGGTGAGCTTTATGGGCAGGATTTTCGCGCCGGATTGGCGCTGGGACAGACGCTCCTGGCGGAACACTACATTCGGGCCAAGCGCTTCGTAGAACTCTATCGGCAAGAGACCAACGCGTTGTTTGATGAGGTCGACCTGATCCTGACGCCGGCGACGCCGGAAATTGCGCAAAAGCTGGGAACCGTGAAGACAACCCGTGACGGTGTGGAAGAAGCAGTTGGCAATGCCACTACGCGTTTTACTACCTTCTTTAACATGTCCGGCCATCCTGCGCTGACGATGCCATGTGCAATGCACTCGGAAGGATTGCCGATTGGGTTGCAGCTGGTTGGCAGGTATTTCGAAGAAAGCACGGTTCTTCGTGCCGCCTTTGCCATTGAAAACGACGGGGCGTTCACAATCCCGCGCCCGAATGTAGACGGCTAGGGATGAAACTTCGAACCTTTATCGTCGATGCCTTTTCAGACTGTACGCTCAGCGGAAACCCTGCTGGCGTTTGCCCACTGGATCAATGGCTGCCTGTACAGGTCATGCAATCCATCGCGAGTGAGCTGAACCAATCTGAAACGGTGTTTTTTGTTCCTCGCGCAAATGCGCGCAACCGCGCAGAGCATGCCGAATTCGACATACGTTGGTTCACCCCAACGCGCGAGGTGGATATGATCGGGCACGCGACCCTTGCGGCCGCTCATATCGTGCTCTCCGATCTCGAGGTTGGGTTGGATTCAGTCACCTTCCATTCTGAATCCTCCCGGATGACCGTTCGACGTGGGGATAACGGATTGCGTCTGGATATGCCCGCACTTGTGCCAGAGGTGGTCGATGTCCCCATGGGGCTGATCGAAGCACTTGGGAAGAAGCCCTCGGCTTTGTTGGCCGCAAAGCACTATCTGGCTGTTTTTGAGAGCGAAAATGACATTCTGAGCTGTGCTCCAGATTTTGCTGCTTTGGCAAAACTACCGTTACCCGCAGTGATCATATCGGCGCAAGGGACAGGGGAATTTGATTTCGTTTCACGGTTCTTTGCCCCAGCAAATGGTGTGCCAGAAGATTCCGTATCAGGCGTTTCACATTGCTGTTTGACGCCATACTGGTCTCGGAGACTGGAGAAAAAACATTTGTTGGCTCGTCAGCTTTCTGCGCGAGGTGGAGTCATTGCTTGTGAAGCGGATGGCAACCGCGTCATCCTTGAAGGCGTTGCTGTTACTTCGTTGGAGGGTTTTTTGTTCGCTCAATAGAGCGACTGTCAACCGACCCTGGGCGCCAAACGGACCGCAGAGGCTCTTAGGCACGTTTCTGCCGCGCTGATCGTGCTGGATGGCTTGCGACTTTTGGTGGTTTTGACATATAAGTCGAGATAACCCCCGGGGGGGATATAGAAACGCCGCAGAGGCACTGAAAACGTGAGAGCAGTTCAAAGATATACGCAGAATGCGATGGCAGCTTTACTCTGCCTGTCTTTGATCTTTTGGTCGCTTCAGCCAAACGTGGGCCATGCTCCGACAGTGATTGAAACTGTGCAGGAGCATTTGCAGATCATTGCAGAGCACGGGCATACCCATGGCTTTGAAGAAGATTTGTTGTGGGCGATGCACGGGCACAGTCATGATGGTGCAGATCACGACCACAGCCAAATGGTCATACCGGAACCGGAAAATGCGCTGTCACTGGCCTCGCTCTCAGATGACAGGGCGTTCGACCGAGTGCCGGACGGCCCAACCAAGAACTACGGTATAGACCGGCCTCCGCGCGTGTGAAGTCGCCCCAATCGGGGTTTTCGACTTCACATAACAACGGAGAACATCCATGAATCTAATCTCACGGGGTCTGGACAGGCGCGCGACGCTCCTGCTGGCCCTCACTATAACCAATCTGGCGCTGAGCACGTCTCAGGTGCTGGCTCATAACGTCACGGAAGGCGATGCGGGCTATATCCAGGAAATCTGGGGCGTGAACATCATCCCCTTAATGTATCTTGGCGCCAAACACATGGTCACTGGCTACGATCACATCCTATTCCTGCTTGGCGTCGTGTTCTTTCTCTACCGAGCCAAGGATGTCGGCATCTATGTCAGCCTCTTTGCGATCGGTCACTCGACGACAATGCTGTTGGGCGTTTGGTTCGGCTGGGGTGTAAACGCATATATCGTCGACGCCATAATCGGCCTTTCGGTTGTCTACAAGGCGCTCGACAATCTTGGTGCGTTCCAGCGCTGGTTGGGGTTTCAGCCAAATACCAAAGTAGCGACGCTGGTTTTTGGCCTGTTCCACGGACTGGGTCTGGCGACCAAAATTCTCGACTATGATATCGCTCCCGAAGGGCTTCTTGCCAATCTGTTGGCGTTCAACGTGGGTGTGGAACTTGGCCAGCTTACAGCCCTTGCGATCATCCTTATCGTCATGGGGTTCTGGCGCAAAAGCCCGTACTTCTTCCAGCAAGCTTACAGCGTAAACGTCATCATGATGACCCTCGGGTTCATCCTGATGGGCTATCAGATCACCGGCTATTTTGTCGCCGCGTAACGGAGTTCAGAACATGTTCAACAAAGAAAGACCAAGTCTTGAGGAACTGCCAAGCTCGGCACAGCTTATTCGCTCGACCGTCATTGCAGGTGCGTCTGCCGCTGTGATCCTTGTCACGGTGGTATTGCCGGCCGAATACGGGATCGATCCGACCGGCGTTGGCCGCGTGCTCGGGCTGCAAGAGATGGGCGAGATTAAATCGCAACTTGCGGACGAGGCCGAAGCTGACCGCAATCTCGAAAGCCAGGATCAGTCGAGCCTGATGAACGACGTCCTTGGCCTGTTTGTCGGGTCGGCTCATGCGCAGGAGGCCGAGGTTTGGCAGGACGAAACCAGCTTTATACTGACGCCCGGAGAGTCGGCTGAATGGAAGCTGGTCATGGAAGAAGGCGCGACGGCTGACTACCGCATGGCCGTGACAGGCGGTCGGGTGAACTTCGATCTGCATGGTCACGGTGGCGGTCAGTCGACCACTTATGAGAAAGGCCGCGGGTCGACCGGTGCCGAGGGCACGATTGAAGCGGCCTTTGCCGGTGAACATGGCTGGTTCTGGCGCAACCGAGATTCTGGTGACGTATCAGTGATGGTACAAGTCCGCGGGGACTACAGCGAGATCGTCGACTAAACGAAGTACCCGCCGCGCAGGTTTTCTGCGCGGCGGGCCATTTAGGCAAAGGGAGTTTAGTACTGCATCATATCAATACACTGTCCACGCCCGTCTTGGCGCCGTGTGGCGACGTGGTAGGACGCTGTCGCCAATTTGCTCATCTATTGGCTATGTGTGTCGCGCCCAATATTCACCTTACAGGCCAAGCCCCCCAGGCGCTTCGATGTTCCAAGTTCCAGCGTTCCACCGTAGGCGGCCAATAAATCAACAGAAATAGGCAGCCCCAGTCCTGTTCCTTTTACAGAGGTATCGAGGCGACCGCCGGAACGCAGGACCTCAAGCCGGGCCTCCTCTGGGATTCCGGGTCCGTCGTCCTCGACGCGAAGTTCGATGCCGCTGCCCGTGCGCCTGGCGGTGATTTGGAATGTCGTCCGGCTCCACTTGAGGGCATTGTCGAGGAGGTTCCCGATCACTTCCTCGATGTCCTGTGGGTCTATGCGAACGTGAAGACCAGCCTCGCAATTCGAAACAAGCGTCTTCCCCTCGCGTTCGGCCATCACCGAGAACAACCGGGACAGTCGTTCCACCGAATTCGACAGGTCTGTCCTGGAATGGGTCAACTCTCCGGTGTTTGATGCGCGCATGCGCGCAAGTGAACGGCTAAGCTGGGCGTCAATTCGGGTTAGGGCTTCTTCCGCAGGCTCTGTGTGTGCACCGGCATCCGACAGTTCTGCCAATTCGTTCCGCAAGATAGCCGTCGGTGTTTTGAGGGCATGCGCCAGATCTGCCGCTTGTCTTCTTGAACCTGAGACAATCTCGCGGTTTCGATACAGCAGTTTGTTGAGATCTTCCACCAGGGGAGAAACCTCCTCCGGGTAGTCTTCGGGAGCCAGCTCATCGCCTCGATCCCAACGATGAGCGACATCGGCGCGCAATTTCCGGAGCGGGCCAACAATGGCGGACATCAACAAAAGAGAACTTGCTACTCCGATCAACCCAACCAATCCGAAAACCGGGAGCAGGTATCTTTGTGCAGCGCTGCGTTCGTTGATCAGTTCGCTCCTGCTTTCGGCGACAGTTACGCCCCACTCCGTTCCGTCTTCGAACGTGATCTTTTGATAGACGCTGCGAATGGCTTCGCTATCTGGACCGGAGGTGTTCCAAATGATTGTTTCGTTATTTCCGCGCGGAGGCTCGGCGATCGTTTCATCAAAGAGTGAAGCGGATGTATAGATTGCGCCGGTACTGTCCGTTACTTGCCAATACCGCCCCGAATATGGCGTGCTATACGCAGGATCGAATACCAACTGCCGTAGGGTTTCAGGGTCATCCGTGGTGGCGCTGAGGCCAACAACAACCTGCGTGTGCCGGTCTTGTAGCGTTGCGTCGAACTGCTCCAGAACGCGCGTATTGATGTAGGAAAACACCATCAGCGTACCGACCCCTACGGACAGCGCTCCCGAAGCGATACCTCCGAGTAATGCCCGTTGGCGCAACGAGAGCATTAGGCGGAATCAATCATATAGCCGCGACCCCGGACGGTTGTGATCAAATCGGAGCCCAGTTTTTTGCGCAGGCGGGTCACAAATACTGCAATAGTGTTGGAATCTCGGTCGCCGTCATATTCGTAGATGTGTTCAGACAGCTCAGTACGCGACACCATGCGACCGATGTTGTGCGCCAGATAGGTCAGCACGGCGATCTCCTGCGCGGTCAAATCGACAGGTATGCCCCCAACGGTGACCCGACCATTCCGCGTATCCAGAGAAACCTCACCCATCTCTATCACGGGGTTCAACTGACCGCTCTGACGTCGCAAGATGGCCCGTACCCGTGCCGCCAATTCAGGCATGTGGAACGGCTTGGTCATATAGTCATCCGCGCCGGCATCTAGGCCGTCGACGCGTTCGCTCCAGCCATCTCTGGCCGTCAGGATCAATACCGGGGTTTTGACACCCGCGCTGCGCCATTCGCGCAGGACCGAAATGCCGTCACGCTCAGGCAGGCCGATGTCGAGGATGATCATGTCGTACGGCTCAGTCGACCCCAGATGCAGGGCATCTGTACCATTGTTGGCCACGTCGACCACGCGACCTTCCGCACCCAATAGCTTTTTGACTTGCTCACAAAGCTGGGGTTCGTCTTCAGCAAGGAGTATTCGCATATCCAGAGACTACAGCTAAATCAGCGCGATCTTAACTCTAATTTTTGCCGCCACCGTTGCCGCCACTGTTGCCGCCACCGTTGCCGCCGCCATTGCCGCCACCGTTGCCGCCGCCATTGCCGCCACCGTTGCCGCCACCGTTGCCGCCACCATTGCCGCCACCGTTGCCGCCGCCATTGCCACCGCCGTTGCCGTTGCCGTTTCCATTTCCACCGCCGTTGCCGTTGCCGCCAGCATTGCTTCGACCTGCACTGTTCCCACGGGTGGCAGAGGCGCTCTGACCGTTGTTGCTTTGGGATTTGGTCGAATTGCGTGCGGCTTCGGAAATCTCGCGCCCGGTACTTGAGCGGTTCGAGACGACTGTGCCGGTTTCGGCGTTCACGATCACGCTGACGATCTTTCCGCCCGGCTTTTTGACCAGAATACGATAGTAGATCTTGTCTGTTTTGAATGCGCGCGCATCAACAGGGGTTCCGCCGTATGCTTTCTTCACGCCTTTGATGACACGGTTCAGCCGTATTGCACTGCCTGACAACGTCGCCATGCGCAGTTCAGACTGTTTGAGTTCGCGTGCATCTGCCGCCGCTTGTCCCCCGGACAAGGCGGTTAGCAAAGCTGCAACCACAAAAAACGCTTTGGCCTGCATAACACCCTCAAACACCTTCATTGAAGACTACTAGGCCAGACATGAACCGATGATGAACAAGCAGTTAGCCCTGCGTTCAAGCGACCTCAAGTTAAATCAGTGGCAAGGGCTTTGATTCGACTGCGAGTCATACTGCCGAAACACTGTGGTCAACCTCAGCACGCTGATTGTCGTTGCTGAAGGTTTTGAGGAGATTGAAAATGAAAACCACCAAGTGCGGACTGCTTAAAGCTTCGACGATCGCGATTGCCTTGTTGGGGTCAACGGCCATTGTAGCCAGCGTCGCAGCTCCTGATTTTGCTTATGCCAAGCCGGGTAACGGTAATGGTGGCGGCAATGGCGGTGGAAACGGCAATGGAGGCGGAAACGGTGGTGGTAACGGCGGCGGAAACGGCAACGGCAACGGCGGTGGCAATGGAAACAGCGGCGGCAATGGCAACGGTGCTCAGGGAGATCGCGGAGACAACAGCTCGGCTGGAAATGGTAGCCGTGGCAACGGGGCAGACAAAAGCCGTGGCGGCACCAGAGTCGGGATATTCGGACAAGGGAAAACAAAGTCTCAGTCTGCTCGGTCCGGTACGAAAAAAGGCGGCGGGTTCTCTCTGAAAGATCTGTTCAACGGGAATGGCAAAACTCGCAAAACGGCAACCACCTCAAGGGTTGCCACGACAACCCTTCGAACGCAGAAGGCCAAGGTGCAAAAAACGGTTCGTCAGACTGTCATTGTAGAAGAGTCCAAGCGTCCCGTTTCCCGCACCAAAGGTAATCGTATGGCTGCGCTGCTTGGTGCACACCCGTCCGAGTTGGGCGCACTGAACGCGGCCAATGCAAGTCCAACGGCCCTCGCCAATGCTGCGCCCAATTCGCGGGTTGGCCGAATTGCCACGTACCGCGACACTGTGCTGGCCGGAGAACCCTTGCGCGAGGAACTGGAAGAACAGTTGGAGCTCCTTGAGGGGCTGGAAGAACCAGATCGGACAGTTCAAGAAATCGAGGATGACTTGGAAGTCGCATTGGGTGAGGTTCAAACCAACCGGGACACGGTCGCAGAGCTTGAACAGGCATTGGAGGACGCGGGTGGTAGCGATCCGGATATCGAAGCACAGCTAGAAGATGCCCAAGCTGATTTGGACGCTTCGATTGATGAAGCCCAGACTTTGAATGACGAGAGACAGGCAGCCATTGAATACAACGAAGCTGTTGAAGAGGTGGAAGAGCTGACAGAACTTGTAGAAGAGCAAGATCTGGCTGAACGTGAGGCCCTGGAAGCTGCTGCCAACAAGCCTGTCACCGATGCAGTCGAGGAACAGGTCAAAGCCCTGCTGGGACTGTGACCTGAGGCTTCCCGGCCATCGCCAGCCTCTACTTCAGGATGAACTGAAGGCGGGAGCGTCGATAAGCCTTTCGGATACCAAGTTGGCAGGTCAACCCAGTCGACCTGCTAGGCGCAAACTCTTGATGATTGCGATGCGCAGCAAGAAAATCCCGCCCCAAGTTGGGACGGGATTTATGTTACAATTCCGATGTTTAGGACGAATATCGAGAATTGTCGGGGGGGTCAGCTGGTTTGCCTTCAGAAGTTCTGGTGAGCCTCGGATAGCCGCTTGTTTTTTATGATCTCTGTCAGTGCATTTTCAATAGGAGGGAAGCGGCTATTGCTCGAATTCATCGTGGTTTGCAGGCGCTCTTCAGCAGATTCGCTAGAGGTCCGCATCGCAATTTCAGTGCTGCGATCTTCAGTCATAAAGGCAGGCTTGACCATTTTGTTCCCCTTGTTTTCGTCAAACGATATATGTCTCGTTCGATCCAACTTAGTCAGTATGCCTAAAGTTGTTTGAACCCACTGCGAATACACTGTTCACGTTCGGTTAATGTTGTTTACGAAATAAGAACAAACGATTTGTCCGGTCGTGCGCCTCTTCAATTACCTCATTCCAACTTGACGGTTTGAAAGGTCGTTAGCTGAGTCTGTCGTGCCACCGAACCATCGCGTCATAGTGGTAGACTTCAGCGGTAAGCCAGTCTCCGCCTATTGTATTGGCCAAATCCCGACGGGGATCATAAATGGAAGACGCAGTTAAAGGAGGCAAAAGGATGAAAACGGCTCTAGCAATCACAGCGACGGTGTTCGTAATGCAAACCGGGCCGGTTGCGAGTGCGAGTTTTGACGTCCAGTCTCTTGATCTTAGAAAGACTGTTGGGTCGCACAATGCTATGCAGCCTGTTCTAGTGAAATCAAAAGCAGGACATTGCCCACCGGGCTTGGCCAAAAAAGCAGTTCCGTGCGTCCCCCCCGGACAAGTCAAACGATACCGAGCTGGGGATTACATCTACGATGGCTATGTGCGAATCAACGATCCCTACAGATATGGTCTGAAAAGAAACGGTTACTATGTGCGGGCCGGAAACTATGTCTACGAGGTAGATCGACGAACGAACGAAGTTCTGAACCTGATCGGTGCAATAGCGGATATTCTCAACTGACGGCCAAATGGCGTAAAAAGAAAACTGGGGAGAATCGGCTGATCCGTAGGCCGTCAAGTGCAGCCTTTTCCTGCCATGGGCCAACAACCTCAATTGCTACAATGCGACCCGCCAAAACTTACATTCGTTACAACCGAAAGATTGTGGAGTAGGTTGCGGACGCGGACTAAGCCGTCCTTCGATGTCTGGCGGTGAGCAATTTTGTTGCGCTTTATTGCCAGCAACTAAACCGAGGGAAAGCGCAGTAACGGGCACTACCTGCAGTCGCCGACATGCAGGCAAAGACGTCGCGATCATTCTGCAAAGACAGTACTTTTTCTGATCCGTTGCATTCCATGACGCGTAGTCACTCAATGAATGACTTGGGTGAGGTGTACGGATTTGCAAGTCGTCTGGTTCAAGCGAGATCTCCGTGTTTTGGATCATGCGGCCTTGGCACGCGCGGCCAGAGTTGGCCCCGTGTTGCCGCTATATGTTGTTGAACCTGAACTGTGGCTGCAGCCTGATGCCTCAGAACGGCAATGGAGTTTTGTTTCTGAAACACTTGCGGAATTGCGGGAGGCAACCGCTCAGTTGGGGCAGCCACTCGTCGTTCGTATCGGGACAGTGATTGAGACACTTACGGAGCTGAAAAAAAAGGGATTTCTGGAGGGCTTATGGTCTCACGAGGAGACGGGCAACGATTGGACCTATCGCAGGGATCAAGATGTCGCTGCCTGGTGTCGCGACGCGGGTGTCCCTTGGCATGAGATTCAGAACCACGGTGTTATCCGCCGACTGAAGTCACGAGACGGCTGGGCGAACCATTGGGACGTGCAGATGTCGCAACCTACAGAAAAGGCACCGCAGCTTGCGCCATTGCCCATAGAGCTTGGCGCGCTCCCAAGCAGCAAAGATCTTGGCCTTGCAGGGGCCGTATGTACGGGTCGGCAGAAAGGTGGGCGTCAAGTGGGGCTGGGGCTTTTGAACAGCTTTCTGAACAAAAGGAGCATTGACTACCAACGTGCAATGTCCAGCCCGTTGAGTGGTGCGACGGCATGTTCGCGGCTGTCTCCCTTTATTGCGTGGGGCGCGATCTCTGTTCGCGAAATTGCGCAACAGACGGAAAATGCGCGGCGCACGCTTCCCGCAGGTGCAGGGAAGTGGCAGAAATCGATGCGATCCTTTTCAGCGCGTTTGCACTGGCATTGTCATTTCATTCAAAAGCTGGAGGACGAACCGCAAATAGAGTTCGAAAACCTTCACCCGCTCTATGATGGCTTGCGCCCCAAGGAACCGGATGCGGCGCTTTTGCAAGCCTGGTCAACAGGTGAGACAGGGTATCCTTTCTTGGACGCCTGCATGCGATCTCTGCGCGCGACGGGTTGGTTGAATTTCCGCATGCGGGCAATGGTGATGGCAGTCGCAAGCTATCATTTGTGGCTGCATTGGCGTTCGCCGGGCCTGCATTTGGCCAGGATGTTCACCGACTATGAGCCAGGTATCCATTGGAGTCAGGTCCAGATGCAATCTGGCACAACCGGCATCAACACCATCCGTATTTACAACCCCGTAAAACAAGGCCGGGATCAGGATCCGAACGGCATATTCATTCGTCGGTGGGTGCCAGAACTGGCAGAGATACAGGATGCACATCTGCATGAACCTTGGCATGCGGACAATGCGGGTGCGGTTCTTGACCGAAAATATCCTATGCGCGTGTTTGACCACCTGGCGGCGGCAAAGGCTGCGCGAGAAAAGGTGTGGGCGGTGAGGCGCGGGCCCGAATTTCGCGATCGAGCGCACGCAATCGCCTCCAAACATGCAAGCCGAAAGACTGAACGCTCTCGTAAAAGAAAAGCCAGAACAACGCGGAATGCGGCTCAACTTGACCTACCGTTCGGAGACATCACGTGAAGATGCGCAAGAAGGCGGATTTGCCGCAAAAGATCTGTCCAGTCTGCCAACGTCCCTTCGTGTGGCGTAAGAAATGGGAGAAGGTCTGGGATGATGTCAAATACTGCTCGAAACGCTGCAAGGCTGCCGCATGACTTTGGAAGTTCCTGTGGCGGATAACGCTTTTGAACAGCAGCAGTTCGAACCTACGCGCGCCTCAGGCCTGAGGCGTCTGGAGCAATTTTTACCCCGCGCTGGACGCGACTATGCGCAAAGTCGAAATTATGACTTTGGCCCCAATCGACGCGGCAATGTATCGACTCTCTCGCCCTGGCTACGACACCGCTTGCTAACTGAGGAAGAGGTTCTGTCACGCGTTCTGTCCGCACATGGTGAAAAGCTTGCCGACAAGTTCATTCACGAAGTGTTTTGGCGCACGTATTTCAAAGGCTGGTTGGAGCAACGGCCAAGTGTTTGGTTTAGCTACCAAAGAAACTTGGTGGCACAATTGGAGCGTTTGGAAAACGATGCAACATTGAATGCGGCGTATCGGGATGCTGTCTCAGGACATACGGGTATCGAGTGTTTTGATCACTGGATGCGCGAGTTAAACGCGACAGGGTATCTTCATAACCACGTGAGGATGTGGGTGGCCTCCATTTGGATTTTCACGCTCAGACTCCCCTGGGAACTGGGCGCAGATGTCTTCATGCGCCACCTCGTAGACGGCGATCCGGCATCAAATACGCTAAGTTGGCGTTGGGTGGCGGGTCTCCACACAAAGGGAAAAACCTATCTCGCGCGCGCCGACAATATCGCGAAATACACCGATGGGCGGTTTCAGCCCCAAGGCTTGGCCAACGTCGCTGAGCCGCTGGTTGAGACAGCAGATCATCCACGTATCGAATTCAACCCGCAGTCAGAAAAACCCCTCTCAAAGCCATATCTGCTGCTGGTGACAGAGGAAGACATGTCCGCAGCAGATATCACATTACTTCGCCCCTCAGGTGTGGTCGGTCTGCTTGCCACAGATGGTCGTTCACCGGGTCAGGTCGGTGATTTGCCATCTGCTTTTGTCGAACACGCAATGAATAGCGCACTCTCGCCGTTTGGAGAGATTGGGCAGGCCAAGGATGATTGGTCCGAGCCCCTGATCAGGGCTGCCCAAGCAAACAATGTTGATACGATTGTCACCCCCTATTGTCCCATCGGTCCGACACGCGTGTGCTTGGACCGTGCCGAACCGAAGCTGAACGAGGCCGGCATTCATTTGCGTCGTCTGTTGCGTCCTTACGATGCGCACGCATGGCCGCACGCTAGGGCAGGGTTCTTTGGCTTCAAGAAGAAGATCCCGTCCATAATGCAGGCCCTTAATCTGACTTGCTAGCCGTTTAAACAAAACCGGGAAAACGCCGTGACATACGCCGCAATTGTGCTTCCAAATCAAATTTTTGCAGAACACCCCGCATTTGATATGCCGCTGCAAAAGGTGATCTTGTTTGAAGACCCGTTGTTCTTCGGTGACCCGCAGTATCCCGCCAAAATGCACAAGCAGAAGCTCTGGCTCCATAGGGCGAGCATGGCCCGGTTTCGCCAAGAGCTCGAGATCAAGGGCTTTGATGTGGACCTCTTTGAGTATGAGCCCTCCGCGAAAGCGTGCCTTCATTTGTTCGAACGGCTTTCTCTGGATCAGATTTCTCGGGTCGTGATGGCTGATCCCGTCGATTCAGTTGTTGAAAAGCGTTTAAGTGAGGCATCGCAAGCAACAGGAATTGCGATTGAATTCCTGCCTTCGTCCGGCTTTCTGAACACACGTGCCAGCAATCAGGCATGGTCTGCCGGCCGAAAACGTTGGTTCATGGCGGAATATTACAAAAGCCAGCGACGCCGATTGAACATCTTGCTTGAGAACGATCAGCCCTTGGGCGGCCAGTGGAGTTTCGACGAAGACAATCGCAAAAAGGTTCCAAAAGCCCTGCTACAAAGCTTGCCTTGGATAGATTGGCCGCAGCACGACAGTGTGGACCAAGCGGCGAAAGACAACGTTCTGTCTGAATTTCCCGACGCGCGCGGACATCTCGATACTCTTTATTATCCAACTTCGCACGCGGCTGCACTGGCGTGGCTTCACCAGTTTTTGGAACGGCGTTTCGAGCAGTTCGGTGATTTTGAGGATGCGATTGTTGATGGCGAAAGTTGGCTTTGGCATGCTGTCCTTACACCTGCATTGAACATTGGCTTGATCACGCCACAGCAAGTCATTGACGCAACTCTGGACCATGCCCAGCGTAAGAATACGCCCCTCAACTCTGTAGAGGGGTTTGTCCGTCAGATCATAGGGTGGAGAGAGTTCATGCGCGCCACCTATGAGGACTTGGGCGTACGTATGCGCACAACCAATCATTGGCGTCACAACCGACCAATGCCTTCGTCCTTCTATGACGGCACAACAGGGATAGACCCGATTGACGATACGATCAGACGGATCCTGCATACAGGCTACTGCCACCACATCGAAAGGCTGATGGTTCTAGGCGGGTTTATGTTCTTGTGTGAAATCAAACCAGACGACGTCTACCTGTGGTTCATGGAAATGTTCGTAGACAGCTACGATTGGGTCATGGTTCCAAATGTTTATGCAATGAGTCAAAACGCGGATGGTGGGCTGATCACGACCAAGCCCTATTTTTCAGGATCAAATTACATTCGGAAGATGAGTCATTGGGGCAAAGGCGAATGGGCCGAGATTTGGGACGGCTTATATTGGCGCTTCATTTTCAAACACAAAGACACGCTTTCAAAAAATCCGCGTTGGGCCATGATGTGTCGCACAGGCGATAGGATGTCGCTGGAAACAAAAGAGAAGCATCTGGAAAAGGCCAACTCTTTTCTGGCCGAATTGAACTGAGTGCAACTACGGTTCCGCTCAATGAGGGTTAGGGAAGTTTACGCCCATTGCGTGTCACGATTAGTGTTGCTTTGCCTATGAGGTGGTATAGTCGGTTACCGCTGCTCGGCAACCAACTTGCCAGATTGTGGACAGCCAAGCGGAAAACGCTTCTGCAAACCGCGTATTGCCAGCTAGCTCACCATAATACTGGCTTTGCTCGATCCACAATTTCGGATCGGCCTTGGAGGCCCGAGCAGTGTTTTGCAAATGCTCCCATTGGGGGTCGTTTGGCGCGATCTCCGAGCCATCTTCACGAACGCCTGCGCACATCCGGCACCAGAAGGCTTCGGCCAGTGCCAAACCAGTCAGAGAACGGCCGGAAGCAATGGCATCGCGCAACGAAGGCAGCAAGAACCCGGGATGTCGTGAAGACCCGTCAAATGCCACGCGACGTGTCGTGTCGCGGATGGTGCTGTTTGCAAATCGCTTTTCAACCAATCCAAGATATTCAGTTGGCGTGGTGCCGGGAACGGCTTCGACATAGGGCAAGATCTCTTCTGTCTGAACCTTCTCGAAAAACGCTACGATGTCCGGATCCTGCATGCAGTCTGAAATCGTCGGTACGTTCAGAATTTCCCCAATATTGGCAAGCAGCTGATGACCTCCGTTCAGGATGCGCAGCTTCATCATTTCATATCCGTGAACATCGTGGGTCATCGTAACCCCAGCCTGTTCGAGCGGCGGTCGCCCGGCACAGAAGTCATCCTCGACGACCCATTGACGAAAATTCTCATGCGAGACCGGAGCGCGATCGTCGATTCCAAGCGCCCGACATTGCGAAATGACCTGCTCGGTCGTCGCGGGCACGATGCAATCCACCATCGAGTTCGGGAATGCGCCCTTTTGGGCGATCCAGTCGGCCAGCTCCGTGTCGACCAGACGTGCCAAACCAACAATGCAGGTCTTTAGAATTGCGCCGTTGCCCTGAAGATTGTCGCAGCTAAGCGCCGTAAACGGTTCCAATCCATTCTCACGTCTTTGCCTGTATGCCTCGACCATCGCACCGAATACTGTGCGTGGCTCATGCGGGTTCTTCGCATCGTACCTTATGTCTTCATGATCCAAGTTGAACACGCCGGTGTTGGCATCCAGAAAATAGCCGCCCTCGGTTACAGTCAGGGACACAATTCTGATAGACGGATCAGCCATCCGGCGGATGAGTGCTGCGTTACCTGCCTCAATCGGCAGATAGTCGATCATCGGGCCTATGACCTCTGCGGATATTCCTTGTGGATCCAACTCGATCAACGTGGTCAGGCAATCCTGCGCCAACAGCCTCTCACGCATCTCAGCGTCGTAGCTGCGCACTCCGGCTCCGATAATGCCCCAATCGTAGGCTTGGCCCTGCTGCAAGAGCTGATGAATGTACCACGCCTGGTGGGCGCGGTGGAAATTTCCAAGACCGATATGAACAATGCCCGGCGTCAGCTCCGAACGCTTATAGTTAGGGGTGCCGACAGTCGCTGGGAGGTCTGCAAGCCTGTCTTGCCGCAGCTGGATCAGAGGGTTTGAGTGTGCCACTGGGTTCATCAGCTCATCCAATTTCCACCGTCGACATTGTAGGTTTGTGCAACGATGTATTTTGCCTCGTCCGAGGCGAGAAACACTGCCATGCCTGTCAAGTCTTCGGCCCGGCCCATGCGGCCATAGGGAACGGCAGCGGCCACTTCGCGTTTCTTCTGTCCCGGCAGTTTACCTTCGTGTTTGGCAAAGAACGCATCGACGCCGTCCCAGTGTTCGCCGTCCACCACACCTGGCGCGATCGCGTTCACGTTGATCCCGTGCGCGATCAGGTTCAGGCCCGCAGATTGGGTCAGGGAAATGATCGCGGACTTGCTGGCACAATAGACGGCGACCAGCGGTTCACCGCGCCGCCCGGCTTGCGACGCCATATTGATGATCCGGCCTTTGGTGCCATGTGCGATCATATGGCGCGCGACGGCTTGCATGGTGAACAAGGCACCGGCAACGTTGATGTCAAAGACACGCTCATAGTCCGCGCGCTCAATCTCGACAATCGGGGCGGCGGTGAAGATCGCCGCGTTATTGATCAATACATCGATCGGGCCGAAATGCGATGCCGTGTGGGCAATGGCGCCGTCGATACTCTTTTGGTTCGTCACGTCCATTTCGACGGCCAGAGCGGACGCGCCGATTTCGGCTGCGGCCTGGTGGGCGCGTTCGATGTCGATATCCGCGATGGCAACACGTGCGCCTTCTGCGACATAGGATTTGGCAAAGGCCAGCCCGATGCCGCGCGCGGCCCCGGTGATCAGAGCGATTTTGCCATTCAGACGGGTCATTCGATCCGCAGTCCTTTTTCGTCGAAGCGGTGGATGACGTCGGCCCGTGGCGTCAGGTGAATACGATCCCCGTGACGGAACCCTACCTCGCCATCGGCGCGAACCGTGATCGTCTCGGCCAATCCGGTGTCGTGGACGTGGAAGAAGGTGTCCGAGCCCAGATGCTCTGAGACGCTGACAACCCCGGACCACTCGCCCTCGGTTTCTGAAACAGCGATATGTTCCGGGCGGATGCCGATGGTTTTCGCGCCATGTTTTGCGGCCTCTTCGCCCTCGATGAAGTTCATCTTGGGCGAACCGATAAAGCCCGCGACAAACAGGTTGCGCGGTGTGCGATACAGCTCCAGTGGGCTGCCGACCTGTTCGATTACTCCGGCCTGAAGGACAACGATTTTGTCAGCCATTGTCATGGCTTCGACCTGATCGTGGGTCACGTAGATCATCGTGGTCGCCAGGCGTTCGTGCAGCTCACTGATCTCTAGCCGCATGCCAACGCGAAGTGCCGCGTCGAGGTTTGACAGAGGTTCGTCGAACAGAAACGCCGCTGGTTCTCGCACGATAGCGCGCCCAATGGCGACCCGCTGGCGTTGGCCGCCCGACAGCTGGCCGGGGCGGCGGTCCAGATAGTCGGTCAGGTTTAGAACGCTGGCGGCACCTTCGACGCGTTTGTCGATCTCGGCCTGATCCAGTTTCGCCATCCGCAGGGGAAAGGCGATGTTCTTGCGTACCGTCATGTGGGGGTAGAGAGCATAGGACTGGAACACCATCGCCAGCCCTCGTTTCGCGGGTGGCACATCAGTGGCGTCCGCCCCGTCAATGTCGATAGAGCCCGAGGTGATATCCTCCAACCCAGCGATCAGACGCAGCAGGGTGGATTTTCCGCAGCCCGAGGGGCCGACGAAAACGGTGAACTCGCCATCTTCGATGGTCAGGTCCAGCGGTGGAATGACCTGTACGTCGCCGAAGCTTTTGGTCACGGACTTGAGTTGAATACGTCCCATGTGTCGTGTTCCTTATTTCACAGCGCCGAAAGTCAGGCCGCGGACAAGTTGTTTCTGGCTGAACCAGCCGAGGATCAGGATTGGTGCAATTGCCATGGTCGAGGCCGCGCTGAGCTTGGCAAAGAACAGGCCTTCGGGGCTGGAATAGCTGGCGATGAACGCTGTCAGCGGAGCCGCGTCGACGGCGGTCAGGTTGAGGGTCCAGAACGCCTCGTTCCACGCCAGAATGAAGTTCAGCAAAACGGTCGAGGCGATACCGGGGATGGCCATGGGGGTGAGAACATAGAGAATTTCTTCTTTCAACGTCGCCCCGTCCATCCGTGCGGCTTCCAGGATCTCACCCGGAATTTCGCGAAAATAGGTGTACAGCATCCAGACGATGATCGGCAGGTTGATCAGCATCAGGACGACGACCAGTCCTCCGCGTGTATCTAGCAGGCCCAACCGAATGAACAGCAGGTAGATCGGGTAGAGAACGCCGACCGCAGGCAGCATCTTGGTGGACAGCATCCATAGCAGGATGTCCTTGGTGCGCTTGGACGGCACAAAGGCCATCGCCCAAGCAGCGGGGACGGCGATGATGACGCCCAGAATAGTCGAGCCCCCGGCTATGATGACCGAATTCCACAGGAACCGCATGTAATCGGACCGTTCCTGCACGATGGCGTAGTTTTCCAACGTCCAGTTGAAGTTCAGGAACAGCGGTGGGCTGGCGATCGCCTGTGCCTCGGTCTTGAAGCTGGTCAGGATGGTCCAGAGGATCGGGAAAAAGATCAGCAAACCAACGGCCCAAGCGAGGGCGGTATTCAGCGATTTGCGGCGGGTTGTGACAGCGCGGGCCATGTTCTTACCTCCTCACGCGTCCAGGTTCTTGCCGACGATGCGCATCAAGAAGATCGCAACGATGTTGGCTAAGATGATTGCGTAGACACCTCCGGCTGATCCGAGACCAACATTCTGGCTTTCCAGCACACGCTGGAAGATCAGGTAGGTGAGTGTACGGGTGCCGAATGCGCCGCCGGTGGTCACGAAGATCTCGGCGAAGATCGACAAAAGGAAGATTGTCTGGATCAGGATCACGATGGTGATCGCGCGGCTCAGATGCGGCAGGATGATGTGGTAGAACCGCTTCAGGACCGGCGCGCCGTCCATCTCGGCCGCTTCCAACTGCTCACTGTCCAGCGACTGGATTGCGGTCAGCAAGATGAGGGTCGCAAAAGGCAACCACTGCCATGAGACGATCATGATGATTGAGGTCATCGACGCCTCGGACAACCATGAGATCGGCTCGGCCCCGAAAAAGCGCCACAGATGGGCCAGCAGGCCGTTTACCGGATCCATGAACATGTTCTTCCAGACCAGCGCGGACACAGTGGGCATGACGAAGAAGGGTGCAATCACAAGGATGCGGACAACCCCTTGACCCCACATCGGTTGGTCCAAAAGCATCGCCAGGAGGATGCCCAGGATAACGGTGATGACCAGAACCCCTCCGACGATCACAAGCGTTGCCTGAACCGCGGGCCAGAAGGAGCTGGACGATACGAACCGGACGTAGTTGTCGAAGCCGACCCAGCCCAGATCGCCACCGCGCAGGGGCAGATATTTCTTGAAGGAAAAATACAGCGTCATCGTCAGGGGCACGAGCATCCAGCCAAGCAGCAGGACCACTGCAGGTGCCATCATCAGGCGCGCGACGGATCGGGAATGTTGAGTAGCCATTACGCAAACCCTCTCTGTTCAGGCGTAGCTTAGCCTGCGAGAAAAATGTGGGTTGTGGAAGGGGTGAGCGGGGGGGCAGCTCTTCTGCCCGCCCGCGTGGGAGGATGCCTCAGTACCCTGCGGCTTCCATTTCTTCGGCGGTGAAGGCCTGCGCTTTGGCAAGTGCTTCCTCAACCGTTTGCTGTCCGGCGTAGACTGCCGAGAACTCTTGGCTGACCTGTGTCGCGATACCCGCGAACTCTGGGATCGCAGCGAACTGGATACCAACGTATGGGACAGGTTTGACCGTTGGGTTGTTTGGATCAGCGGACAGGATCGAGTCCAGCGTCATCTTGGCAAACGGAACCTTCTGGTATTCCGGGTTCTCATACAAAGAGGAGCGCGCACCCGGCGGTACATTTGCCCAACCTTCGTTTTCAGCAACCAGCTCAATATAGTCTTTAGACGTTGCCCATTCGATGAACTGCTTGGCTGCGTCTTCTTGCTGTGTACCGGCCGGAATGGCCAGTGCCCAAGCCCAAAGCCAATTGGAGCGTTTGCCCAATCCGGTGTCGGGTGCCAGCGCAAAACCAACGCTGTCCGCGACGGTTGAGTCGTCCGGGTTGGTCACGAATGACGCCGCAACAGTGGCGTCGATCCACATGCCGCATTTGCCTTGCTGGAACAATGACAGGTTCTCATTAAACCCGTTGGTAGCATAGCCTGCCGGACCGGATTCCGTCATCATTTCAACGTAGAAGTTCAGCGTGTCAGACCATTCGGGCTGATCGAACTGGGGCTTCCAATCTTCGTCGAACCAGCGCGCGCCGAAGGAGTTGGACATCGCCGTGATGAACGCGCCGCCTTCACCCCAACCGGCTTTGCCACGTAGGCAGATGCCGTTGATGTCGGCGTCTCTGTCGGTCATCGCCGCCGCTGCTTCTTTGATGAATTGCCAACTAGGCGCCTCGGGCATTTCCATGCCCGCCTTTTCCATCAGGTCAGTACGGTACATGATCATCGAGCTTTCGCCGTAGAACGGCGCCGCATACAGCGTTCCGTCATGGCTTAGACCGCCCGACATCGCCGGCAAAATGTCACCGACGTCGTACTCTTCGGACAGTCCGTCAAGCGGCACCAGCCAGCCATTTGCGCCCCAAATCGGGGTCTCGTACATGCCGATGGTCATGATGTCGAACTGACCACCTTTGGTGGTGATGTCAGTGGTCACGCGCTGGCGCAGTACGTTTTCTTCCAGCGTCACCCATTCGACGTCGATACCCGTCGCTTCGGTGAATTTGTCGGTATAGCCCTGCATCCGGATCATGTCGCCGTTGTTTACTGTGGCGATCGTGATGGATTGTGCGTGGGCCGCGGCCGTCGCGACGAACGTCAAAGCTGTCGCCGCACGAAGTGCGTGTTTCAAGTACATCCCTGTCCTCCCTGAGCTTGGATGCTGTGCAGAAAGACTAGTTCAAGATTTGTCGCGGCGTCAATAAAAACTTTACGCGCGTTAATTTTTGGCGCTATGCGGATTCCCTGAGAACCAATCGTGCCGGGAAGAGGGTTTCTGTCCGCTTCTCAAATTTCCCTCCGTTTTCAATGAGTTCGAAAAGCGTTTCGACACTTCGGGCCGCCACATTGTCATAGTCATGCGCCGCGGTTGTCAGTGAGGGGCATGTGAACTTTGCAAAGGGATGATCGTCGTTCGAGGCCACACGCAGCGCGCAATCCTCTTTCCGCCCGACGCGAATCCCCTGTTCAAAACACGCTGCCAGAAAGCCGATCGCCAATCGGTCATTGCTGCACAAAACCGAATCCGTGCGTAACTTGCGTTCATCCAAAACTTTGAGCGCACCCTGTCGACCAATCTCCTCAAAGGCCCAGCCAGCGCCTTCGATTTTGATCACATGCGGCTCAAAACCCAGGCGCTCCATCACCTCGACATATGCCTTCCGCCGTTTGTTGGCGTTGGGGTTTGCAGGTGTCCGCATTTCGAAGAATGAGGGCGGCTCGCCAGTGCGGGTCATGTATTCCACGGTCTGAGACACAAAGCTGAAATTGTCGGACCCGATAAACGCCGCGCCCAAACCGTCAAGGTTACTGTCGAACAGAACCGTCGGCACACTGGCACAGAATTTCTCGATCGCTGACTTGTCAGAGATACGCCCCAAAGGCGCCAACAACACGCCCGCAGGTTTCAAGGATTGCAAACCGTCCAGGATTTCGTTTTCCAGCTTTTGTTCACCGTGAGCGCTGAAAAGGAACGGACGATACCCGGCTGCAATACAGCTTTGTTCAAGATACCGAGCGATTTCAGCAAAGAACGGATCAGCCAGATAGGGCACGACAATGCCGATATTCTTGGTCAGTTTACGGTTCTGGTTCACCGCATAGATGTTCGGGCGATAGTCAAACCGCTCCAGCGCCTCTTCGATACGCGCTCTTGTCGTTGGGCGAACGCTATCGGGATCGTGGAAGTATTTGGACACAGTGGGCCGCGAGATTCCGCTGAGCGCCGCGAACTCTTCCATATTCTTGATTTTGGTCATGCCAGTCTGCCTGCGGATCACAGCCGCTTTGATCTTATCTTACTTTTACATATTCTTTGCGCGCGCTAAAAAGATCAATAGCCAGTCAAGTTCCGTGTATTTCTGCAGGCGCCGGGTTTGAATGTATCTCGGGATTGATACCAGGACATCGGCGGTTAAGCTTGTTTGATCGAATTTTCGCGACGTCCTCAATGGGGAATACAACGTCTTCGCAACACCCCGGCTGGTCAGAGCAGCACCCAAACCTTTGGTGGAAGGCGACGCTTGATGCGTTGAACCAGCTTTCAGGGCCAATCGCGCTATCAGTGCGGTCGAATGACCTTGTTTCAGTCATTTTCTTTGGGCACGTGGGTCGGTTTTCTACCATCGTAGATAAACGCGTTTCAAACGCATTCGATCTGCTTGAATGTTTGCAGGAACTGGAACTCAGGGCTTTTTCACCTAAGTCGCCCCGCCTAACATTCCATTTTGGTGAAATTGGTGTCGAGCTGAAGATATACTTGGCGGAGGACCGTAGAGAATTTTGGTAGAGAGCCCATACTGGAAGTGCTGTTGTCCAGTATTTCGCCGACGCATAAAATTTCCGCCACCCCACCAGCTGCGTTTTAGACAAAGAAGCGGTCATTGATTAAGAGCGCAGCGAATTTTTAGCGCTAGCGTCCGAATTGCAGAACAAATCGCCTGATGTTGACGCGGCCAAATTCACTGCTGCATTGCTACGCCGAATAGACCGTAGCAATGCGGCACATTTCCCAAGCGTAGACATTAAAGGACGTCAAAGTTCCACGAATATGATCTGCGTCAAGGCGGAAATGCCGAGATTATGTTAAACATCTACAACTCGGGATCGAAAATGAGGTCTCCGAGAAATGCCGCTACTTCTGGCAAATGCTTGAAAGTAAGGAGGCGTGAAATGACAGCCAGAATTCTAAACTCAGCCGCAGCAGTGCTTTTATCGAGCATTGTTTCGCAAGCCGCTGCCGAAATGGATGGCCGTACACTTGCCGATATCTGCACTGACGGGGATGCGCTGCAACTGGGCTATTGTATGGGGTATATGGCCGGATATCGCGAAGGAAGAGACACGACTTGGCACATTGCCCGAACCACAAAAGGTTTGGTAAGCGAGCCATTTGAGAATACAGAAGAGTTTTCTGATCCGCTTCGCTCCGGCAGGTGTGTTTTTCCTAGACTGCCGAACCACCAAATGCGTGACATCGTGGTGAACTATATCTCGGATCACCCTGAGACATGGGGGGAGAGTGCTGGTTCAGCAATCTCAAAAAGCCTTTGGAGCGCGTTTCCCTGTGAAGAAAAAATGTAGCCGTTTTAAAGGCCAACGTGGTCAGCGTCGTGCAGAAGCACATAGTTCATACGTTTAGCGCAAGCCAAACCGATAAACTCATTTCGACCCGCAGTCGCGAATTGCCAATTGCTGCAAAGCGGTCCCTGGACGCTTGCCGGAGTGCTTTGCGCAATTCTGCAAGAATTCGCGGAGATTAAGAAAACAGAATTGTCTGCGCTGGCCGAAAGTCAGCCGGACCTCAATGACAGCAGAGAGTTGTCATCAAATGGTTGTGCCGATGATCCGAATGCTTGTCCGCGACTGCATGTTCCGCAACTAAGACATCCGACACAAATGCAGTGAAAGATCAGTTTCGAGTTGAACCAATTTGGCAGCTTTCGATGACCGCTATCGGGAAATGACGCTGTACCGTACCACTTCCGCATTTTGTGGTGTGGGCGTCGGCACGCTCGCTGCAGCCGCTAAAGGCCGGATTGTTCGCATAGCTGACGACTGTCCAGAAGGCTCCACCGTTTATTCCTGGGTCAGGACAGCTTGCCGTTTTGGCCCAATATTGCCGAAAGCCTGTACCCCTTCTGAGCGAAAGAGTTTCACGAAACTAGAAAGAACCGTATTGTAGGTGACACGGTCAGTCAGGCTGTCACGTCGGAGGTCAAGGATTGGCCGTCCGAAGCTCCAGCCCAGACGCATGGTGTAGGCCGCTTTTTGCAATATACCTTTGAAGCAGGCAGGGCGTCCTAGCCTGCCTGCTTCTCCGGGTATTCAAGCGGTATTATGCGTCTGAGCGCAGGATGACGGGCGTGATCCGCGTGCCTTCGCCCTGAACATAGGCCATCTGAATGATCAACTCGGCCAGAGGTTCCAGATACCGTGCACTCAGCATCGCCCCGCTATCGACCGGGTCATAATTGATGGCACGCACCAACTCGGCCACCGTTTCTTTTGCCCTAGCATCGTCCCCGGCAAGGAACACCTGAGGGCGGATGCCGCCATAGGTCGGATCCGAGTCAACGACATCCGCGAAGATCGCGTTGAAGGCCTTTACGACCGGAACGCCCGGCAGCTTCGACTGGCAAACCTCACCTGCGGATGTGGTATGCCCCAGGGTCAGAGCCATGTAGTCATCGGTCAGGGGGTTGGTGCAGTCGACCACCACCTTGCCTTCCAGCGATCCCAGAGTCTCCAATGTATCGTCCAGCGCCGTGAACGGGACGGCGATGAACACAACCTCGGCGTGTTGAACCAGATCGGTTGCAAGGCCACCTTTTATACCATGTCGGTCCGCAGCCTCGGCCCCCCGTTCGGCATCCCGCGAGCCGATGTGAACCACATGTTCCGTTGCAGAAAACCGGCGCGCAAGCGCGTTGGCGACATTGCCGGTTCCGACGATAAGCAAATTTCTTGAGTTGGGCACGACGACGTTCTTCCCCTTGATAATGTTGCGATTCCGAGGATAGTGGAATCGGTATCATGATGATAATTGTTTTTTGCGCTCTCTTTCAGATTGCAGCGCTTCATGCGGGCGGTTGGTGTGTTTCAGTCGTGCCGTAAGTGCCCGTTGGCAGGGTGAATGGTGAAACAACACGATGGCAATTGATCTCGACGATTGGCTGCGCGCGCTTGGAATGGAGCGCTACATCTCGGCGTTTCATGATCATGATGTGGACGGCAGCCTGCTTCCGACGATTACTGCAGAAGACCTCAGGGATATGGGGATCGCATCGGTTGGCCATCGCCGTCAGTTGCTGAACGCGATTGCCTTGCTGCGCAGCGGGCAGGCGTCGGACCTGGCAAAAGGCCCTTTTGCGGAAAAGGCGGATCGTAGCCACTCGGTCGCGCCGCAACAGCGACGGCAGCTGTCAGTGGTGTTTACGGATCTTGTCGGCTCGACCCAACTGTCCGAACAATTAGATGCAGAAGAGCTTTCGACCCTATTGACCAGCTACAAAAGCGCCGTGACCGAGATCGTCGAGGAGTATGGCGGCTTTGTCGCGCAGTATCTGGGAGATGGCGTTCTGGCCTATTTCGGCTGGCCGCAGGCCTATGATCATGACGCCGAACGGGCGGTCCGATCGGGGCTAAGCATCGCCGACTCGATGCACTTTCTGGGGCGGCCGCATGGGGTTAAGCTGAATTGCCGCATTGGCATCGCAACGGGCAATGTCGTTGTCGGAGACCTGATCCGCAACTCATATATCGAAGAGGATCAGGCCGTCGGGCGCGCGCCCAACCTGGCTGCCCGTATCCAGTTGATGGCAAAACCGGGCACCTTGGCGATCTCGGATGAAACCAAGAAGATTGTCGAAGGCAAATTCGATCTGACCGATCTGGGAAATCACAAATTGAAAGGCTTCCGCGGCGAGGTGCGTATCTGGCGCGTCGAAGGCGCAACGGACGGCCCTACCCCCGATTTCAAGCGTCGGTCAAAAGAAAAGCTGCCGATCATCAATCGCAAGGTTGAACTGGCCCAGTTGGATAGCGCGTGGGAGCGGGTCGAGCAGGGCGTACCGCGGTCGACGCTCATTTCTGGTGAGCCGGGGATCGGTAAGTCTCGACTGGTGGAAGAGTTCGTATCGCATGTGCTTGAGGCCGAGGGCGACGTTCTGCGCTTTCAATGCTCGCCCTTTCACACCAATGACGCCTTGTATCCGGTACTGAACCAAATCTGGTCTATGGTTTTGGGCGGGGGGCAGCTTTCGGCCGAGGACACGGCCCAGCGGCTGGAACAGATTTTTTCGGCTACAACCCTGGATCCGGGCAAGACAGCCTCATTGGCGGACGCCTTGATGCAGTTTCGCGAACACGGGCGCGACACCACGCTGCCGCTTGATGCGCTGGGACGGAAAGAGATGACGTTTCAGGCGCTGATTGCTCTGTTCGAATGGTATGTGCGCGACAAGAAAGTGCTGGTTGTCTTCGAGGACCTTCACTGGATCGACCCGACCACAAAAGAGCTTTTGGGACGGCTGCTTGAGACGTTCAAAGATGAGCAGGTCATGGTGCTGCTGACCGGCAGGCCCGCGTTTCAAACCGCGTGGGAGGTCAATACGCGCATCGAACTGACCCGGCTGTCCAACGAGGAAATCGGTGAGATTGCGGCGCATGTCTACGATCTGAAACCGGTGCCGATGCCGGTGCTGGAATTGATCGCGGATCGGTCCGACGGGGTGCCGCTTTTTGCAGAGGAGCTTTCCAAGTCGTTCATTGAAACCGGGGTCTTTGACCGATCCGATGGGGGCGGCACCTCGATTGATGAGACGGCGGTACCGACCACGCTGAACGAGTTGTTGGTCGCCCGCCTTGATCGTCACCCCGAATCCCGCCGGATACTGCAGACGGCTGCGGCCATTGGTCGGGATTTTTCCTTCGACGTTCTGTCTGCCGTGATTGATGAATCCGATCATGCGCTGTCGGCTCATTTAAACACGTTGGTATCGGCGCAGATTATTGTTCCCGCCCCGGCTGCGGCTCGCAGATACTCATTCCGTCACGCCCTGATGCGCGATGCAGCGTATGAGACCATGCTGCGATCCGTGCGTGCAATGGTGCATGCGCGTATTGCGGCTGTACTTGGTGCGCGGTTTCGCAAAATCACGCCCGCCCATGTTCTGGGCAGCCATTGGGGGTTGTCCGGCAACCATGCGGAAGCAACACGGTGCTTCCAGCAAGCGGCGGAGCAGGCAAGTTCGCGCTACGCGAATACAGAGGCCACGGCCTATTTCAAATCCGCGTTGAACCATCTGGAACAGGTCACCCTTTCGGACGGGTTACACCCCGGCACACTGCCGGAACGTGCCGATCTGCTGGAACAGCTTGGCACCGTCTTGACCTTGGTTCACGACCTTGACGGCGCGGTTGCGGCTTATCGTGAGGCCGTAGGGTTGGTTCAAGACAACCCGCGGAAAACTGCTCGGTTACACCGTCTGACCGGCAATGCCTTGCAACAGGATCGCGCGGGATCACTGGCCGAACTTGCCGCCGCCGAGGCCGCGCTGGATCAAACCGCGTGGCGGGACGACGCCGAGCTGCTGCGGGAGTGGATCGACATCCAGCTTAATACGCTAAACGTTCACTACTGGAGTGGGGACGGCGAAGCGATGTCTCAACTGGCGGCTGGACTGGCGCAGGATGTGGGCAGCATGACCGCCGAACAACGCGCCGAGTATTTCGATCAACTGGTGCTGCGTGACTTAAGAATGTCGCGTTATGATCCGACCGAGGACACGATTGAAACCGCATCGAACTATGTGTCTGCGGCTGAGGAAACTGGTAACCTCGCCATAGTTGCCTCGGCCATGTTTATCCTTGGGTTTGTCAATCTGCACTGCATCCGCCTGCCTCAGGCACAAGAGGCGATGAGCGCTGGTCTGGAGGCCGCGCGCCAATCCGGTCACCGCAAGATCGAGTTGCGCTGCATGACCTATCTATCCCTCGTCTACCGGCGCATGCACAACCCATCCGAGGCCACGCGCCTGTCTCACGAAAGCATTGCGCTGGCGCGGGAACTTCAAATGCATGAATACATCGCATTGGCAACCGCCAACCTGTCGTGGGAGGCTTGGCAGCGCGGCGCAGACAGCACAGCGTGCAAGCTGGCCCGTGACGCGATGGTTCAGTTCGAGAAGACCTCGATTGCTTACCCGTTTGAATGGTCCGCGCTGTTGCCTTTGATTGCATCCAGCCAGACTCAGAAAGACCTGTCAGAAGTACCCAACCTGTGCGCCCGCCTTCTGGACAGCAGCCAGCAAAACCTGCCCGAGACGCTGCGCAATGTCGTGGCAGATATCGCCACCCTGACAGGCTCGGACGACATGCCCCTGATCAAACAGCGCATCGCTGCGTTGATCGACGCTGCACGCTATTCTGGGTTCCTCTAACACGGCTCATTTGCGCAAGAATGCTCCGGCCCGAGGGAAAGCTTGCGGCACCGGGTTCGATTTGCTGTAGTGAACGTGCCTGTATTGAGTGGAGGAGACATAATGTCCGAAAGCGATATTGAGAACTTTAGACACGACCTGATTATTGCAAGCGATGATGGCACAGTGTTGCATATCCCGCGTGAGGTCTGGGACAACAAAGCCTATCAGGTTGATCCTGAGAAGTACCAGAACGACAAGGGCTGGGCCTTGGTGCGAGAGCTTCTGGAATGTGGTGTGAACCTTGCCACCATCCCGCCCAAAGACTTCCTGCCGCCTGACAAGTTCGAACCCGAAGGCACCTGCTATCTGGTCAATATCGACGGGCTGAAACAGAGGCACAAATTCACACGCAGCTAGGATCAGCCCCGCTGAAAGACATGGGGCAGGAGGGGGAAGACCAGCACCGAGCGCCTGCCCACGCGGTTCCGTCCGTACAGGTTCTGGACCGCGTCTTGCCCCATATGAAACGCCTTGGCGTCACCCGGTTGGCCGATCTGACCGACCTGGATTGCATCGGCATTCCCGTCTACACCGCGCATCGTCCGAATGCGCGGTCTCTGGCCGTGACGCAAGGCAAAGGCGCGACCATCGCGGATGCAAAGGTTTCGGCCTTGATGGAGGCGGTCGAGCTCAGCTGCGCTGAAACTCCGGTTTTGCCCCTGCGTTTGGCAAGCGCCGATGACTTGGCGAAGTCGGAAAACGTGATTGATCTTGAGAGTCTGCCCCGGATTTCAGATCACCCTATTTCGCGCGGCAAATCCGTGCTTTGGGCCGAGGGCAAGGCGCTCTCAGATGATCATTCGGTCTGGGTTCCTTACGAGCTGGTCCATATGGATTACACGCTGCCCCTGCAGCCCGGGTTGGGGTGTTTTCTGATGTCGTCGACCGGCCTCGCCTCGGGCAGCAGCGTTGATGAGGCTACCTGTCAGGCTCTGGCCGAAACGCTGGAGCGTGATGCGGTGACTTTGTGGAAGCTCAACCCAAGCAACATGGCGTCCTGCCGGGTCGATCTGCACTCCGTCACAGACCCGACTTGCAAAGCGCTTCTTGACAGGTTCGACGCCGCAGGCGTGGCTTGCGCGATCTGGGACGTGACCTCGGACCTTGGAATTCCCGCATTCTTTGCAACAATCATCGACCGTCAGGATGACACGAGACGTGGCTTGCAGGCGGCCTCGGGGGCAGGGTGCCACCCTGCGCGGGGCATCGCCTTGTCTCGTGCCCTGACCGAAGCGGCGCAAAGTCGGCTGACCCTCATCTCAGGCGCGCGGGATGATCGCACGCGCGACTATTATGAAGCACGGCGTAATGCGGAAACGCTCTGGTCGCAGCGCGCCGAGATCGTTGAGGCGGACACGCCACACCGGTTCGATCGAGTGCCGTTTCATCAGGTCCGCTCCCCTCGTGATAGCCTTGACTGCATGCTGGCCGCGCTAGAACGGGCCGGGCTTGAGGTGCCGGTTGCCGTTGATCTTTCGGTTCCCGACCTGCCCGCAACGGTCATGCGGGTCATTGCGCCGGGGCTTGAAGGTACATCCTACGCGCCCGGATACCGCCCCGGAGCGCGCGCGCGGAAGGTGTCATGAGCCAAGGTGACATCGTCCTCTTTGCCGGTCCTTCCCTGCCGCGCCGGTGTGACGTGGAAGACCGGTTGCCGATCCGGCGTCTTGGGCCTGCGGCGCAGGGCGATCTGCTGAAGGCAGCGCTTGCTCGCCCGCGTGCCATCATCCTGCTGGATGGCTATTTCGAGGCCTTGCCTGCCGTCTACCACAAGGAAATCCTGTGGGCCTTGTCCGAAGGCATCCCCGTCTATGGTGCCGCCTCGATCGGTGCTCTGCGCGCGTGTGAGCTTGGCAGTTTTGGCATGATCGGGGTCGGTGAGATCTTTGAAGCGTTCGCCCAATTCCGGCTTGAGGCGGACGATGAGGTCGCCCTGATCCATGCGCCTGAAGAGGTTGGTTTTGCCAATCTTTCCGAGCCACTGGTGAACATCCGCTGGACTCTAGAAGCCGCTGTCGCCGCGCAGGTTGTTGAGCGGCAGTTGGCGGATGCCCTTGTCGCAGCCGCCCGTCGCAGGTTCTATCCTGATCGCAGCTTTGACAGCCTCCTGGAAGACTGTGCAGCTTTGGACCCGGCCGCCGCAGAACGCCTGAAGCTATGGCTCCCTGAGGGTCGAATTGATCAGAAAAACCGGGATGCTCAGGCCTGTTTGCTGCGTGCCGAGAGCGACTGGCTGAACGACACGCTACCCGACGCGCCAGCTTTCGAGTTTCGGCATACGGATGCGTTCGAAACCCTTCTGACAGGTGTGCTGTCACATAACCCAATTAACGATCCCGAGGTTCTCATACGATGCAAGACCGCCTCCGGTGATCGGTTCGACGCGCTGCGCCTTGCCGCTGAGATCGACGCACTGGCTCTTGCGCTGGACCAGCACTCCGGGCAACCCGTGCCAGGCGAAGACCTTGTGCGTGCAGTATCAGAGTTTCGGCAGCAACACCGCCTGCTTGATCAGCAGGCGCTGCAGCACTGGCTGAGTCGAAACGGCGTGGATATCGACGCCCTGTCCCGGAAGTTGGAAGAAAGCGCGCGGATCGCCCGGGCGCGGCAACAGATTGAGCCCCACCTGAACGACCGCATGCGAGACTTGCTGGTCTTTGCACAGGGGTCGTCACAACCCGGCGACAAAGGCTAGCGCTGACGCCGTTTTCGTTCGACCTTGCGCTTGATTTTGTCCTTCTTGCGCTTGGTGCTCACGGCCTTGCGCCTGGTTGCGCGTCCCTTCGGTCCGCGTCCTCGGGGCAGGGCCTGATCGTCAATGGAAAGCAACTCTAATTCCAAGCCGCCCGTAACAGGCGTTGCCTCGGTCAGGCGCACGGTGACACGTTGCCCAATCGCTATGATCAGACCGGTGTCCGAGCCCATGAGGGTTCCCGCTTCGCGGTCGAAATGGAAGAACTCACGCCCCAGCGATCGGACAGGCACCAGCCCGTCCGCGCCGGTTTCGTCCATCTTCACGAAGGCCCCAAAGCGCGCGATGCCGCTGATCCGGCCCTTGAACTCATTGCCCACACGTTCGCTGAGATAGGCCGCCAAATAGCGGTCAGTCGTGTCGCGTTCAGCCATCATCGAGCGTCGCTCAGTGTCCGAGATATGCGTCGCGGTTTCGTCAAGCCGGGCGATTTCTTCCTCGGTCAGACCGTCATCACCCCAGCCATGGACCGAGATCAGCGCGCGGTGGACGATCAGGTCAGCATAGCGACGAATGGGCGAGGTGAAATGTGCATAGTTCCGTAATGCCAACCCGAAATGACCGAAGTTTTCGGGATTGTAATAGGCCTGCGCCATCGACCGCAGGGTCGTCAGGTTGATCAGTTCCGCATCTTCGGTGCCTGCCGCCGCGTTCAGCAGGGCGTTTAGGTGGCGGGTTTGCAGAACCTGACCCTTGGCAAGGTTCAGGCCAGCGGCTTGGGCCGTTTCACGCAAGCTCTCCAGCTTTTCAGGCGCGGGTTCCTCGTGGACGCGGAACAGCAAGGGGCGACGTTTCGCAATCAGCGTTTCAGCCGCGGCGACATTGGCGAGGATCATGAATTCCTCGATCAGCTTATGCGCATCCAAACGGTCGCGGAAGGCGACGCTGGTCACCTCTCCCGTCTCGGACAGAACGATCTTGCGTTCCGGTAGGTCCAGTTCCAACGGTTGCCGCGCTGCGCGCGCGGTTTTCAGCGCGGCATAGGCGGCGTAGAGCGGTTTCAAAACCGTCTCCAACAGCGGTCCGGTGCGGTCGTTGGGGTTTCCGTCGATGGCCTCCTGCACCTCGGCATAGTACAGCGACGCGGCCGAGCGCATCAGGCCGCGGACGAAGCGATGGCCGATCTTGTTGCCCTCAGCGTCGATCTGCATCCGCACGGCGATACAGGCGCGCGGGACGCCCTCGTGCAGGGAACACAGATCACCGGACAGACGATCCGGCAGCATCGGTACGACGCGATCCGGGAAATAGCTGGAGTTACCGCGTTTGCGTGCTTCGCGATCCAACGCGGTGCCGGGCTGCACATAAGCGGCGACGTCGGCGATGGCGACCCAGATCACATGGCCGCCGGGGTTCTTGGGATCGTCATCGGCATGGGCATAGCAGGCGTCATCATGGTCGCGCGCATCCGAGGGGTCGATGGTCAGCAGCGGCATGTCCCGCAAGTCTTCGCGACCCTTCAGACCAACGGGTTTGGCCTTGTCCGCTTCGGCGATAACCTTGTCGGGAAAATCGTCGGGGATGCCATGTTGATGGATCGCGATCAGCGACACAGCCTTTGGCGCGGACGGGTCGCCCAAACGTTCGACAATACGGGCGCGGGGCAGGCCCATGCGGGATTTGGGTCCCGCCTGTTCGGCCTCGACCAGCTCACCATCTTTCGCCCCATGCACCGCACCTTCGGGCACTTGCCATTCGGTCTGGCTGGCTTTGTCGATGGGAACGATCCGCCCGCCCTCGGCCCCTTTGCGGAACAGGCCCACAATTTTGCGCGGATTGGTCCCGATACGGCGGATCAGGCGGGCCTCGTAATTGTGGTCTTCTTCCTGCACCACGGTCAGACGGGCCAGAATCCGGTCGCCTTCGCCCAAGGCAGGGTCGCTGGCGCGAGTGATCAGCAGAACAATCGGCTCAACCCCTTCCCCATGCCATTCCAATGGCCGCGCGAACAGGTCGCCATCCTCATTGGGGGCCTTCACCTGCAGCACGCTGACCGGAGGCAGACGGTCCGGGTCGCGATAGCTGCGCTTGCGCTTTTCCAGATGTCCTTCGGCCTCAAGCTCCTTGAGGATGCGTTTCAGATCAATCCGATCCGCGCCCTTGATGCCAAAGGCCTTGGCGATATCG
Source organism: Ruegeria sp. CK3 (assembly GCF_056536565.1). NCBI lineage: Bacteria > Pseudomonadati > Pseudomonadota > Alphaproteobacteria > Rhodobacterales > Roseobacteraceae > Ruegeria > Ruegeria sp. CK3. The sequence goes on from NZ_JBQFPV010000004.1 coordinate 161,247, forward strand.
CGTTTCGAGGTCAGGGTGGGGTTCGCCGAGATCCAATCCAGGACCTCTTGCTTGGTGGGGATGCGAGTCATGGGTTTGGCCTAGCACGGCGGTGCGACGGCGTCATGACTAAAATCGCAGCCCCCTGAGCCCGTCAGGCGAAGTAGTCTTTCAGGATGCGGGTATAGATCGCCTTGAGTTGTTCGATCTGAGCCACCTCGACGCATTCGTCCACCTGATGCATGGTCCGCCCAACCAACCCGAACTCGACTACCGGACAGTGGTTCTTGACGAACCGCGCGTCGGACGTGCCGCCCGTGGTCGAGAGCTCGGGCGTTACGCCGGTCTCGGCTTTAACGGCGTTAGATACCAGATCGGACAGCGCGCCCGGAGGGGTCAGAAAGCTTTCGCCCGAGATCTTGATCCGGGTCTCAATCTCAACGCCGTAGTCTTGCGCCACCTGATCGGCCTCCTGCAGCAACCAATCGCCGAGGACAGCCCCGGAATGCAGGTCGTTAAAGCGGATATTCACCGCCCCGCTGCATTGCGCCGGGATCACGTTGGTCGCGGCATTGCCAGTGTCGATTGTCACTACGGCCAGCGTAGAGGCATCAAAGTGATCGCTGCCCTGATCCAACTCGTGACTGGCGAGCCGATCCATCAGCCGCGCCATCGCTGGCAGAGGGTTCTTCGCCCGCTGGGGATAGGCCGAATGCCCCTGCACCCCGGTCACCGTAAACCACGCAGTCATTGAGCCGCGACGACCGATCTTGATCATCTCGCCCATATGGTTTGGACAGGTCGGCTCGCCCACCAGACAGACCGACATCCGCTCCTCCGACTGATCCATATAGTCAAGCAGAGCCGTCGTGCCGTCCAGCGCATCGCCTTCCTCATCCCCGGTAATTGTTAGGATGATGGCCCCGTCGGGAGGCGTGTCGCGGACGAAATCAACAGCTGCGGCGGCAAAGGCCGCGACTCCGGACTTCATATCCGTTGTGCCGCGTCCGAACATAACGTCGTCATGTACCTCGGCCCCAAAGGGGGGCTTGGTCCATGCGGCCTCGTCGCCCACCGGAACAACGTCGGTATGGCCGTTGAAACCAAAGCTGCGCGCGTGCCCTTTGTCACCCCAACGGGCGAACAGATTGCAGATGCCACCGCGATCCACCCGCGCGCAGTCAAACCCCGCATCTGACAGCAGATTTTCCAACAAGACCAAAGCCCCCCCTTCAACTGGTGTGACCGATGGGCAACGGATCAAATCCGCTGTCAATTGAACTGCGTCCGTCATTTCGGGCCTCGGGGTTGGGTTTTCGTTCAGGTTACCGCACAGATTCAACGAATTGGCCGGATTGCCAACCCCAATCCGCCAGATTCCCCCGGTAATTCCCACAATGTGTCGAGTTGAGACGCCAATAAAACATGGTGCTTTACCCTGCGGTGACCTTGCTGTTTTGACCTCAATCGCGCTACAGGGCGGCGAAACAGGTAATTTGACCATGAAACGCGCCTTTTACGCATTGATCAGCCTGACTTTCGCCGTTCTCGCACAGCAAAGCCTGGCCCAAACCTTGAACGTCACCACGGTGACCCGCCCACCGTTTTCCTATGTTGAGGACGGTGCCGAGGCTGGTTTTTCCATGGATCTGCTGGCAGCCCTCGCCGAGTCGCTGGAGTGGGAGTACTCCGTCACCCGGGTCGAGGCTTTCGGTGACATGCTGGGGGCCGTGCAGGATGGAACGGCGGATCTTGCGATCGCAAATATCTCGATCACCGCGCTGCGCGAGACGCAGATGGATTTCAGCCAGCCGATCTTCGAGGCCGGGTTGCAGATCATGGTGCCCTCGGATTCGGCGCGCAAGCCGTCGTTGCTGCAGGCGCTGCTGTCGGCCGAGCTGTTCTTTGCCATAGGCCTGGCCTTTGCCATCCTTCTGGGGGGCGGCATGCTGATGTGGGGTTTCGAACGTCGCGCGCAGCCCTATTTCGACCGAAAATTGAACGAGGCATGGTTCCCATCCTTCTGGTGGGCACTGAACTTGGTCGTCAATGGCGGCTTTGAAGAGAGGATGCCCCGTACGCCCTTTGGCCGGATTTTGGGCGTCATACTGGTGGTGTCGTCCCTGTTCATCGTCTCGGTCTTCACCGCCCGGATCACAAGTGTGATGACGGTGGATGCGATCACCGGAAATGTGAACTCGGTCAATGACCTTTACGGCAAGAATGTCGGCACGATCGAGGGATCGACGGCTGCCAGTTTCCTCAACCGGCGCGAGATCGAATACGTAGCCTACCCCGGGCTTGATGAAATGTTGGACGCTTTCAAGGCCGAAGACCTGAACGCCGTCGTTTTCGACGCCCCGGTCCTGTCCTATTTCGCCGCCCATGAGGGTCGCCGTATCGCCACGATGACCGGAGGGATATTCCTGCGCGAAAACTACGGCATAGCCTTCCCGACGGGATCGCCCTTGGTGGAAGAGGTCAATCAGGCGCTGCTGGCTTTGCGCGAAGACGGCACCTATGACGAGATTTACCGCAAATGGTTCGGGTCGCGAAACTAACAGGCTGGCCTCTGGTTTCGCGGGCACAGCTAGCTGAGCGTACAAGCTGAAACGCTACAATTATCGCCTATGGATATCAGTGGTGCGGGTGGAGGGACTTGAACCCCCACGCCTTGCGGCGCCAGAACCTAAATCTGGTGCGTCTACCAATTTCGCCACACCCGCAACCGGACGCTTATGCGTCGGACTGGAGCGCTGGATAGCAAAGCTTTCCCGCCAGCGCGAGGGGTAAAATCCATCCAAAGGCAAGTTTTTGCGCTTGAACAAAACGCCATTGCGATTCGCTGGTATTTGCCAAGCGCTGCGGTATAGTCCGCGAAAGTTGCCAATTTGCAGACCATGCGGTTCGTCGCGAGATAGATGTTTTTGAAGGAGAACCCCATACACGTTGGGGTTGAGGCATTCTTATGAATCGTGCGCCTTAATGGCGCCACATTTGAAACGCCAAAATATCTTATTCGCGTCAAAATAACACCGCCTTGAACGGGCTTCTTGGTCGCGTAGGAGTTAATGAGTCTTTTCTGCCATTTAGGCGCCCTTACGAGTTTTTTTGCTCAACTCCAGTCTCGAGGTTCTTTGCTGTGACCGATCCGAACAACTCCGCTGCCCACGAGCAGGATGCCGTCATCTTTGCACGTGAGAGTTTTCTGGGTGAACTCAAAACCCTGAACCGTGACTACCCCAATACCGGCTTTGGAATTTCACTGCGCACCCATTCGGGTCAGCACTATCTGCTGGCAAACGCGCGGATGCCGCTGCCCGCCAGCAAGTCTGACGGCTTTCCGACCGGGCGTCGTGTGGCCTGCCTGGAAAATGGCGACCGCTTCAGCTCGATCGAGGTTCTGGCAGATTCCGAAGGCTATGAAACCATTACACCACGGGCCGAGGCCGAGATTCTGGGCAACGCCCTGAACCTGATTGCCCGTATCGACACCCTGACCGGGATCCCGGCTCAAGGCGCGGACCACGCGCACCGGATCGCGGCAACAGGAACCGGAGGCTAAACATGGCGCGCAATGACCACCTTTTGTCTGTGGGCAACGAAGCTCTGATGCCGATGACGTCGGCGATGACGTCGTTGTCATCGCAGATCGACCAACTGACAGAGGTGGCGGATGCGCGCTCCTCGGCGCGTCTGGCGACGCTCAAAACGCGGATGGAGAACTTCACCGCCAGCGTGACGATGGTGGGGCAGGTCAAAGCAGGCAAGTCCTCGATCGTTAACATTCTGGCAGGCCGTCCAGCGTTGCTACCGTCGGATGTGAACCCGTGGACTTCGGTGGTTACGACGCTGAACATCAATACGCGCCCGCCGGGTGACACAAAATCCAAGTTCACCTTCTTCGAGCAGGAAGAATGGGACAACCTGATGGTGGGCGGCGGTCGTCTGGGCGAGCTGGCCAACCGCGCCGGTGCGGATGACGAAATGGACGATATCCGCCGCCAGATCGGTGAGATGAAGGCCAAATCAGAAGAACGTCTTGGCAAGCATTTCGACCTGATCCTAGGTCAAAGTCACCAGTACGATTACTTCGACGAAGAGCTGATCCAGCGCTACGTTTGTCTGGGCGATGAGGACGATCCGGATATCGACCCCAAGACCGGGCGGTTCGCCGATGTAACCAAATCGGCCGAGCTTTATATGGACATTCCGCAATACCCGATTGCGCTGAAGCTCTGTGACACGCCCGGTGTGAACGATACCTTCATGGTGCGCGAGCAGATCACGCTGCGCAGCCTGCGCGGGTCCGAGGTTTGTGTTGTCGTGCTGGCCGCAAGCCAGGCGCTGACCACGATGGACATGGCGTTGATGCGGATCATCGCCCAGTTCGAAAACCGTCAGATCGTCCTGTTCGTGAACCGAATTGACGAGCTGGCTGATCCGGTTAACCAGGTGCCCGAGATCCGCGACCGGATTCAGGACACGCTGAAACAGAACAACATCGACGCCAACACGAGTGTTGTCTTCGGCAGCGCCCTCTGGGCCGAGGCGGCCTTGACCGGCAACCCGGATATTCTGACCGAGGAATCGCGCGAGACCCTGAACACCTTCTACCTCGCTGCAGGGTTCGGGGATCAGGCACCGTCGCTTGACAAGATCTGGGCGCTTTCGGGCCTGCCCGATCTGTTACTGGCAATGAACGAACGCATCGCCGAAGGGGCAGGGGCCAGATTGCTGGACCGCGTGCGTCACCGGGCGCGCAACATTGCCAGCCAGATTCGCGCCACCGCAGTCGCAAAGACCCTGTCCGGGGGTGAGGGCGTCGTTCGCGATCTTGACGGCGCGTCGCCTGAAGATGCGATTGCCGCTGTTTCCGCCGAGTATGACAAAAAGGCCGCTGACCTGACCGCCAAGCTACGCGACAAGGTGCTGGAGCGTTTGAACTCGGCCGAGACGAGTTTTGTCAAACGTGCCACCGACTCTCTGATTTCGCATCTTGAACAGAATGGTGAACAGGGTACGTGGCAGTATGATCCTGCCGGGCTGCGGACGCTGCAAAAAGCGGCGTATTTCAGCTTTGCCCGTTCGATGCGCAAGGAAGCCGGCGCGCTCTATTCGGCAGCCGCGGCGGATGTAGAGGCGCTATATCAGAAACTGCTTGGCAATCATCTGGGTGAGTTCAATATCGAAGCCCCGATTGTGCCCCGTGTACCGCCTCCGCTGGGGATCGGTCGCACCATCGCGCTGGACCTGCAAAGCACATGGTGGCGGCGCTGGTGGCAGCGGCGCAAGGGGTTCGAAGCTTATGCATCCGATTACACCCGTCTGATCGCGTCCGAGGCGAACTCGATCACCAAGGATATCGAAGAAAATCAGGTCGCCGCCGTGCTTGAAAACGTGCGGGCCGTCCTGACCGACTTCCTGCGCGAGCAGAAGGAAACCCTGCTGAATATCTCGGCCACGGCCGAGAAGGATGCGGGGCAGAATCCGGCGCTGATGGCGGGTCTGCAATTGCAGAAATCCCGTGATGAGATTCTGGGCAGCATCCTCAAAGATCTAAGCAACGAAGCGGCGTAAGTAGAAAAATGGCAAAAGACATCCAAAACCGTTTCATCACCCCCAAGGCATGGGAGCGTATCGAGCAGTGGTCGCGCCGCAAGCCGGTTTTCGCCCTCATGGGCGAGTTCAGCGCCGGTAAATCGACGCTTATGAATTTTCTGCTGCGCAAGCAGGCCTTGCCGACGCAGGTCACCGCAACCCAACTGCCGCCGGTTTGGTTCAGCTATGGCAACCGCTCGGCTTACGTCAAACGCCATGATGGCAGCACCGAAGATATCTCGCTGGATCAGCTTGAGAGTGTGGGTGTCAACGACGCGCAGTTCATTCGGATTTTCCTTGAGGCCGATATTCTTGAGGCGGTGGATCTGATCGACACGCCCGGTATCTCGGACCCCAAAATCTCGACCGATGTTTGGCAGCGCGCTGTCGGACAGGCCAATGGCGTTCTGTGGTGTACCCATGCGACGCAGGCCTGGCGGGAAACTGAACGTGCGACATGGGTCTCTCTGCCCGAACGGTTGCAGAACAATTCGATCCTGCTGATTACGCGCGCCGATGCGCTGGGCCAGAAGGACCGCCAAAAAGTTCTGCGGCGGGTCAACCGCGAGGCGGGGCATCTGTTCAACCGTTCAATCCTGTTTTCCGCCCGCGATGCGATTACCGCGCGTGACAAAACCGGCGACCCCGAGATGTGGGCGCGCAGCGGTGGTGGCAAGATGATCGACTGCTTCCTTGGGATCACCGAGCAGATCATGGACACCCGCGCCGGCCATCTGTCGCGGTACCAAATTGACAAGAGCCAGTCTGAGGGCCCGCTGGTGCGCCCGACCCGGCCCAAGCGCAAGGACGAGACCGCTGACGTCGCGCCGCTGCAGCTGGTGGATCCGGTTCCTTCGGAGACCCCGGAGGTGGCAGATCAGGACAGGGGCGTAGTCACCAATTTCCCAGTGCGCCCGTCCCGCGTCGAACGACGCTCGGACGAGGTGGAGCGGGAGCGGATCAATGCGGACGAGGCCGAGCGCCTGCGCGCCGAAATGGTCCCGACGCCGGACCCTCAACCCGCCGAGACGGAAGAGGACCAAATGCGGGCCCAGTTCAGAGAAGAGCCCAAAGACCCGCTGGACCTGTCCTCTTTCGCTGATAACGAGGCGGACCTGGACGTGTTCGAATTCTCGGGTGCGGAAGACGAAGATGAGAATGTCTTTGCCGAAGAGGATGAAACACCCAGGCCCGCAAATGATGTGGCTGAGGCAGCGCCTGAGGCTGAGGAATCTGAAGACCTTCTGGAATCGCTCAACAAGACCTTGTCCAACACACCCGAGGTTGTGCCGACGGAGGCCACAGAAGACCAGTCGGATGCGCCCGGGATCGAGGTTTCGGTCTCGTCGATCACGGCATTGATGGCGGAACAGTCGGGAAGCGATGACGACGACTTTGAACCGGAGCCCGAAACCAACGGTCTGGTTGAAGTGCGACTGATGCCGCAGCCCGAACCGGAAGAGGTTGAGGAAGATGCAACCGAACGGCTGCTGGACATCCCCGCAGGTGAGCTTCCCAGCGCAGCCGCAATGTGGCGAGAGCTTGCCGCCGCAGGGGATCTGCCCACAGATGCTGAGGGGCTTCAACGCGCGTTTTTGGCCTTCCTGGCTGAGTTCGACCAGATTGCCCTTGAGCATATCGAAACTCAGGCCAAAGAGGCGATCAGGTCCATTCCCAAAGCCGGGGAACACAGAGGGGCAGAATGGCATGTTCTGTAGCCTTCGCCGACAAGACACGAAGAAGGTCAGGGTCTAGATGTCTATTCAAGTTGCTCTGACCGCTGCTACGGAGACTATACCCGACTGCGTTGCAGCCGGGTATGTCGACATGGAAACGGGGATGTTGCTGGGCACAAGCGTCAAGGACCCTGATGCCTCGGACGTGCTGGACACGCTGGCTTTGGCCGCGGCAAACCTGTTTCAGGGGCGCGGGGTGGTGGCTTTTGAAGCCATGTTGCGTGAAGCAGGTGGGGATACATCTGAAACACCGGGATTTGGGGAAATCGCGGTGTTTTCCGGCGACAGGTTGATCATTTTCCAGCGGACCCGGGAGTATCCCGAACATGTGGTCTGCTACATCTGCAGCAACAGCGCGAATGTAGGGTTGGCGCTTACCAAATCACATCTCAGCTTAGGGCCGGTTGGGGCCGCAGTCTGAACGGGACCAGAGGGGGTCACGGTATGATGGATACGAACATACTCGACATGCTCGACAATATCGGGCGGTCCTCGGTTGCACGTTTGTCGCCTGCCGTCCCGGTCGAGGGCGAGAGCTCGGTTGCGCGCCGTGCTGGTGTGCTGCGCGCTATTCGTGGCACTGTTCTGCCGCGTCGCTTGGAGTTTACCGCGGCCAACGGAGATGTGCTGGCAATCGAGGTTAGCAATGCCCGCGTGACCGATGTGTTCCGCGTCCGATCGGGTATGGTGCCGGATTTTGAAACCGAACCACGCGAAGGGCTGATCGGCAAACTTGCGCAGCTGGTGTCGGACATCGCCGACGCACCAGCGCCGCTGGAATTTGTCTCGCTGAAACCCGATGCCGAGCTTGAGGCCGATGACGTCGGTGTCACGCTTGGCGAAATCGAAATGGCCTGCGCCCGGATTGAACTCCCGGCCGAGCCAATTGTTTCGGTTGTACCGGATGTTGAAGAGCCTGCGTCTCAGGTATCGGATGTGGCGTCGGCCGCGCGGGGGTTCTTTGACAGCTCTGAGCGTTTCGCGCAGGCGCGTGGCCTGATCGACGGGGGTGATCCTCAGTTCGAAGGGGACGCGGCATTGAGCCCCGATGCTGATCTTCTGGCGTGTTTCATGGCGGATTTGACCGGATGGAACGACGATAGCCAGTCCGAGCTGCAGCAACCTCAGCTGATTGTCATGCGTCCTTCTGGGGGCAAGGGGGCTGCCGTGGCGGTGGTGCAGGATCAAGAGCAGACCGCAATTGCCGTGCATGACGCGCGCAAGCTGGGTGCCGTTGTTGGCCTGTGGACCAAACTTTCCGGGGGTGACTCATGAGTGCCTCCCGATCCTTCAAATTTTCCATCAATTCAAACCAGTGTTTCTTGTTACCAGGGTAAAAAGTTATGAGTGAGACCAGTCGCCGCGAGCTTATTCGCATCGCCGAAGACATGAACGAGACAAGCAATGACGAAACCCGTCAGTTCATCTCGCGCATTGTCGGAGACCTTTCGGGGTTGAAACCGTCGATAGCCTTTGTCGGGCAGATCAAGGCGGGAAAATCGCGTTTGATCAATGGCTTCACGGGGCAGGCCGAATACCTGCCCTCGGATGTGAACCCGTGGACAACGGTGATCACCGATATGCATTTCGGCCATCCTTCGGGCCGCACCGAAGGGGCAGAATTCCACTTCTTCGACAATCACCAGTGGCAGGCCTTGATCGCCGAAGGTGAAGAGCTGCGTAACATGTTCCCTGATGAAGAGGACAGCTATAAGCGCGAGATGATAGAAGAGCAGGTCGAGGCGATGAAAACCCGCGCCCGTTTGCGTCTGGGCGACAGTTACGAGCAACTGCTAGGTCAGCACCACGATCTGGAAGACCTGAACTCGGACGATCTGGCCCGCTATGTCTGCGCGGGCGATGATCCGAGCGATAGCGAAACCCACGATCCCGGCTCGGATCGGGGACTTTACAGTGATATCACCCGAAAGGCCGAGGTCTATTTTGACATCGGCCATTTCCCGTTTCCGCTGACAGTTACCGACACGCCGGGCGTCAATGACCCGCTGCTGATCCGCGAGGAAATCTCGCGCCAATACCTCAAGGAATCGGATTTCTTTGTGGTGGTTCTATCCGCACATCAGGCCTTGTCGCGGGCTGACCTAAAGCTGTTCCGCCTGATGCAGGCGCTGGAATTGGGCCAGATCGTCGTCTTCATCAACCGCGTGGATGAGCTGGGCGGCGGGGCCGAGGACGCCGGCAAGGTGCGCAGCGATGTTCTGGACGGTCTGGAACAAGCGCTGGGGAATTCGGACATTGACGTGCTGATGGGCAGTGCCCAATGGGCGCATTATGCGCTGACCGGGGATGAGACCGGCGTCAATCACGATGACGTTCTGGCATGGCTGCGCGCTCATCCCGAGCAGATGAAGCAGTATCTGGACGGTGTGGAAGAGATCAAGCAAGGCCCCGGCCCGATCAGCCGCGAAGGCGTGCTGCGCTTTGCTGCCATGATCGCTTCGGGTCTTCCGGATCTGCGGCGGCATGTGACGCAGGCCTTGGCCGACGGACCGCGCAGCGAACAGCTACGGATGGCGTGGCAGCATTTGAACAGTTTCGCGCAAGGCGAATTGGAAAGGTCGCAGGCCGAGCTGCGCGCGCTGGAGTCCGAGGATGGCTCGACCACAGTCGATCTGGACGAAAACAACAAGACGCTTGGCGAACTCAGGGCGCTTGTTGCCGACAAGACCGAGGTGATGACGCGCGACATGGACGACGTGCTGGCCAATCTGCGCGGCGTCATGGATGACACGGTGGCCGAGGCGGTCTCGGCCGTGGTGCGTGGCCCGGATGGCAATTCGCCTCTGCTGGCGAAAGGTGCTGAGACCGAGCTGAACTTTACCCCTTTGCGCGACCGGATGCGCGAGTTGATTCAGGGGGCCACGCAGGTCGTCCGCCAACGCATGCTGAGCGAGCTTTACGCGATCGACATGCAGGCCAACGCGGCCCTGCGCGCATTGCCCGGATGGCAGGACCCGGTCGACAACCGCATGAACACCAGCGCTGTGCGGTGGTTCCGTCCGGACACGACGGCGCTTACTCGCGGTATTACGGTGGAGTTGCGGGTGAACTGGCTGTCACGCCTGATTTCGCGCAAAAGCGTCGTAACCCGTGCTGAGCGGATGATCGTGCAGGAATTCGAACTGATCGGGGACGATCTGATCGATACGGCTCGTGAAAACATGATGGAGCGGCTGAAAACAGTTCTGGACCACTATGTGGCGCTGTTGGGCGGTTATCTTGAACACCGGACCGGTTCGGGTGAAACTAATGCTCAGGCCGAAGCGCAGGATGCGTTCGATCGGGCCCGTCGCATCGCCGATGAATTGGAAACGGTGTTCGGCCCGGTGCGCACGGATGAAGGACAAGCAAAGGCAGCGGAATGATCGAATTTCCCGGAACCGAACAGGACGTCAGGCAGCTCGAGCGCTTTCTGAACGCAACCGAATCCCTGCCAATGGATTCGGCGCTGGAGGATATGCGCGCGAAGGCTCTCGCCCATGCCGCGCGTCTGTCCAATGCGGTCAATATCGGTTTTGCGGGGGAATTCGGGGCGGGTAAGTCCAGCCTCGCCAATATGCTGGCCGGGGCGGACATTCTGCCCACCGGTCCACAGCATCTGAAGCTGCCCCTTGTGATCGTCGCCTATGCGGACGCACCGGAAACCACCGTTGGCTGGTGGGACAAGGAGCCCAAGACTTACTCAGGGATCGTGCTTGAGAAAGCGGCCGAGGATAAGCCCGACTTCATCTCGGTCGGGTTGAACACGCCCGCGCTGCGTGAGATTTCTCTTTTCGACCTTCCCGGCTCGGGCGCGTTGGATGAGACCTATAAACCAACGCTCGACCTGCTGCGTTTCGTAGACTGCGCCATCTGGTGTACAAACGGCACAAACGCTTGGCGCGAGACCGAACGTCATCTCTGGGCACAGGTCCCGCAGGAATTGCGCGACAACAGTCTGCTGGCCGTTACGCATACCGATTTGCCTCACGTCCGTGATGCTCTGGACCGTGTGCTTGCCCGGTTGAACAAGGAAAAAACAGGCCTTTTCAACGCCGTGGTTCCAATCGGTACGCCTGTCGCCGTGAAAGCCATGGCGCAAGAGCCTGAACCAGATTTTGATCTGTGGGAAAACTGCGGCGGTCAGAATCTGGCCGAGAAGGTGCTCGAGGCGGCTTCCGCTCGTCGGATGCATGACCTGAACGCAGCCCGCAAAGACATTGCCGAGCTGTTTCAGCCATTTCTGGAAACTCTCGCTGGTCCCGAACCAGAGCAGGAGGCCGAAAGTCCCTCGGTTCAAGCTGCGCTTGGATCGGCCCTGCCACCGTTGAACAACCCGATCCTCGAAGACTGGCTGGCCGCGATTGCCAGCATCTATGAGGACCTGCGTGAATCCTCGGATATCGAACCGGCCGCGTTCCTGCAGAGCTGTCAGGAAATCGTCGAAGACTTTGCCGAACGTCTGGAACAGGGCGGCGAGATCGACCCCGATGCGGACTGGATTCCCGGCGAGTTCGAAAAGGCCACCGACCTTCTGCTGCTGCTGCAGTTCGAAAGCGGCGACGCACCTTTGCGTGATGCCATCAGCATTCTGGCGCAGCTGAGCGACAACCTGGCTTGGGCTGGTAGCACTGTGGCGACCGAGCAGTCCAAGACCGGAACCTGACGCTCTCCACCTGGAATTGAGCTGCACTGCGGCGATTCGAGGCCTGTCCAAAATGATTCCCTATTGTTTCGAATTCGTAGACCAACCGCTTGTTTTGGTCGGTTCAGTTTTCGAATTATATATGCGAATTTACCATATCTATGATTGCAAAATGGGTCCAGCACTATATGTTGATTTAGGGGAAATACGATCCATAGTGAAGCCATGAGGCGGCCCCAATAAAGTCAAATTTGAAACGTCTAACCGGACTTAAGTGTCCTGCGGTTGTTTTTGGTTATGAGTTCGCGGGCTGATTGCCCAGTTTTCTGTACCGCGATTTGAGAAATACGGGCGGATTGAAATGAGCCATAACCAGGCTGTCGGTGCATCGCACGACGAACCAAAAATTGAAGGTCTGCAACCCGGAGCCAAGCTCCTGCGGGGGCAGTATGAAATCCTGAGCTATCTCAGCAATGGTGGCTTCGGAATCACCTATCTGGCCCGTGACAGCCTGGAACGGGACGTGGTGATCAAAGAATGTTTCCCCGGCGCGCTCTGCCGTCGCGATGGAGACCTGGTCGAAGCCGCTGATCCCTCCTACTCCGAAGACCTGCGCGCGATCGTGGACCTTTTCATCCAGGAAGCGCGCAACCACGCGCGGCTGGTGCATCCCAACATCGTCGATGTGCATCAGGTGTTCGAGGACAACAACACCGCCTATATCGCCATGGACCTGATCCGCGGGTGCGACCTGCTGGACTACATGGAGAAGCCCGAGAACGAAAGCGGCCCTGACTTCATCGTGCAGGTGACCGAAAAGATGCTGTCGGCGGTCTCGTTCATCCACCAGAGCGGCATGCTGCACCGGGACATTTCCCCTGACAACATCCTGATCGACGAGAATGGCGATCCGGTTCTGATCGACTTTGGCGCTGCGCGCGAGCAGGCGGCGAACAAGTCGGCAGCGCTGTTGACGCTGCGGGTGATCAAGGATGGCTACTCGCCCCATGAATTCTATGTGCGCGGCGCTGAGCAAGGCCCCAGCAGCGACCTCTATGTGCTGGCGGCAACGCTGTATCACGCGATCAGCGGTGAGCGTCCGATTGACGGTCAAAGCCGCCTGAACGCGTTCAATAACGGACAGGAAGACCCCTACACCCCGCTGACCGGACGGTTCGAGGGCTACCCCGAAGGGTTCCTGGAAGCGATCGACAAGGCGATGGAGGTTCACGCCACCGACCGTCTTCAATCGGCGCTGGACTGGTTGCGCATGTTCCGCGGGCCGGGGGTGATGTTCGATACATTCGCCTATCGTCCGGTTTCAGTCATCGTCGGCATGGACCGGGAGGACAAAGAGGCCGAAAAAGCGCGGATCAAGGCCGAAAGCGAAAATGCCGAGGCGGTTGTGACCGCTTTGTTGGCGGGCAATTCCGACATTGTCATGGGCAATGAGGACAAGGCCGAAGAAGATCTGTCCAAGCTCTCGCCCCGCGAGGAGCCAGTGGTTGCCGTTGATACGGTTGTCAAAAGCGGATCGAGCGGCAATGGCAAGCTGTTGGCAGGTGTGGCTGTTGTAGCCATCGCACTAGCCGCAGGTGGATATGTGATGATGTCCGGTGATGCGGACAAAGTCGAGACAGCGGCGGCGGTGACCCCTGCGACGGAAGCGGCGGAACCCGCAACCGCAGCGGTGGAATCCGAAACAGCGGCAGTCGAACCGGCCCAAACAGAAGAGCCTTCACAGGAACTGGAACAAGTCAGCGCTGCAGTGCAGCCTGTTGAGCAGGAGCCGGGTGAAACTGCGGAGACGGTTGCCACAGAAGCAGCCCCCGCAGAAACGGTGACCGAAGAAGCAGCGCCTCAAGAAACAGCAGTCGCGAACGAAGAAACCGCAGCCGCACCCGAAGCAACGGCAGCCGCGCCCGAAGTGACCGCGCCTGAGGCTGAGGCCCCGGCAGCTCCGGTCAATCTGGCCGAGGCTCAGGTGGCGTTCTCGCATTGGGATGTTGAGGTTCCGTTTGATACGTCCCGCCGTCGCGCCTCGACCGGCAACATGTTCTCAATCACGGGTGTGGATGCCAATCAGGATATGTCTGTTATTGGCGAGTGGGTTCAGCGAGGGGCTACCATCTTTACTTTGAATGGCAAGCCGGTACGCGACGATGCCTCCTTTGCGGCACAGGTGCTTGAGAACCTGCAGGTGGATCCCGACGGGTATCTGCGCGTAGCAGCGCGCTACCGTCCTCTGGGTGAGACACGGGCGCAGAATGGTTTGCTCGCTTTGCCTGCATTCCGCTCGATCGGGTTGGAAAACGGCTACGGCTTTAGCGTCAACGGCAATGGGGCCGGTGGCTGGCAGACAGTTGTGACAGAGGTGCCCGAGGGCGCGACGGGCAGCTTGCAAACAGGGGATGTGCTGGTCAGCGAGGCCGAAACGGGTCTTGCGTTCGAAGGACCGGAAAGCCTCGATGCGGTGTTGGCGGAACTGGTGTCGGGCGAACAGCCTCAGGCGCAGTTTGCGGTATCGCGCAACGGTACCGATGCCAACGCAACCATGCCTCTTGCGCAGGAGTGATCAGACCGGTTCGAACGTAATCTGCCAGCGTGTGTTTGCTGAGGGTGGGCCTCGAAAGACAGCCACCCTGACGGGATCCGGCCCGGCGCAGAAAGGTAAAAAGTTTCCTGGTTTCAAGATTGAAGACCGCAGCGCGGACAGTCGCGGTGCGGGTAGCGAAACGGCACAGAATTGTGTGCCAACAAGTTGAAGGTGTCGACACCATGTTCAAATACAAAAGCCCTCTCAGCCGGCTTCTAGAAGGTGCCGGCAAAGCCAAAGAAGAAGAAACGACTGAGGCAGCAGTCCCGGCCGAGGAAAAGCCCGAACCGATTGCGGATTTCAACGCGCTACGCGCGGCGCTGGGCGGCGGCAATCTGGCCTCTGAGGCGTATGAAGAGACTTATGACGAAGAGGATGAGCTGACCGTTGAAGGCGAGATGCCCGAGTTTTCGGATGCCGAGGACGTGGCTGAGGACACTGAGGAAGAGACGTCCATCTTCGCAGAAGAGGCTCCGGTGACCGAAGAGGTGGCTGAGGATATAGCGATTGACGAGCCGGAAGCTGACGAGCAGATCGTGACCCTGCATCTGTCCGAAGACGAGCGGGTCGAAGCGCCGGTTCAGGATGAGGTCGAAGTGGCAGAGCCCGAAGCGATCGAACCTGTCGCAGTCGAACCCACTCCGGAACCGACCGCCGCGCCGGTCGAGCCTGAGGTCGAAGTTCACGAACCGGTGGCGGAAGCCCCCGCACCGCAGGCTGAACCGCAGCCCGAACCCGAGGTGCAGGTCGCATCGGTTGAGCCGACACCGACTCCAGTGCCAACTCCGGCCCCGGCCCCAGCTGAGGACCGCCGTTCGCGTGTAAAGACCACTTTCCTGGGCTTCGAACGCGCAGATACCCACGTACAGGATCTGATCGAAACCGCCGAGCCGGTTGCCAAGACCAAAGCCGCGCAAGAGACCTTCCCGGTGGGTTGGCTGGTTGTTACCCAGGGCCCCGGCCGTGGATCCAGCATCACCCTCACGGAAGGTCTGATGCAGATCGGTCGCAATGATGATCAGGCCATCCAGCTGGATTTCGGCGACACCGGCATCTCGCGCAGCAACCATGCCGTGATTGCCTATGACCCTGAAGATCGCAAATGCTATCTGGGTCACGGCGGCAAGGCCAATCTGGTGCGCCTGAATGGTAAGCCGGTCCTCAGCACCGTGGCGCTGTCCAATGGCGACCTGATCCGCATCAGCGAAACCTCGATCCGTTTCATGGCCTTCTGCGACGAAGGTTTTGATTGGCGGGATTCCTGATAGATGCTCGCGACTCCGGCATATGACGTTGCGCTGATCCTGAACCAGGGTCAGCGGGACACGCAGGAGGATGCTATCGCTGCGCGTATGTTCGACGCGGCGGATGCAGGCTATGTGGTGATTGCTGACGGTATGGGCGGGCATGAGGCCGGTGAGGTCGCCTCAAGCCTCGTTGTCGCTGCCTGGCGCGAGGCGTTGGACACCGAGCTGGAAAGCGACACCCTGTCAGAACGCGCGGCGATAGATGCGCTGCCATTGGCGGCGATGCAGGCCAACGCATTGATTTCGAACCGCAATGAAGAACAGGGCGAAGGCTGCAACATGGGGTCCACCTTGCTGGGCACCTTGCTGTTGGGGCAGCGTCTGTTCTGGATTTCGATTGGCGACAGCCCGCTCTACCTGTTTCGGGACGGCGCGCTGATGCAGATCAACGAAGACCACTCGATGGGGCCGATGATCGACGCGCAGGTTGCTGACGGTACGCTGACCGAAGCGCAGGCGCGGTCTCATCCGGACCGCAATCAGCTAACCTCGGTCATCATGGGCGGTTCGATTCCCAAAGTGGATTGCCCGGAAGATCCGCTGGCAATGACGGCTGCGGACATCCTCATCCTGGGCAGTGATGGCCTGCAGACCCTGACCGATGACGAGCTTCAGGCGGTCGTAGGCAGCCACGCGCAGGCATTGGCGCAAGAAATCGCAGAGGCACTGCAACAGGCAGTGCTGGAGAAGAACAACCCTGATCAAGACAACCTCTCAATCGCAGTCGTGAAACTTGCGAAACAATAATAAGGCAAAGCAACGGGACCCATGAAAAACACATTGATCATATCGAGCCTGGCCCTGGCGGCGGCGACAGGTGCAGCATCCGCGCAAGAGGCGTGCTCGAACTACGAGATTCAGCGCGGCGACAGTCTGCGAGAGCTGGCGATTCAGGTCTATGCGACGGAAGATTTCCGCATCATTTTTGACGCCAACCGCGATGTGATCGGATCCAATCCGAACATCATTCGGGTCGGTGACGTGCTGGCAATGCCCTGCCTTGAAGATATCGGTCGTACTCCGGTTCTAGCTGATACCGAGGCCGAGCGTCTGGCCGCCGAAATGGCTGCCGAGCTGGTCAAAGCTGCCGAAGAGCGCGCAGAACAGGCGATCGCCGAGGCCGAAGCCCGTGTTGCCGCCGCCGAAGCTGAGGCCAAGCAAGTCAGTGAACAGGCCGTGGTTGAAGCCAAAGCCGCCGCGCGCGAGGAAATCGAGGCCGCACGCGCCGAAGGCGCCGCCCTGATCCGCGATGCCGGGACGGGCGAACGCCCCGAGGTGCGTGACCGTCAGGTGCTATTGATCACCGGCGGCGACTATCAGCCCTTCACGGACGAAGCACTGCCACACCGTGGCCTCTATACGCACCTGGTGGAAACCGCGATGCTGCGCGCCGCGCCTGAGCAGGCCTACAAGATTCAGTTCGTAAACGACTGGAACTCGCATCTGGATCTGTTGATGCCGACGCTTGCGTTCGATGGCACTTTCCCCTGGTCGCGTCCGAATTGCGAAGAACCCGCGGCGCTGTCCGAAAACGACCGCAACCGCTGTGAGACCTACAACTTCTCGAACCCGTTCTACGAAGTGGTCGACACGTTCTTCGCCCGCGAAGGCACAAGCTATGTCGAAGCGCTCAGCTACGCTGATTTCGCCGGAACGACGATCTGCCGCCCCGAAGGTTGGTCGCTGTCACATATGGATGCGGTCAGCCTGTACGAGCCGATCATCACCTTGCTGCGCCCGGAATCGCCGGACGAGTGCTTTGAAGCAGTGATGACGGGCGAGGCCGACATTGTCGCAATCGAAGCGCACCTGGCCGACGGAGCCATTGGTCGCCTTGGTTACGAACACCGCATTGTCGAGAACCCGAATTTGGCGGCGATCAAGTCGCTGAATGTCATGACGCACAAGGACAACCCGGACGGAGAAGCGATTCTGGAAACGCTCAACAAGGGTCTGGCGATCATGCAGCAATCCGGCGAATGGCGAGACATCGTCTCATCCGCTCTTCGCTATCAAATGGAAAACGGCTGAAAAAACTGAAAAGCCATCTCAAATTTTATCTGGAGAAAACACCGAATGCCCAACTTCACGCTCCATAATGTTGCGTTGACAACCGCTGCCGTATTGACGGTCAGTGCCGGAGCCGCTGCCGCCCAACAAGCCTGTACGAATTATACCGTACAGGACGGCGATACCATGGCGTCCATCGCGCTGACCGCGTATGGCACGTCCAACTACCAGCCGATCTTCAACGCGAACCGCGATGCGATTAGCAACCCCAACGCGCTGGATCCCGGGCTGTCTCTGGTCCTGCCTTGTGAGGACGGAAACCTGCCAAACGGTCAGAGCGCAAGCGACATCATCGCGGCACAGCAGGAACGTTTTGCAAACTCTGCGCAGAGCAGTGCGTTCAAACGGCCGATCAAACTGGTGACCGGCAATGGCTGGGCTCCGTTCGCGGATGAAACCCTGAACGGTGGCGGGTTCATCACCCGTCTGGGCACCACAACACTGCAGCGTGGTGGCAATAACGAGCAATTCTCGATCAGCTTCGTGGATGACTGGAACTCGCATATCGAAACCCTGCTGCCGCTGGGTGCGTTCGACGTGTCTATGGCCTGGAACATCCCCGACTGCACCAACCGCAGCTATGAATGGTCATGGGAGACCGAGGTCCGCTGCACGCAGTTCCACGCCTCGGCTCCGGTCTATGACATCGTGTTCGGTTTCTACAGCGTGCCCGAGGGCAAATACGCCGGAGCCACCAGCTTTGACGACCTGCACGGCGCCACGGTCTGCCGTATGGAAGGCTGGCCTCTGCACGATCTGGAGCAAGAAGGTTTGCTGCGCGACGATACCATGACGGTTGTGCAGCCCGCCACCGCACGGGAATGCCTGGATGCGGTCATCACCGGAACGGCTGACATCGCCACGTTCGAATTGCAGCTGTTCGCAGACGCCATGAGCGAAATGGGCCTGAATGCCAACGACCTGGTCGAGAACCCCTATGTCTCGACCCTGTCGTCCCTTCGCTTCATCACTCACCGGTCCAATCCTCAGGGTCAAAGATACCTTGCCCTGATGAACAAGGGCCTCAACGAAATGCGTGAAACCGGGGAATGGTACGCCATCATCTCGGATAGCCTGAATGAGCACAACGAAAGACTGCTAGACGCAATCAACTGAAACCTCATCTCCACATTCCAACTTATGGGAGGAATAAAAAATGCTAAGAGAAAAACTCAATACCAAAGTGATGACGGCAACCGCCGTCCTCACACTCTCCGCAGGTGCTGCAGCAGCGCAGGAAGCCTGTTCCAACTACACCGTGCAGGACGGCGACACGATGGCAACCATCGCCATCGCAGCCTATGGCACATCGAACTATCAGCCGATCTTCAACGCGAACCGCAACGAGATCACCAACCCCAATTCGCTAGAGCCCGGCTTGGTCCTGGCTCTGCCGTGTGAGGATGGTAGCCTGCCCAACGGTCAGTCGGCACAGGAAATCATCGCGGCAGAAGAACAGCGTGCGGCCAGCGTGAAACGGTCGAACGTCTATGCACCGCCGATCAAACTGGTTGCGGGCAACGGCTGGGAACCGTTCACGACAGAATCTCTGAGCGGTGGCGGCATCATGACCCGTCTGGCAACGACCAGCCTGCAGCGTGCCGGCAACAGCCGCGACTTCTCGGTCAGCTTCGTGGATGACTGGTCCTCGCACCTGGACACTCTGCTGCCGTTGGGCGCATTCGACATCTCGATCGCCTGGACGCTGCCCGACTGTACAAACCGTTCCTATGAGTGGTCTGAGGCAACCGAAGCCCGCTGCACGCAGTTCGTGGCGTCTGTTCCGATCTACGACGTTGTTGGTGGCTTCTTCACGCTGCCCGAAAGCGAATACGCCGCCGCAACAGAGTTTTCGGATCTCGAAGGCGCAACCCTTTGCCGTATGGCGGGTTGGAGCATGGTTGTTCTGGAAGAAGTTGGCCTGAACGGCAAAAATCTGAACCTGATTCATCCCAACTCAGCGCGTGAATGCCTGGATGCCGTTCTCACCGGCACAGCAGACGTTGCTGCATTCGAGGTTGAGCTGTTTGCCTCAACCATGAATGACATGGGTTTGACATCGGACGATATCGTCGAGAACCCCTATGTTTCGACTCTCTCGTCGATGAGCTTCATGGCTCACCGTTCAAACCCGTTTGCCCGCGAATACATCGCAATGATGAACAAAGGTTTGAACGAGATGCGCCAGTCCGGCGAGTGGTACGCGATCATCTCGGACACGCTGCGCGAGCAGAACGAAAAGCTGAACGCCGGTTCGAACTGATCCCTCGGTTCAACTGACGCGGAAGGGCCGGTTGTTTCAGCCGGCCCTTTTTCTTGTCATGGGGACAAATCCGGTGTTTGAATTCGATATGTTCGGCACGACCGCGCCAGCGGTCCGAACGCTCTGACTTTCCACAGGACTGACCCATGATCCAAGACAACCCCGCGCTTATTGGTGCCATTCGCGACAGGTTCGCCCATGTCGACACGTGCCCTTTTCAGGGCGAACGCATTTTCTTTGAGAATGCAGGCGGCGCCCTGACGTTGAAATCGGTAGCTGAGACCTCGGCTTTCTATGCGGCGATCCCGGACAATCCGGGCCGTATCAACCCTGCGGGGCAGGGTACGCAGAATGTGATCAACAAGGCCAAACAGGATCTGGGCGTGTTCATGAACGCCTCAGGCGGCCAGTTCTTTGCAGGCGAAAGCGGCACCGAGCTGTTGTTCCGCTTGATCCGTACCGCATGTTTGGCCGCACCCAAAGGGGCCAAAGTGATCGGGTCCTCCATTGAGCACCCAGCCACCCGCAGCGCCGCACGCCGCTGGGCCGAGATTGCAGGGCTCGACTATGTGAACGTGCCGCATGACAACGATACCGGTCTGGTCACGCCTCAGGACTACACCGCACTTATGACCCCGGATGTGGCGGTGGCGACGATCCTGCATGCCTCACCTGTTACCGGCATGGGTATGGATGTGGCCGCGATCTCGGCCGCGATCCGGGCGGTTGCGCCGGATTGCATGATCATTGTCGACGGCATCCAGCACGCGGCCCACGGGCAGCTCGATCTGGATGCCTACAACGTCGATGGCTATGCGATCTCACCCTACAAAGTGTTCTCGCGACATGGATACGGAATTGCGTGGATCTCTGACCGGCTGACCCATACGCCGCACGACATGCTGATCGACGCACCCGCGACAGGGTGGGAGTTCGGCACCCGCGACACAGGTTCCTATGCGACGGTGTCGGATGTGGTGTCCTATTTCGACTGGCTGGGTGGGGAAGTATCGGAAGAGACCGACCCGCGCGCGCGGATCGAGGCTGCGGGTCGTGCTATTCACACCTATGAAACCCATCTGACCAACACCGCAATCAACGGCACCGGAAACCTGCCAGGTTTGCGCGATATGGATCACGTCACCATTCTGGCCGGGGCCGACAACCCGGCGCGAGAGGGGCTAGTATCGATTGTGGTCAAAGGCAAGGCATCCGAAGATGTGGTCGAGACGCTGAATCATCACGGCATCCGAACCCATACGCGCAAGGCCGACCATTATTCGGGCAATGTGCTGGGGCCATTGGGGCTATCGGACTGCATCCGCATTTCCTTCTGTCACTACAATACGGAACAGGAAATCGCACGCCTCTTGGCCGCCGTCAAAGAGCTTGGGGAAGACGCGTAGCGCTAAAGTCTCTGCCCGTCCTCGCCAAAGGTGAGGACGTTTGCCTGATCGAACGCGATCCCTGTCTGCGCACCCGGTTCAACCCTGTGTTGGCCGAAGGCGCGGATGGTGAAGGGTTTTCCGGTTCCGATATCGACCATGATATTCGTATCGGCGCCCAGGTTTTCCACATGCACCACGGTGCCGGATAGAGCTCCGCTCTCGGAATGAGTGGCGTATTCAGGGCGGATACCGAAATAGGTGCCCTTTGGGCCGCCGATCATATCCGCCGGGACAAAATTCATGGCGGGGGAGCCGATGAACTCGGCGACGAAGCGGTTGGCGGGGTTGTTATACAGCTCCATCGGGCTGCCGATCTGCTCCACACGCCCGTCCCGCAGGACCACGATCTTGTCGGCGAGTGTCATCGCCTCGGTCTGATCATGGGTCACGTAGATCATGCTGGCGTCAATCTGGCGATGCAGATTGGCAATCTCGACTCGTGTGTTCAGGCGCAGGGCGGCGTCCAAATTGGATAGTGGTTCATCAAACAGGAACAGTTTCGGGTTGCGCACAATCGCGCGCCCGATGGCTACACGTTGCCGCTGGCCGCCTGACAGCTCGGCAGGGCGACGCTCGAGGTACTCCTCAAGCGACAGCATCCGGCTGGCCTCGGAAATGCGGCGCGAGATTTCATCCTTCGGGTGCCCGGCCTGTTTTAGCCCAAGCGCCATATTTCCCCGCACGGTAAGATGCGGATAGAGCGCGTAGGATTGGAACACCATCGCAAGCCCACGTTTCGCCGGGGGCACGGTATTGACCTGCTCACCGTCGATTTCGACCGTGCCTGAGGTTGCATCCTCCAACCCCGCAATCACCCGCAACAAGGTCGATTTTCCGCAGCCCGAGGGACCAACGAAGACCACGAATTCGTTCTCCTCGACGGTCAGGTCGATGTTCTTCAGCACCTTAACCGGCCCGAAGGATTTACACACTTTGCTCAGCTTCAGGGCGGTCACGTCACGCCTCCTTCAAGTCAACCGGCTGTCCGGTTCGAATGCTTTCATCGGCCGCCAGACAGATCCGCAGGGATTGCACCGCGTCGCTCATGTGGCGGGTCAGGTCGATATCCTCGGCGATGGCGCGCAGTATATAGGCTTGCTCTGCATCGCACAGCTCCTGATGGCCCGGTTCGCCGTCCATTTCGATCAGACTGTCCCCATCCGGGCGATGCACCAGAATGCCGCCCACTTTGGTGTGCCCGTCCACATCGTCCGAGGCACCCTTGTTGCCTTCGGTGATCGAAACGGCCCCGTTGGGTGAGACGATGTCTTTTACGAAGAATGCGGTTTCGGACATCATTGGGCCCCATCCGGCCTCGTACCAGCCGACTGAGCCGTCCTCGAACACCACCTGGAACTGACCGTAATTGTACATATCCGGTGCGATCTCGTCCGACAGGCGCAGGCCCATGCCATTTACCCGAACGGGCAGGGCGTCGGTGATCTGGCACATCACATCCACATAGTGGACGCCACAATCTACGATCGGCGAGGTGGTCTGCATCAGCGCCTTGTGCGTCTCCCATGTCGGGCCGGTGGATTGCTGGTTCAGGTTCAGGCGGAACACATAGGGGCCGCCCAGATCGCGCGCCTCAGAGATCAAACGCATCCACGAGGGGTGGTGGCGCAGGATATAGCCGATCACCAGCTTGCGTCCCGTTTCTACCGCTTTGGCGACAACGCGGCGCGCATCCTCGACCGTGGTGGCCAGAGGTTTTTCGACAAACACATGCGCGCCAGCCTCCATCACAGCGCAGGCATAATCAGCGTGGCTGTCGGAATAGGTCGCGATAACCACCAGATCAGGCGCGGTTTCGACCAAAGCGGTGTGGAAGTCCGAGAAGGCGGGGTAGCCCTGCAACTCCGACTGATCGACCTGGCCAGAGCGATTGACCAACCCAACAATCTGCGCGTCGGGATGATGGTGATGCGCCAGCGCGTGGCTGAGGCCCATATTGCCCAGACCTGCGATAAGGACTCGGATCATTTAACCGCCCCCGAAGTGATGCCGCGGATCAATTGCCGCGAGAAGATGACATAGAGAACCATGACCGGCAGGATCGCCATGCTGAGCGCGGACAGAACAGCGTTCCAGTCGGTGACAAACTGCCCGATGAAGACCTGACTGCCCAGCGTCAGTGTCTTGGTTTCCTCGGCTGGGGCCAGGATCAGTGGGAACCACAGATCGTTCCAGATCGGGATCATGTTGAACACCGCCACCGTCGCCATGGCTGGACGCACAAGCGGCAGAACCAGACGGAAGAAGATCGTGTATTCGCTGAGACCGTCAATACGGCCTGCGTTTTTCAGATCGTCGCTGACCTGCCGCATGAACTCGGACAAGATAAAGACGGCCAGTGGCAGGCCCTGCGCGGTGTAGACCAAGATCAGGGCCATCAGCGTGTTCACCAACCCGGTCGCGACCATCATCTCGAGGATGGCGACCGTGCCGATACGGATCGGGATCATGATGCCCAAGGCCAGATAGAGGCCCATCAGGGTATTGCCGCGAAAGCGGTATTCGCTCAGGGCAAAGGCCGCCATTGCGCCGAACAGCAGGATGAAGAACAGCGACACCACCGTGACGATCATCGAGTTCTGGAAGTAGAGGAAGAAATCCCCCTGTTTCATCACGGTCTGATAGCCGATCATCGAGAATGTCTCGGCATCCGGCAGGGCCAGCGGTTCACGAAAGATCGCCTTGCGGGACTTGAAGCTGTTGATCACGATCACGAAGACCGGGAACAGCGAGATCAGGGTGTACAGGATCAGCGCGCCATGCATGGCGGCGATATTGAACGGGTTTCTGCGGGCTTTGTTCATCTTGCTACCCTCAGAACTGATACCGGCGGATGCGGGTCTGGATCAGGAACAGATAGACGCAGACGCCAGTCAGAATGATCGCAAACATCCCCGTCGCGATGGCTGAGCCCATATGCGGATCGCCCAGCTGCAACTGGAACCCGAAGAATGTGCGGTACATGAAGGTGCCCAGAATGTCGGTCGAGAAATCGGGACCTGCCAGCGCACCTTGGGCGGCATAGATCAGGTCAAACGCGTTGAAATTCCCCACGAAGGTCAGGATCGAGATGATGCCGATCGACGGCAGGATCAGCGGCAGTTTGATCTTCCAGAAGGCGGCCATACCGGTGATGCCTTCGACCTCGGCGGCCTCAAGGATTTCTTCTGGGATTGAAAGCAGGGCGGCATAGATCAGCATCATCGGGATACCGACAAACTGCCAGACTGACACGAGCGCCAGGGTGGTCAGGGCATAATCCTCTTTCCCCAACCACGGAGCATAGAGGGATTTCAGGCCAACAGCGGCCAGCATGTCCGGCGCAATGCCCCAGATCGGCGACAGGATCAGTTTCCAGGCAAAGCCAACGATCACGAAAGACAGGATTGTCGGAATGAAGATGGCCGAGCGGTAGAAAGCGGCAAACCTCAGCCGCGGGTGGCTGAGCATGGCGGCCAGAGCGATGCCGATCGGGTTCTGCACCAGCATGTGAATGAAGAAAAACCAGAAGTTGTTACCTAACGCATTCCAGAACGCATCCGACCATAAGGGATCGCCAAAAAGCGTGCGGAAATTGTCCAGACCGACAAAAACGCGGGATTGGTCAACCTCGGTATAAAGCGCCAGCCGCAGCGTGTTGAACAGCGGCAGGATCATTACGGCGGTGTAAACCAGCACGGCGGGCGCAAGGAACACCACTATGTGCCATTTGATCCGGCTGTTGCCCATCTTATGCCTCGACTGTTCTGGGTGGGTCCGGCCCGAAGGCCGGACCCGTTGGTTTCGTGAGTGGTTATTGGTGCGGTGCGTACCAGGAGGCGAGGCCATCCTGCAGGCGCTGCCCAGCGTCCTCGGGGCTTTCTTCGCCCTTGATGACCTGAGCCGAGGCGTTCCAGGTCTCGTTCTCAAGGTTCGGCGTGCCGCGCGACAGGATCTGGTAGGTCGAGCGGATGGTCGAGCCACACTCGCCACGCCAGCTTACGAACTCCTGCGCCAGTGGGTCATCCATCGCGACGTCAAAGCTGGACAGCGAGAAGAAGCCGGGCAGGGCGTTGGCGTAGATGGTTGCGAACTCTTCCGAGCCAACCCAATCCAGGAAGGTGCGCGCGGCCTCAGCGTTGGGCGAGGCTGCGTTCAGGCCGATGGCGATATCGGTGTGATCCGAGATATAGCACTCATCGCCTGCATTCTGGACCGGAGGCTTAAACGCACCCATTTCGAAATCGGCCAGATTGTTGAAACCGCTGATCTCCCAGCTGCCAGCGGGATAGACGGCTGCGCGGCCCAGAGTGAACAGGTTCTGGCTGTCCGGATAGGTCTGGGCTTCGAACCCATCGCCCATATAGTCACCCCATTTCGCCAATTGGCGATAGGGTGCGACCCATGCTTCATCCGTCAGCTTCTGTGAGCCTTCGATCAGAGCCAGACGCCCCTCTTCACCCTTCCAGTAGTTCGGGCCGATATTGTTGTAGCCCATGGTTGCCGCTTCCCACTGGTCATTGGTGCCCATGGCCATCGGGATATAGGTGCCGTCCTCTTTGATCTTGTCGAGCGCCGCGAAGAACTCAGCCTCGGTTGTGGGCACGTCGATGCCCAGCTCGTTGAAGGCGTCCTTGTTGTAGATAAAACCGTGAATGACCGAGGCCATGGGAACGCAGAAGGTCGCCGCACCATCATCGGTCTGCCATGCAGATTTCGCAACGTCCGAGAAATTGGCCATGCCGCCCAGATCGGACAGATCCGTCAGGTGACCGGCCTCATAAAGACCAAGCGAAGTGTCAAACGGACGGCAGGTGATCAGGTCTCCGGCCGACCCGGCATCCAGTTTGGCGTTCAGGGCGGCGTTGTATTCTGCAGGGGCCGAAGGCGTGAATCGAATCTTGATATCCGGGTTCTGTGCCTCAAACGCGGGGATGATCTTTTCCTGCCACAGGGCCAGATCGTCATTGCGCCAGCTTTCGATAGTCAGAACCGTTTCGGCATATGCGGCGCCTGCAAGGGCCGACGACGCCAGCAAAACGGCGCTTAGTGATACTTTCTTCATGGTCTTTTCTCCCTTGGTATTTTGTTTGGTTTTAAAGTTGTTTCAGCGCTGGGCGCAGGTTGCCATCGGATTGCGCCAAAAGCGCCTCGGCCCGCTTCGGGCTTTCGGCGCCTGCGGCCAGCAAGATTGCCTGTTTCACGTTGCCGGACGCGCGGGTCAGTGCATCACTGGCCTGATCTGCCGGGACCCCGGCGATTTTTCCAACGATCCCTTCGGCGCGTTGGCGCAGTTTGTGATTGTCGGCGATGACGTTGATCATCATCCCGTCATGCACATGCCCAAGGCGGATACCCATCAGCGTGGACATCATATTCAAAGCCACCTTCTGCGCCGTCGCGGCCCCAAGGCGCGTGGAGCCTGCGATGGGTTCGGGCGGCGTGTTCAGATGGACAGCGCAGTCTGCGCAGGCGAATAGCGGTGCCTCTACGTTGTTGGCGATCCCGATGACTTTGGCACCCTGCGCGCGCGCATGGCGCGCGAATTCGACGGCGTAGGGTGTGCTGCCACTGGCCGAAACGGCGATCACAGCGTCACCCTGCTGCACATTGGCCGTCGCTGTTTGCGCTGCTGTTTCGTCATCTTCGGTATGACCGGGCATCGCCGCGCCCTGTGGTATCCCGCCCGCCATGCAGATTGCTATGGACTCAGGCGAAAGGCCGAATGTCCCGGACAGTTCAGCTCCGTCCGCCAGTCCCATTAGGCCCGAGGAACCGGCCGCAGCGTAGTAAATCTTGCCGCCCTGACGCACCGTATCCGTAAGAATAGCAGCCCCCTCTGAGAGGGCATCCAAGCAACCGTCAAGCCTACCCAATGCTGCCTTCTGCGCCTCAAGCAGATAGTCAAGGATGTCGACATCTGGCCGCAGGTCAAGCCCTTCGACCTCGTCGCGCAGCATTTCGGTTTGCGGCAGCATTTGATTCCTCCCCAGATGAGAGTAATACCTATATAATACCTTTTGTCTACCTCTCGTTGGGAAAATATGACAAAAACCCCTGATATGGCCAATAATTCTCAATTTACATAAGCCGAGGTCTTTTTTTTCTGCAAAAGGTATCTTAAAGGTATCTATATGGATGAGTCCTTCCAATACCTGATTGCAATCGACGGCGGTGGCACAAAATGCCGGTTCGCGATGGTCACACCTGACGGTCGGGTCGAGGTGACATTGGGTAGTGCCAATGCCTTCTCGGATCGACAGAAGGCGCTGCGCACTCTCGATGAGGGGCTGCAGGCCTTGGCCGATAAGGCGCAATTGCCCCGAGCACATCTGGCCGAGATTCCGACCTACGCGGGGCTGGCTGGGGTGACGGATGCCGTTGCGGCGTCGGAGGTTGCGCGCAGTCTGCCCTCGCGGATCGTCGAGGTCGAAGATGACCGAAGATCGGCGGTTGTGGGCGCGTTGGGCGCGCAGGACGGTTCTGTGATCGGCGTTGGAACGGGATCCTTTCTGGCCCGTCAGGCCGATGGGCGAACGCAGTTTATTGGCGGCTACGGGGCTTTGATCGGCGATCAGGCCTCGGGCAACTGGTTAGGCGTTCAGCTGCTTCGACGCGTTCTATTGGCGATGGACGGCATTCAACCCCACAGCGCGCTGACCCGAAAAATCAGCGCGGAATACGACGACGATCCCGTGCAAGTCGTTGCGTTTGTTGGTCTGGCGAACCCCTCTGATTTCGCAGGCCTCGCTCCCGAGATCATCGCGGCTGCGGCTGGTGGCGATCCCGTAGCGCGAGATCTGTTGCAAAGCGGCGCCGACTATCTGGCGCAGGGGCTGCGCGCCCTCGGTCACACCGACGGATCGCCCATCTGCATGATCGGCGGGGTCGCACCGCACTATGCAGACTATCTGCCGCTTCACATGCAGGCCTGCCTGACCGAAGCTAAGGGCTCACCGCTTGACGGTGCCCTCATTTTGGCGCGTCACCTGGCCGAGCGGGCAAAGGTAGGGGCGGGCTGATGAGCGACACGATCGAGACATTCCTGAAACCTGCCGATTGGCTGCAGGAGGCGACAGGCCCCCTTTATGTAAGGTTGCGCAAGCGGCTTGAGCAAAGCATCGAGGCCGGGGTTCTGGCCGAAAGCGCCCCGCTACCGGGCGAGCGTGAGATGGCCCATCTGACGGGCCTCTCCCGTGTCACCGTCCGGCGCGCGCTGCAGGATTTGGTCGAGCGTGGCATCATCGTGCAGCGTCAGGGCTCGGGCAGTTTCGTGGCGGACGGAACGCCTCGGGTCGAACAATCGCTGTCTCTGCTGACCTCCTTTACCGAAGACATGACCCGTCGGGGGCTGGATTCGACCAGTGAGTGGTTGGAGCGGGGCATCCACACACCCTCACCGGAAGAGGTTATGGCGCTGGCCCTGTCCTCAGGCGAAGAGGTGGCGCGGCTGTCGCGTCTGCGTATGGCCAATGACAGGCCAATGGCGATTGAGCACGCGGCCCTGCCGGTCGATATCCTGCCGCATCCTGAAGGCGTAACATCCTCGCTCTACGAGGTGCTGGAACGCGACGGCAACCGCCCGGTGCGCGCCATGCAGCGGATTTCAGCGATCAACCTTGAGGCCAACGATGCTGCCGTTCTGGGGGTCGAGCCAGGCGTGGCCGGGCTGCGGATCGTGCGGACCTCGTTCCTGTCCAATCGACGGGTGGTGGAATTCACCCGCTCTGTCTATCGCGGTGACGCCTACGATTTTGTGGCCGAATTGCGCCTTGCAAACAGCTAGGAAAGCACATGCAACAGCAGATCACCCGGATGCGCCGGGAAATCGATGAGATACCCGAAGCGGTCGAACGGCTGCTCAGCCGGGGTCAAAAGGACATTGCGTCCACGGCCGAGGTCGCCCGGACCCTTGATCCCGCCTTTCTAACGAGCGTGGCGCGGGGGTCTTCAGATCACGTCTGCACCTATCTCAAATATGCATCAGAAATCCTGTTGGGCCTGCCGGTGGCCTCGGTTGGTCCTTCTGTCGCGTCGATCTACAACGCGCCGCTCCGGCTGCAAAACAGCTTGTGTCTGGCCGTGTCTCAGTCCGGGCAAAGCCCGGATATCCTGGCGATGGTACGCAGCGCGGCTCGTGATGGCGCGCTGACCATCGGGTTGACAAATGATGCGGCCTCTCCGCTGGCGGCATCCTGCGCCCATACGATTGATATTCAGGCGGGCCCGGAACTGAGTGTAGCCGCGACCAAGACATTTGTGTCCTCGGCCGTGGCAGGCCTGTGGGTCTTGGCTGAATGGGCGCGGGATGAGGCGCTTTTGGCGGCCATTCGCGGCTTGCCAGAACGGCTGGCGCAGGCTGCGCGTATCGACTGGCCTGAGGTTCGGGCCGCGATTGGGGCAAACCCGTCGCTGTTCACGCTTGGGCGCGGGCAAGTGCTGGCCATGTCCAACGAGGCCGCGTTGAAGTTCAAAGAGACCTGCCAGTTGCACGCGGAGAGCTATTCTTCGGCCGAAGTGCTGCATGGGCCGGTCTCGATTGTCGAAGAAGGGTTTCCTGTCCTCAGCTTTGCGGCTGCCGATGCTGCAGAATCCGCGCTGTCCGAGGTCGCCGACGCGATCAGCGCCAAAGGGGCCCGCGTTTTTGCGACCACGACCAAGGTCAAATCTGCGTCGCCGGTCGAACATGTCCGCACGCTACACCCGCTGACCGACGCGCTGAGCCTGATCGTTTCGTTCTACTCCATGGTCGAGGTTTTCGCCGCCTCGCGCGGCATTGACCCGGATGCCCCCCGGCACCTCAAGAAGGTGACGGAGACGGTATGACGGAGACGACCCACGCCCTCATCGGAGCGGGTATTCTGACGCCGGACGGCATCGTGAAAGACCACGCGCTGTTGCATCGGGGTGGGCGGGTTGATGGCGTCGTTCCCATGTCGGAACTTGGCTCTGGGCATGTGCCAGTCGCGCTGGAGGGTGGACTTCTCGCGCCGGGTTTCGTCGATCTGCAGGTCAATGGTGGCGGCGGGGTGATGTTCAACAATCAGCCGGATGTTGATGCGCTGAAGATCATGGCCAAGGCCCATGCGCAGATCGGGGCGACCTCGATCCTGCCGACCTTGATCACGGATTCGCCCGAGGTCACCGCAAACGCCATCTCGGCCGCGATTGAGGCCGTGCGGCAAGGCGTTCCGGGCATCTTGGGTTTGCATCTGGAAGGGCCGCATCTGGCCGTCTCCCGCAAAGGCGCGCATGACGCTGCCTTTATCCGCCCGATGGAAGATGCGGACGTCGCGGTCCTGCTTGAGGCCGCGGCTCAATTGCCGGTGCTGAAAGTGACACTGGCACCCGAAAGCGTCTCAAACGCCCAGATTGAAGTGCTGACGGCGGCGGGTGTGTTGGTTTCTTTGGGGCACACCGATGCCAGCTATGAGGTCTGCGTTGCTGCCGCAAAGGCCGGCGCGCGCTGTGTAACGCATCTGTTCAATGCGCAAAGCCAGATGCAAGGACGCGCGCCGGGAACCGTTGGCGCGGCATTGGCCGAGGGGAAATTCTCGGCAGGATTGATCGCGGACATGATACACGTTCATCCCGCCATGATCCGCAATGCGCTGAACGCCAAGCAGGGGCCGGGTGAGATCTTTTTGGTCAGCGATGCCATGGCGACGGCAGGGTCGGATATCCGCGTGTTTGAACTCAACGGCCGCGAAATCCACCGGGAGGACAATCGCCTGACGCTGGCCGACGGAACGCTGGCAGGCGCGCATCTGGAGTTGCTGCAAGCGGCGCGGAATCTTACCGAGCAGGTCGGTGTGCCGTTTGCTAAGGCCCTGCAGATGGCCAGCCTTGTGCCCGCGAACTTGATCGGCAATCGTCAGATCGGACGTCTGACCAGAGGCGCGCTGGCACATGTCCTGCATATCGGCCCTGAGGAGGACCTGCTGGCTGTCTGGCAGGACGGGCAGAAAATCCGCGGCTGACGCTGTCGGCGGAACCACTCTGCGTGCTTTGAAAATCGCCCATTTTGCGCTATCCTGAGCCAGAGCAGTAATCAGGAAAAATCGGAATGCGTAAATGCATAGGCGGCGTCATGACCGCCGCATTGTGGGCATCCATGATGCAGGCAGGTTCAGCAGAAACTTCCAAAAGGTCAGAAAATCGACTTTTGGACAATGCGATACAACTGGCCTCGGCGGACGTGGTGGTCTCCCTCCGGCCGGTGCCGCGACCCTCGGCTGAGGCCGTTCGGGTGTCGGTAGAAGGCAATGCCCGCTTTCAGGCATGGCTCGGCGCGTTTCAGCGGCGGGCGGTGGCGCAGGGGATCACTCAGCAGACATTGGATCACGCACTGGCCGGGCTGAGCTATGACCAAAAGGTCATCAAACGGGATCGCAATCAGGCCGAGTTCTCAAAGCCGATCTGGGAATATCTGGACGCGGCCGTCTCGGGCACGCGCATCTCCAATGGTAGCGCTGCCTTGGACCGGCATCGGAAAGTCCTGCGGCAGATCGAGGCGCAGTATGGTGTCGAAAAAGAGGTTGTGGCCGCCATTTGGGGCCTCGAGACCTCCTTCGGGTCCTATCGTGGCAGCAACCAGACGATCCGTTCGCTGGCGACATTGGCTTTTGATGCCCGCCGTGCTTCGTTTTTCGAGACCCAGTTGATTGCCGCTTTGCGGATCATTCAGGCCGGGGATGTAAGTGCGGGTCGTATGGTGGGCAGCTGGGCTGGCGCAATGGGGCACACGCAATTCATGCCGACCTCGTATCTGGACCACGCGGTTGATTTCGATGGCGACGGGCGGCGCGACATCTGGTCGGAAGATCCGACAGACGCGCTTGCCTCGGCTGCCGCTTATCTTGCCCGGCACGGGTGGACCAAGGGGCAACCCTGGGGCGTCGAGGTGCGGCTACCCCATGGATTCGACTATGCGACGGCCAAGCGGGATTACACTCTGATGCCATCTGACTGGGCGGCGCGTGGTGTGGTCGGGCTGGATGGCAAACCGGTGCGAGACCATGGACGGGCGGCGATCTTGCTGCCGGCGGGCGGGCAGGGCGTTGCGCTGATGATCTTCAACAATTTCAGCGTGATCGAGGCGTACAATGGCGCGGATGCCTATGTTATCGGCATCGGCCACCTATCGGATCGTCTGAGCGGAGATGCTCCGTTTCAGGCCAGTTGGCCGCGCGGCGACCGCGTGCTGAGTTTTACCGAGAAGAAGGAATTGCAAACGCGGTTGACGCAGGCCGGGTTTGATACTCAGGGTATAGATGGGCGCACCGGGCCGAATACGGTGAATGCGGTGCGGGCCTATCAGCTGGCTCAAGGACTGCTGCCAGATGGCTATGCGTCCATTCGTTTGCTTGAGCGGTTGAGGTAGGGGAAGGGGGCTCTGCCCCCGCCGCCTATTGGCGTCTCCCCCGGGATATTTTCAGCCAGATGAAGGGCGGATCAGGAGGCCGCTTTCATCAGGCCCTGTGCGATGATCTCGGCTTGTGCTTCGTCTAGGGACTTGTGGATGCGTACGAACATCTCGTCGATGTCCGCCGTAGTAAGGATCAGAGGCGGAGAGATGATCATCCGGTCGCCCACATGCCGCATGATCAGGTTGTTGGCAAAGCAGCGGTCGCGGCAGATATAGCCCACCGTGCCGGGGGCCGAGGCGAATTTGGCGCGGCTGGCTTTGTCGGGGGTAAGCGCGATCGACGCCATCATGCCGACGATCTTGGCCTCGCCCACCAGCGGGTGATCGGCCAGCGCCTCCCATTTCTGTTTCAGGTAGGGGGCGGCTACGTCGCGGACATGCTCGACGATCTTTTCCTCTTCGAGGATGCGCAGGTTTTCCAGAGCAACAGCAGCCGCGACCGGGTGGCCGGAATAGGTGTAGCCGTGGTTGAATTCCGTGCCGCCGATCACTTCGGCGATCTCGTCATTGACGATGGAGCCTCCGATAGGCGCGTAGCCCGAGCTGAGGCCCTTGGCGATGGTCATGATATGCGGCTTGATACCAACTGTTTGCGATCCGAACCAGTTGCCGGTACGGCCAAAGCCACAGATCACTTCATCGGCGATCAGCAGGATGTCGTATTTGTCGCAAATGCGCTGGATTTCGGGCCAGTAGGTATCGGGCGCAACGATCACGCCGCCTGCGCCTTGTACGGGCTCGGCGATGAAGGCCGCGACGCGATCTTCGCCGAGTTCCTGGATGGCGTCCTCCAACTCGCGTGCACGGGCGAGGCCGAACTCTTCGGGCGATATGTCACCGCCTTCGGCCCACCAGTTGGGTTGATTGATATGGTGGATGTTCGGGATCGGAATACCGCCCTGTGCGTGCATTCCGGCCATTCCGCCCAGCGAGGCAGAGCCCACCGACGAGCCATGATATGCATTGTGCCGGCTGATGATGATGTTCTTGTCGGGCTGGCCTTTTTCGGCCCAATAAGTGCGCACCAGACGGATGTTGGTGTCGTTCGCCTCGGACCCGCCAGCGGCGAAGAACACGTGGTTCAGATCGCCTGGGGCAAGCTCGGCCAGTTTGTTGGCCAGTGCAATTGCAGGCACGTGGGTCGTTTTGAAGAAGGTGTTGTAGTACGGAAGCTCGCGCATTTGGCGGGCGGCGGCGTCGGCCAGCTCATCGCGCCCGTAGCCGATATTAACGCACCACAGGCCGGCCATTGCGTCCAGGATCTGTTCGCCTTCGCTGTCTGTCAGGTAGACGCCATTGGCGCGGGTGATAACGCGCGCGCCCTCTTTCCCCAGCGCTCCGTTGGCAGAGAACGGGTGCATGTGGTGGGCGGCATCCAGCGCCTGCAATTCAGCGGTGGGCATGTGGTTTGTGATCGTGGACATCCGAAAGACTCCTGCAACGGTGGTTGCGAGTCACAATATGATCAAATTATTTCCTGTCAATCGAATCGGTGTTTTCTAGATGTCCGAGGCAGACTCGATCATCAGTTCCATGCCTTGCTCGATATCCTGAGCGGTCGCTTTCGCCACTTTTTCCGCATCCCCGGCGCGCAGCCCTGCGATGATATCCTTATGGCGATCAGGCAGGCTTTGAGTGCCGAAGCGGCCGCAGACCACACGTAAGGATGGCCCGAATCGAAGCCACAGACGCTCGGCCAGATCGCTCAGAACGGGCGCATCGGCATGTGCATATAGCGTTTCGTGGAATCTGTGGTTGAGATGCAGGTAGCCGTGAACGTCACCATCCGCGATCATCTGGTCCAATTGCTGGTCGATAGATTCCAGTTGATCAACGTCGCTGGCGGACATTTTGGCGGTGGATCGCCTTGAAAGCTCTGATTCTATGGCAATTCTGGCGAAGATCACCTGCTCAACATCACCGCTGGACAACAACGGCACACTGACCCTGCGATTGCCCTGAAACACTAATGCGCCGTCCGAGATCAGACGTCGAATCGCCTCGCGCACGGGGGTCATGCCGACGCCGAGCGAATCAGTAAGGCCCTGAATAGTGACGGGCTGACCTGGGACCAGCTCGCCGAACATGATCATGGATTTCAGGGTGTGGTAGACCTGTTCGTGCGCGGGCCGTTTCCCGGCGTCAATATTGGGCTTTGGTGCCTTATTTTTGATCAAATCCAATTGGTTTGCCTTGTCTCGATGGGTGCCGACTTGCCGGGCTGTTGACCTTTTGGAACCATAGTTCAGAAAGTCGAAAAACGCAAAACTTGATCAAATCCAAAAAAACGGGACAATACCCACCATAATCGCAGGGAGAACAAAAATGATGTTCAAGACGCTGACACTGACAGCGGTTCTCGCATTGGGGACTTCGGCGGCCTTCGCCGAAGAGGTGCGAGTCTATAACTGGTCGGACTATATCGACGAGGAGCTTCTAACGAAGTTCGAGGAAGAGACAGGGCTGACCCTGATCTACGACGTGTTCGACAGCAACGAGTTGCTGGAGACCAAGATGCTGGCCGGTGGGTCGGGCTATGATGTCGTGGTGCCCTCGGGTACGTTCCTTCAGCGCCAGATTCAGGCCGGAGCGTTCCGAGAACTGGATACAGCTCAGCTGTCCAATGCTGGCAACCTTTGGGATGTCATCCAAGAGCGTACTGCCGGATACGACCCGAACAATGCTTATTCGATCAACTACATGTGGGGCACCACGGGCATTGGTGTGAATGTCGGGAAGGTGAAAGAAGCGCTTGGGGATGACGTTGCGCTGAACAGCATGGATTTGGTGCTGAAACCCGAAAATATGGAAAAACTGGCCGAGTGCGGAGTGCATTTCCTGGATGCCCCCGCCGAAATGATCCCGATGACGTTGCAATATCTGGGTGAGGACCCGGATAG
Source organism: Ruegeria sp. CK3 (assembly GCF_056536565.1). NCBI lineage: Bacteria > Pseudomonadati > Pseudomonadota > Alphaproteobacteria > Rhodobacterales > Roseobacteraceae > Ruegeria > Ruegeria sp. CK3. Next base: position 197,217 of record NZ_JBQFPV010000004.1, read on the forward strand.
CCATGACCCGGACGTCATCAAGAAGGTCGAGGAAGTTCTGACCGGCGTGCGCCCCTATATCCAGAAATTCCACAGCTCGGAATACATCAACGCGCTGGCCAATGGCGATATCTGCGTTGCAGTTGGTTGGTCGGGTGACATTCTGCAGGCCCGTGACCGTGCGGCCGAGGCCGACAACGGCGTTGAGATCGAATACCACCCCTTCGCCGAAGGCTCGCTTATGTGGTTCGACCAGATGGCTATTCCGGCGGACGCTCCGAACCCGGAAGGCGCGCATAAGTTCCTGAACTTCATCCTTGATGCCAACAACATGGCGGCGGCGTCGAACTATGTGTACTACGCCAACGGCAACAAGGCCTCGCAAGAGTTCCTTGAGGAAGACGTGATCGGTGATCCGGCGATCTATCCGGATGATGCGACGATGCAAAACCTCTACATCACGACGCCTTACCCGGCAAAAACGCAGCGGGTTGTGACCCGTATGTGGACCAAGATCAAATCGGGCACCTGATCCGATTTCGCGTAAGGCGGCGGGGATCGCCTTGCGCCCACTTCCAGATTGTCGAACGGGGGCCGTTTTGAACTCTGACGTCTTTGCGCCGTGGGATGACCCGCAGGCGAAACCCTTGATCCAATTCCAGAATGTCACCAAACGGTTTGGAGATTTCACGGCCATAGACAATCTGTCTCTGGACATTTTCGAGAAAGAATTCTTTGCCCTGCTCGGTCCGTCGGGTTGCGGCAAGACCACGATGATGCGGATGCTGGCGGGGTTCGAAACGCCGACCGAAGGGCACATCATTTTGGGCGGTCAGGACATTGACCCGATCCCACCCAACAAACGCGCAGTGAACATGATGTTCCAGTCCTACGCGCTGTTTCCGCATCTCAGCATCTGGGAAAACATCGCCTTCGGTCTGCGCCGGGACAACATGCCCAAGCATGACCTTGAGGACCGGGTGGAAGAGATGCTGCGCCTGACCCGGCTCGAGCAGTTTGCACGCCGTAAGCCACATCAGATCTCGGGCGGTCAACGGCAACGGGTCGCGCTGGCGCGGTCGCTGGCGAAGGCGCCTAAGCTGTTGCTTTTGGACGAACCTCTGGGTGCGTTGGACAAGAAACTGCGACAGGACACGCAGTTCGAACTGATGGATATTCAGGAGAAGACCGGCACGACCTTTGTGATCGTTACCCACGATCAGGAGGAAGCCATGACCGTCGCCAGCCGCGTGGCGGTAATGGATCAAGGTCGCTTGATGCAGGTCGCCACGCCCGATCGCATCTATGAAAACCCGAACTCGGTCTATGTCGCTGACTTTATCGGCGACGTAAACATCATCGAAGGCCACGCCACCGCGAATGGTGAGGAAACCTATCGGATCGACTGGGCCGAAGGGCAGGCTCCGCTGACGGCAACCTCGGCGAACGGCTTCTCGGAGGGTCAGGCCTGCCATCTGGCGATCCGGCCCGAGAAGGTGACGATCTCAACCGACCGCCCTGCCGAGGCAATCAATGCCGTGCAGGGCAAGGTGTTGGATATCGCTTATCTGGGCAACCTCTCGACCTACCATGTCGAATTGCCGAACGGCACGATCATCAAGGCGCAGACGGCCAATACCCGCCGCATCTCGCGCCGGTCATTCACATGGGAAGACCCGGTCTGGCTGTCCTGGACAGCGACGGCTGCGGTCCTGTTGGCAAGCTGATGCGTCGCGCGCTGCTGATTGCAGTTCCTTATGTCTGGCTGTTGGCGCTGTTTTTGGTGCCGTTTTTCATTGTCCTGAAAATTTCACTCTCGGACACGGAACTGGCGATCCCGCCTTACACGCCGACCCTGGACCTGTCGCAGGGCTGGGCAGGGATCAAGGATTTCTTCAGCCAGCTGGATTTTGAGAATTTCGTCTGGCTGACCGAGGATGACCTATATTGGAAGGCCTACCTGTCCAGCCTGAAGATCGCGGTCATCTCAACCTTTCTGACGCTGCTGGTGGGATACCCGATTGCCTATGGCATGGCGCGCGCGCCGGCTGAATGGCGACCGACACTGATGATGCTGGTGATACTGCCGTTCTGGACCTCATTCCTGATCCGCGTCTACGCGTGGATGGGGATCCTTTCGAACGAAGGGTATCTAAACCAGCTTCTGCTGTGGACGGGTATCATCTCGACCCCGCTGACGATTCTGAACACCAATACGGCTGTCTATATCGGGATCGTCTACACCTATCTGCCGTTCATGATCCTGCCGATCTATTCGTCGTTGGAGCGCATGGATGAGTCACTGATCGAAGCCGCCGAGGATCTGGGGTGTTCGCGCCTCCAGGCCTTCTGGCTGGTAACGATCCCCTTGTCGCGCCCCGGCATCATTGCGGGCTGTTTCCTTGTGATGATCCCGGTGATCGGTGAGTTTGTGATCCCCTCGCTTCTCGGCGGCTCGGGCACCCTGATGATCGGTAAGGTCCTGTGGGAGGAGTTCTTCTCAAACCGTGACTGGCCGGTGGCAAGTGCTGTAGCAGTGGTACTGCTGCTGATCCTCGTAGTGCCGATTGTGCTGTTCCAGCGCAACCAGCAGAAACAGGCGGAGGCCGAGAAATGAACAGATTAAGCTGGTTCAACACGGTTTCCCTGACGCTAGGGTTCGCGTTCCTGTACATCCCGATGATCATCCTGATCATCTTCAGCTTCAACGAAAGCAAGCTGGTCACGGTCTGGGCTGGGTTCTCGACCAAATGGTACGGAGAGTTGGCTCAGAACGAAGCGTTTCTGGACGCGGCATGGGTGACGATCCGGGTGGCGGTGTTCTCATCGACGCTGGCAACCATTCTGGGTACCGCCGCGGCCTATGTCCTGGTACGCGGAGGGCGCTTCTTTGGCCGCACCCTGTTCTCAGGAATGATCTATGCGCCGCTGGTCATGCCAGAGGTGATCACCGGCCTGTCCCTGTTGCTGCTCTTCATCGGCATCGGATTGGACCGGGGGATTCTGACCATCGTTCTGGCCCATACGACCTTTTCGATGTGCTTTGTGTCGGTCGTTGTCTCCTCGCGTCTTGTGACCTTTGACCAGTCGCTGGAAGAGGCCGCCTTGGACCTTGGCTGCTCACCCGCGCAAGCGTTTCGTCTAGTGACCCTGCCGATCATCGCGCCGGCGGTGATCTCAGGCTGGCTGCTGGCGTTTACTCTGTCTCTGGATGATCTGGTGATCGCGTCCTTTACTTCGGGCCCGTCTGCCACGACCTTGCCGATCAAAATCTTTTCGGCCGTGCGGCTTGGTGTCAGCCCTGAGATTAACGCGCTGTCGACCCTCATGATCGCGGTTGTGACTATCGGCGTCATCACCGCCTCATTGGTCACTAAGCGTGCCATGATGCGGCAAAAGCAGGATGAGATGGCCGCCGTGCGCGCCGAATGAAACGGATATTTCCAGACTACACCTATGGTGATGGACCAAGGCAGGGGTGCTGGTGGGACGAAACGATCGCCGCCCCCGCCTGGCCTGAACAGCAGGGTGATTTGCAGGTTGATGTTGCCATCATCGGCGGCGGCTTCACAGGAGCTTCGGCCGCACTGCATCTGGCGGATGCTACCGTGTCCGTCGCAGTGTGTGAAGCCGAAACACCCGGTTGGGGAGCTTCGGGACGCAATGGTGGGTTCTGCTGTCTGGGGGGATCAAAACTCAGCTACAAGGCCATGTGTCGTCGCTATGGTGAGGCTTCGGCGCAAGCCTATTCCGAGGCTGAAAGCGACGCGGTGCAACTCGTCGAAAGCCTCCTGGACCGCTACGGGATCGACGTGGATCGGCACTCAAAAGGTGAGACGCAACTGGCTCATTCACGCCGAGCGATGGAGGCGCTCCGGCGCAATGCCGATGAGAACGGCATACTGCATGAAGCTGCTGATCTACCCGGTCTGGGCCTGAACGGGCCGTTTCACGGTGGGTACACAACTCCTGTTGGGTTCGGCCTGAATCCTCGGAAATACCTTTTTGGTTTAACCCAAGCCGCGCAGGCGCAAGGCGCAGTGTTTTTTCAGAACAGCCCCGTTCTGAGCATTGAGAAGACCGCGTCAGGCTTTGCTGTTCAAACACCAAAAGGCCAAATCCGAGCCGACAAGGTCTTGGTCTGCACCAATGGGTACTCCAGCGAAGATATCCCGTCCTGGATGTCGGCTCGTTACATGCCTGCCCAATCCACGGTGCTGGTCACTCGTCCTCTGACGCCGGGCGAGAAGGAGGCGCAGGGTTGGACCTCGGATCAGATGTCCTACGATACGCGCAATCTCTTGCACTATTTTCGTCTGATGCCGGATGGTCGGTTCCTGTTTGGCATGCGGGGCGGGCTGCTGTCCTCACCCAAATCCGAGGCAGCGATCCGCACGCAGGTGCAACGCGACTTCAAGCGAATGTTCCCGGCGTGGTCCGAGGTAGACGTCACTCATATCTGGTCGGGCATGGTATGCATGTCGCGCGATCTGGTGCCTTTTGTCGGGCTTGTTCCTGAACAGATCGGGATGTTCGCGGGCTTTGCCTATCACGGCAACGGAGTCGCCATGGGCACCTATAGTGGCCGGGCCTTGGCGCGGTTGGCGCTCGGCCAGACCAGTGGTTTGCCAAAACTCATGTCCAAGACCGCGCGGCGCTTTCCTTTGGGCCGGTGGCGGCGCGTGCTGATGCCGCCCGCCTATGCCGCCATGGGGTTGGCCGATCTGTGATCCACTGCAAATGGCTTTGCAGAAACACCCCATCGGCACTTGAGGCCTGCGTGAAAATACTGGAACGTGTGGCAGACCCCATGAAACCCGACCGGAGGGCAGAAGATGAAAATAGGCGGTGTTCACTACCACTCGATCTGGCGCGACGCTGAAAGCGGCGATGTCAGGATCATCGACCAGCGCTGGCTGCCGCACGATTTCCGGATCGCCACGTTGTCCTCGCTGGCCGAGTTTGAGGCCGCAATCCGCGAGATGTGGGTGCGTGGCGCGCCTCTGATCGGGGCGACCGCTGCCTATGGTATGGCGGATGCGATGTCCCGCGACCCGTCGGATCAGAACTTTGAACATTCAGCTTCGGTTCTGAACGCGACCCGGCCAACGGCGGTGAACCTGAACTGGGCGTTGCAGCGCTGCCGGGAGGCCTTGCTGCCCCTGCCGCCCGATCAACGCGCCGCCGCGGCCTGGGCGCTGGCGGATGATATCTGCGAAGAGGATATCGAGATCAATCGCCGGATCGGAGAACATGGGCTTGCTTTGATCCGCGACATCGCCGCCCGCAAACCCTCGGGTGAGCCGGTGCGATTGTTGACCCATTGCAATGCCGGGTGGCTGGCCACCGTGGATTGGGGCACTGCGACCAGCCCAATGTATCAGGCGCATAACGCTGGTTTGCCGATCCATGTCTGGGTCGATGAAACACGACCCCGGAACCAGGGGGCCTTGACTGCGTGGGAGCTGGGCGAACATGGCATCAGCCATCAATACATCGTCGACAATGCCGGCGGTCATTTGATGCAGCATGGTCTGGTCGATCTGGTGATCACCGGGACGGATCGAACAACCTCGATCGGCGATGTCTGCAACAAGATCGGCACCTATCTGAAAGCCCTGGCCGCACATGACAACAACGTGCCGTTCTATGTGGCCTTGCCCTCACCCACTATCGATTGGACGCTTCGGGACGGGGTCGCCGAAATCCCGATCGAGGACCGACCGGACCGCGAAATCTCGCATGTGTTCGGTATGACAGAGGACGGCATCGGTGAGGTTTGCGTGATCCCCGAAGGCTCGGATGTGGGCAACCCGGCCTTTGACGTCACGCCGAACCGTCTCGTCACCGGCTTGATCACCGAGCGGGGCGTCTGCGAAGCCAGCGCCGAAGGTCTGGCGGCCATGTTCCCTGAAAAGGTTGGCCAAGCCGCCTGAGCGCAGAAAGACAAGGATACAAAAGACATGATCGAAAACATGTACAAGGCGCAGGCCGCCGCAGACTGGCGTGCGGCTGCCGGCGCCGATCCGGCTGATCAGGAATTGGCAGAGCGGGTCTACACTTCGCGCCTCATCGGTCAGAACCCGGATCTGCTGATGCATGGCGGTGGCAATACCTCGGTCAAGCTAGAGCGCCCCGATTTGTTCGGCGAGCTGCGGCCGGTTCTGCACGTCAAAGGCTCGGGCTGGGATCTGGACACGATCGAAGCGCCCGGACTGCCCGGTGTCTGGCAAGAGCCACTGTTGAAGTTACGCGCACTCGATAAGCTGTCGGATGAAGACATGGTGAACTATCAGCGCTCAAGCCTGCTGAATTCTGCCTCGCCCAACCCGTCGGTCGAAACATTGCTGCATGCCTTCCTGCCGCATAAATATGTCGATCACACCCACGCCACTCCGTTTCTGATCCTCGCCGACTTGCCCAATGCCGAGGAGGTCTGTCGCGAGATTTTCGGCGACCGGCTGGGGATCGTGCCTTACATCATGCCCGGATTCAGCCTCGCGAAGGCGGCGGCGGATGTGTATGACGCCAATCCTGATGTTGAGGGGCTGTTGCTGCTTAAACATGGTCATTTCGCCTTTGGCACCACCGCGCAGGAAAGCTATGACAAGATCGTTCAGCATACCAATGAGGTCGCGGCCTATCTCGGCCTGACCGAACTGACGCCAATTGGTGAACGTCTGCCTGCCAACGGGCTGGATATTTTGCCCGTCTTGCGCGGTGTGATCGCCGAGGTCACGGCGGATCGGGACGGCGCAATGCCCGTCTTTGATCTAAGAAATGGCCCCGCGACACATGCGTTTATGGCGCGGGCCGATGTGGATGCGCTGGCGACTCGCGGCATGGCCTCACCGGATCACGTTTTGCGTACCAAGGGCTGGCCGCTGGTGCTGAAACAGGCGGACCTAACCGACCGAGAGAGCATCAAGGCCAAGGTCGAAGCCTTCGCTGTGGATTACCGCGCCTATTTCGACCGTCAGGCCCCTCAGGCCGCGGAACCCAAGACCATGCTGACCCCTGACCCGAAACATGCGTGGATCGAAGGGATCGGTGTTCTGGGGATTGGGGTGAACGCCAAGGCAGCCTCAGCCTCGGCTGATCTTGCTGAACAGAACATCCGCGTGCGCGCCGTCGCGGAAGATGCGGGCGGCTTCTATCCGATTGGCGAAAAGGACATGTTCGATTGCGAATATTGGTCGTTGGAGCAAGCAAAGCTGGGTAAAGGCACCCCACCGCCGTTTCAGGGCCGGGTCGTCATGGTGACCGGCGGGGCAGGCGCGATTGGTCTGGCAACCGCCAAAGCCTTTGCCGCCAAGGGGGCGAATGTCGTTCTGGTGGATCGGGATCAAGAGGCTCTGGATGTCGCTCTGTCCCAGTTGGGTCGCTGGCATGCGGTCTGCGCGCTCGACATCACACAGCCTGACGCTGCCGATACAGCGATGGCGGCTGCGGTCGCGGCCTTTGGAGGGCTAGATATTCTGGTGTCCAATGCGGGCACGGCCACTGGGGGCGCTCTGGTCGAGCTAGAGGATGATGCCTTCCGCGCGGCTTTTGAGTTGAACTTTTTCGCGCATAAGGCCTTTGCTACCACCGCTGCCAAGCTGATGCAGGATCAGGGGCGGGGTGGGCAGATCCTGTTCAACATCTCGAAACAGGCGGTCAATCCTGGTCGCAACCTTGGGGCCTATGGAACCCCCAAAGCCGCGACGATGTTCCTGATGCGGCAACTGGCGCTGGAACTGGCGGGGTCTGGTATTCGGGTCAATGGGGTCAATGCTGACAAGATCAGATCAGGCCTGCTGACGTATGCGTTCATCAAGGAACGCGCCGCCGCGCGGGGCGTTAGCGAAGAGGTCTATATGGGCGGCAATCTTCTGGGCCGTGAGGTCGAGGCGCATCATGTCGCCGAAGGCTTTGTCAATCTGGCTTTGATGGAGCGTACCACGGGACACGTCATCACGGTCGATGGTGGTAATACCGAAGCCGAACTGCGCTAGCTTCGCCCGCTGAAAACACCTGCGCGCGACCGTTGAACGGCCGCGCGTAGGAAAAACGTGTCCAATGCGGCGTTAGAAATGCGCCGATTGAGAGGCCGGGTTTTTCGCAACCGGCGGGGCGAATTTGGTCAGGTCGATCCCTTCAACCGAGGCTTTGTATTCCTCGATCGTGGGCGTCCGGCCCAGAATGGCCGACAGGACAACAACCGGGGTCGAGGCCAGCAGCGATTCACCCTTCTTGTCTGGCGCATCTGCCACGACGCGGCCCTGGAACAGGCGGGTCGATGTGGCCAGAACCGTGTCGCCCTTGGCGGCCTTTTCCTGGTTGCCCATGCACAGGTTGCAGCCGGGACGTTCGAGATACAGAATGTTCTCGTACTCAGTCCGCGCCTTTTCTTTCGGGAACAGGTCATCGAATTCGAAGCCTGAGTACTTCTCAAGTACTTCCCAGTCGCCTTCTTCCTTCAACTCGTCGATGATGTTGTAGGTCGGGGCTGCGACGACCAGTGGGGCCTGGAACTCGACCTTGCCGGTTTCCTTTTCGAGGTTCTTCAACATCTGGGCCACGATCTTGATGTCGCCCTTGTGCACCATGCACGAGCCGACAAAGCCCAGGTCCACATGCTTTTCAGCATTGTAGTACGAGATCGGGCGGATCGTGTCGTGGGTATAGCGTTTCGAGACGTCGGCGTTGTTGACATCCGGGTCGGCGATCATCGGTTCAACGATCTGGTCCAGATTGACGACAACCTCGGCGAAATATTTTGCGTTGTCATCGGGGCGCAGCGCTGGCTTTTCGCCCGACTTGATCTCGGCAATGCGCGCATCGGCGATGTTGATCAGCTTTTGCAGCATGCCGTTCTCATGCTCCATGCCTTTGTCGATCATGATCTGGATGCGCGACTTGGCCAGTTCCAGCGAACCGATCAAGGTCTCGTCATTCGAAATACAGACCGAAGCCTTGGCCTTCATCTCAGCCGTCCAGTCAGTGAATGTAAAGGCCTGGTCGGCCAGCAGCGTGCCTATGTGAACTTCAATCACGCGGCCTTGGAACACGTTGTCGCCGTGCTGTTCCAGCATCTGTGCCTGGGTGGCATGTACGACATCGCGGAAATCCATATGCTCGGCCATCTTGCCCTTGAAGGTCACCTTGACAGATTCAGGGATCGGCATCGAGGCCTCACCCGTGGCCAGCGCCAGCGCCACGGTACCCGAGTCGGCCCCGAAGGCCACGCCTTTGGACATGCGGGTGTGGCTGTCGCCGCCGATGATGACCGACCAGTCATCCACGGTGATGTCGTTCAGTACTTTGTGGATCACATCCGTCATCGAATGGTAAACGCCCTTCGGGTCACGACCGGTGACAAGGCCAAAGTCATTCATGAACTTCATCAGGCGGGGGGTGTTGGCCTGCGCCTTAGCATCCCACACCGAGGCCGTGTGACAGCCAGACTGATACGCCCCGTCAACGATAGGCGAGACAACCGTTGCCGCCATCGCCTCAAGCTCTTGCATGGTCATCAGGCCGGTTGTGTCCTGTGAGCCGACGATGTTGACCTTGACGCGCACGTCCGATCCGGCATGCAGGGTCTTGCCGGGTGTGGTCCCAACGGCGTTCTTATTGAAGATCTTTTCAACCGCTGTCAGGCCCTGACCCTCGTGGCTGATTTCCTTCGACGGAGCAAAGACCAGCGGTGCTTCGACGCCCAGTGCCTCGGCAGCGAATGTCTGCAGTTTCTTACCAAAGACGATGGCGTAGGAACCGCCTGCCTTCATGAACTCGACTTTTTGCGGCGTGAAGGACGAGTTCACGTCGACCAGCTCTTCCCCATCTTCGCTCAGCAGTTTGTGGTCTTTGGTGTTGATCTTCAGAACCGTACCAGTGGCAACCGAGTACTTCTCTTCCAGGATCGGGTTGCCGTCATTGTTGAGGATTGCGTTACCATCCTCATCGACCTTTTTGACCCAGTTCTTCAGGTCCAGCCCTATGCCGCCGGTCACGCCGACGGTGGTCAGGAAGATCGGCGAAATGCCGTTGGTGCCTGCAACGATGGGGGCGTAGTTGACGAAGGGCACATAGGGGCTGGCTTGTTTGCCGGTCCACAGCGCCACGTTGTTCACACCCGACATACGGGACGAGCCCACGCCCATGGTGCCTTTTTCAGCGATCAGCATGACGCGCTTGCCGGGGTGCTTCAGCTTGAGCGCTTCGATCTCTTGTTGCGCGGTCTCGGAAATCAGGCATTTACCGTGCAATTCGCGATCCGCGCGCGAGTGTGCCTGATTGCCGGGCGACAGCAGGTCGGTCGAGATGTCACCTTCGGCGGCGACATAGGTGACGACTTCGATCTCTTCGTCGATGTCGGGCAGTTTGGTAAAGAACTCGGCCTTGGCGTAGCTTTCAAGGACGTCTTTCGCGACGGCATTGCCTGCATCGAACGCAGCTTTCAGCCGGTCGGTATCCGCGTCATACAGGAAGACCTGAGTCTTCAGCACCTCAGCCGCTTTGCCCGCAATCGCTACATCGTCACCCAAAGCCAGATCCAGCAGAACCTTGACCGAGGGGCCGCCTTTCATGTGCGACAGCAGCTCGAATGCGAAATCCTGCGAGATTTCCTCGACATCGGCCTGACCCAGAATGATCTCTTTCAGAAACGCGGCCTTCTCACCTGCGGCGCTGGTTGTGCCGGGCAGGGTGTTGTAGATGAAGAAATGCAGCGAGTCCGCGCGATGTTCATTCTGAGGGTCGCGGATTTGGTCGATGATCTCTTTTGTCAGGGCGCCGTCGTCGACGGGTTTGGGGTTCAACCCCTGCGCTTTGCGTGTTTCGATCTCGGCAAGGTAATCAGTATACAGGCTCATGGCTATCCCGACGTATTGGCGTTAGAAGGTGCTTGAGTTCCCGGTCTCAGACATGGATCTGACGCCCGGATATGCTCTTTGTATGCGGCGGTATACTAAATCAGCAGGGATTGCAAGTCGCGACACTGGGACAGGTTGCCCCAGGCGTGATGTGTTATTCCCGGAACGCCCGCGTGAAGTAGTCGGTCAACGGCTTGGTCAGGTAGGACAGCGGAGTGCGCTCATCCGTTTTGATCATTGCCTCCACCGGCATGCCCGGCAGAAGAGTTTGCCCATTCAGGCGATCCAGCTGACCGTCATCAGGGACCAGTTCAGCCCGATAGAAGGTAAAGCCTGTGCCCTCGTCGGTGAATGTGTCCGCTGAGACATTGATAACATGGCCATCCAGTTCCGGGGTTTCCCGCTGGTTGAAACTGGGAAAGCGCAGGGCGACCTCTTGCCCACGAAACAGTTGGTCCACATGGATCGCATCGACCTTGGCTGCCACAAGAAGCGGCGTATCCTGAGGCACCACATACATCATCTGTTCAGCCGGTTGGATGACCGACTGCAGGGCGAAAACCTGACTGTCATAAACGGTTCCTGAAACGGGCGCGCGGATATCCAGACGCGAGAGGCGCTCGGTCAGCGATAGGCGTCGTTCAGCAAGCTCGGCAATGCGCGTTTGCGCGTCACGCAGCGTTGTGATCGCTTCTTCCCGGCGGGTCGCGTTCAGCTCCAATATCTGGATCTCAGTCGAGGCGATTTGCCCCGTCAACCGAGCGATTGTCGCCTCGAGCCGTCCGATGGCGCCGGTCAGGTTGGCCTCTTCCCGTTGCAAGGCCGAGACGCGGCTGGCTTGTGTCAAGCCCCGCTGAAGCAGGCTTTCCTGATCCTTGAGCTCTTCGCTTATCAGTTCCACTTGTTTTTGGGCGGCGGTTAACTGTGCCTGTGTGCCGTCGATTTCGTTTTCGATCTGGGTTTTCTGACGAGTCAATTGCTCAGTCTGTTGCGTCAACGTCTCGTTGCGGGCGTCAAACAAGCGCTGCTGACCTGCGATCAGATCGTCTGGGATGTTTTCGCGTTGCTGTACCTCTCGCAGCTTTGCCGCCAGTTCCTCGGAGGTTGCCCCATCGCGTTCCGCTTCCAACCGGGCCTGACGGCTGAGCAGTTCGAACAATTGCGACTCGACTACCGTTTTCTCTGAGGCCAGAAACGTATCGTCGAGACGTAATAGTAGATCGCCGCTTTCCACTAGATCCCCGTCGCGCACAAAAATCTCGCCAACGACCCCGCCATCGGGATGCTCTACCACCTGACGGTTGCTTTGCACCTCGATCACACCTTGTGAGATGATCGCACCAGCCAGTTGGGTCCGAACGCTCCAGATGCCGATGCCCACAACAAGGATGAGCAGCGCAATAAAGCCCACGGTTGCTGGGAAGGTTATGCGCCAACTGCGGCGCGCAGGAGGGTTGCTCATTTCTCACCCACTTTATTGAGGTGTCGTTTGATCGCACCGGCATTCTGAACCATCGAGCCCAGAACTTCGTCCCGGCTGCCTGCTTTTACGATCTGGCCTTTCTCGACCACGATCAGGTCATCACATTCGGAAATCGCCTGCGGGCGGTGCGTCATGATAATCGCGGCCTTGCCACTTTTCTTGAGGCTGCGCACCGCGCGATTCAACGCCTCGGTACCGTCGGCATCCAGGGCCGAGTTCGGCTCGTCCAGGATCAGCAGAACAGGATCACCATAGAGCGCTCGGGCAAGCGCGATCCGTTGTTTCTGACCGCCGGACAACTGGCTGTCATTTCCTTCCAGGAAGGTGTCATAACCCTTCTCCAAAGACATGATCAGCTCATGTGCGTTGGCCTTTTTGGCGGCGGCGACAACAGCGGCGTCATCGGGTCGTTGCGACATCCGGGCGATGTTCTCTGTCACGGTTCCGTTAAACAGCGTGACCTGCTGCGGCAGGTAGCCGATGTAGTGGCCCAGATCATCTGCGGCATATTGGTCCAGTGTCGCGCCACCCAAGCGAATCTCACCCGCTGCGGGGGTCAGCAGACCCAAAAGCGCCTTGGCCAGAGTCGTCTTGCCCGAGCCACTTTTGCCGATCACACCCAGCGCCTTGCCGGGTTCCAATAGCAGCGAGGCATTGCGCAGGGTTGGCTTTTGAACGCCGGGCGGAATAACCGTCAGACCTTTTGCGACGAGACGCGCCTCGGGCACGGGCAGCTTGGTTTTGGTCTGCTCGGGTGGGGTTTCATCGAGGAAGGTGCCAAGACGGGACCACGCGGTTCGGGCGTTTTCGATCAGCCCCCATTGGCCCACCGCCATTTCCACAGGTGCCAAAGCGCGGCCCAGCAGGATCGAACCGGCGATCATGGCCCCGGCGGTCATCTCGTTGCGCAACACCAGCCAAGCGCCAAGCGCTAGCATCGCGGATTGTAGGAACAGGCGAAGCGATTTCGTCAAAGACGTGAAACTTCCGGTCCAGTCACTGGCCGAGATACTCTGCGACAAAGCGTTGCTGCGTTGTGACAACCAGCGCTGCGCAACGTCGCCCTGCATACCTTGCGACCGAACAACCTCGGCAGCTTGCCGCGCTTGTTCCGCAAAGGCATTGGCCCGGCCTGAGGCAACCTGCGCCTCGGCCACCTTCTGTTTGGTCAGGATCTGGTTGAGCAATGCGATGACGATGAGCAAGCTTCCACCAGCAACCGCCAGCCAGCCGAGCAGTGGGTGAAACAGAAAGATCGCGGCCAGAAAAACGGGCGTCCACGGGATATCCATAACGGCGAGGAAAACGGGCGACGCGCAAAGCGACCGAACGGCCTCCAGATCGCGCAAGGCCGTTGCTGGTGCCGAACGTATCTGTGGATACAGTGCCCGCCGGATGGTTCCGTCAAAAACTCTCTCGTCCAGTGAGGATTGGAATTTGGCCCCGAACCGCGCCACAATCCGGCCGCGCGCGTAATCCAGCATGGCCATCAGGCCGTAGAGCAGCCCAACCAGCAGAAACAGCGCTGTAAGCGTCTCGACCGAGCGCGAACTGAGAACCCGGTCATAGACCTGCAGCATAAACAGCGGCCCGGTCAGCATCAGCAGGTTGACGAAGATGCTGAATAGAAACGCGACACCCAGAAACGATACGCTCTGGTTGCGCACGCTCTGAAGCTCTCGCCTCGGGTTGGGCGGTTTGCGGTTTGTCTGTTTCAAATCAATGTCCCCGACACGATGTCCAGCCTGATGCGGCTACGTTTTTTTTACCGCGAACCGAGTCTCGAAGAAAGAGAAAGGGTATGCAACTCGATCGTCACAGAACCAGCGAAATCCGGCCAAACGGCCAAAATCTGGCCGGTTCCCGTCGGGTCCAGCAATCCAATTAGGCATTGCAAGTTTCAGAATGATTTGGATTATCAAGGGCACGTTGATCGCGCTTCGTCGATCACCCGCCATCCGTGCGGGTTAAAAAGAATTGGGGAGATTACAATGAAAGTGAAACACTTGCTGGTAGCAGCCAGTGCCATGGCCCTATTGGCTGGCACTGCCTCTGCGGAAACGCTGCGCTGGGCACGCGCAGGCGACTCGCTGACGATGGACCCGCATGCGCAAAACGAGGGTCCGACCTCAGCCATGGCGCATCAGATCATGGAAACGCTGGTGATGCGCGACCATTCCGGGGCGCTTGTGCCGTCGCTGGCGACCGAGTGGGCCCCGTCTGAGGAAAACCCTAACGTCTGGGTGTTCAAGCTGCGTGAAGGTGTGACCTTCCATGACGGCGCCGAGTTCGACAGCGAAGACGTTGTCTTCTCGCTCAACCGCGCGATGACGCCGGATTCGGACTACAAAGAGCTGCTCGCCTCGGTCAAAGAAGTGCGCGCGCCGGACAAATACACGGTTGAGATCGAAACCGACGGTCCGAACCCGATCATGCCCAACAACCTGACCAACATGTTCATGATGGACAAGGCCTGGGCCGAGGCGAACAACGCCGTGAAGGTGCAGGACTATGAAGGGGGCGAGGACACATTCGCCGCCAAGAACGCCAACGGCACTGGCCCCTACAAGCTGGTCAGCCGTGAACCCGATGTGAAAACCGTCCTAACCGCGAACGAGAACTACTGGGGCAAGGATGAGTTCCCCCTGGAAGTGACCGAGATCATCTATACCCCGATCCAGAACGCCGCGACCCGGGTTGCTGCTTTGCTATCGGGTGAGGTCGACTTTATTCAGGACGTTCCGGTACAGGATCTGGCCCGCGTTGCGGATACCGATGGTCTGGACGTGCGGACCGCGCCTCAGAACCGGGTGATCTTCTTCGGCATGAACATGGGTGATGCCGATCTGGGCTCGGACAACGTGGACGGGAAGAACCCGCTGGCCGACGTACGTGTGCGTCAGGCGATGTCCAAGGCCATCAACCGGGATGCCATCAAGCAGGTCGTTATGCGTGGCCAGTCGGCCCCTGCTGGCATGATCGCACCGCCTTTCGTGAACGGTTGGGATGAGGGCATGGACAGCTCCTCCACGACCGATATCGAAGGCGCCAAGGCCCTGATGGCCGAGGCTGGATATCCGGATGGGTTCTCGATCACGCTGAACTGCCCCAACGACCGCTATGTCAACGACGAAGCGATCTGTCAGGCTGCCGTTGGCATGCTGGCGCAGATTGGTGTCACGGTGAATCTGGATGCCAAACCCAAAGCGCAGCATTTCCCGTTGCTTTCGAACCTTGAGACCGACTTCTACATGCTGGGCTGGGGCGTTCCGACCTACGACTCCGAGTATATTTTCAACTTCCTTGTTCACACCAAGGGTGAGAAATACGGCTCGTGGAATGCGACCCGCTACAACAACCCGGAACTGGATGCCAAGATCCAGGGGCTGGCCTCTGAAACGGACCTTCCGAAGCGCGACGCGCAGATCGCCGAGATCTGGCAAGTGGTGCAGGACGATCAGCTGTATATCCCGATTCACCATCAGGTGCTGAACTGGGGTATGAAGTCGAATGTCGGCACAATCGTTGAGCCGGAAGATTCGCCGAAGATCAAATACTTCACCATGAACTAAGGTTCAGGGTGCAAGACAGGGCAGGGCGCAGACCAGCGCCCTGTCATTTGGTGTTTCACGACTGTTCACCCAAAACAGAGAGGTATCGCCATGACCTTCAAGGCAACGGCCATCGGTTTGGCCTTTTTAGCCGCAAGTGCTGCTCAGGCAGCCGAATTCAAATGGGCCTCGACCACCGATCCACAGACCATGGACCCGCACGCCGTCAACTCGGCCGCTGTTCTTGGGTTCCTCAACAATGTCTACGAAGGACTGGTCCGCCGCGGCAAGGACATGAGCGTCGAGCCTGCTTTGGCCACCAGTTGGGAACCGATTGGAGACGGCGAAGGCTGGCGGTTCAAGCTGCGCGAGGGCGTGACGTTCCACGATGGTAGCACATTCGACGCGCAGGACGTTCTTTTCAGCTATCAACGCGCCTCGGATGAGGTCTCGGATACCCGCAGCTGGTTTGCACCGATCAGCGAGGTCAAGGTGGTCGATGACTATACCGTCGATTTCATGACCACTGCACCCAACCCGTTGTTCCCGTCGTCCATTGCCAATTGGATGATCATGGATCAGGGCTGGGCTGAGGCAAACGAGGCCGCTCTGCCCGACAAGGAAACCGGGAACTACGCGACGCTGAATGCCAACGGCACCGGTGCGTTTAAGATCACCGCGCGCGAGCCCGGTCTGCGCACCGTTCTGGAACCTTTTGAAGGTTGGTGGGGTGAGGCAGAGCACAACATTGCCCGCGCCGAATTCAACCCGATCCAGAACTCTGCTACCGCTGTAGCGGCTTTGCTGTCCGGCGATGTAGATATGATTGAGCCCGTTCCGATTCAGGACGTGGCGCGCCTTCAGGGTAATGATGAGGTCGAGGTCATTCAGGGGATTGAGGCCCGTGTGATTATGCTGGGCTTTGATCACCAAGCCGAGGCGCTGAAATACACCGACGATGCTGGCGAACCGAATCCGTTCAGGGATGCGCGCGTGCGTCAGGCCGTGGCGCATGCGGTGAACGTCGATGCCATCCTCGCCACGATCATGCGCGGCAATGCCGAGGCGGCCTCGCAACTTGTCAGCCCAGCGATGAGCGGTTACTCGGCGGCCAATGCAGAGCGCCCCGCCTATGATGTCGAGGCCGCAAAGACCTTGCTGGCCGAGGCCGGATACGCGGATGGGTTTTCGTTCGGCCTCAAATGCCCCAATGACCGCTATCTGAATGACGAGGCCGTCTGTCAGGCGATTGTCAGCATGCTCGCGCAGATCGGCCTAACAGCCGAACTGGACGCGATGCCGGTGCGCAACTACTGGCCCGAGCTGCGCGAAGACAATTACGACATGTATTTGCTGGGCTGGAGCCCGGGCACGTTCGACGCCGAACACCCCGTGCGCTTTCTGGTCGCGACACCCAACGAAGAGAAAAAGCTGGGCAGTTGGAATTTCGGAGGCTTCTCGAACGCGCGTGTAGATGAACTACTGCCGCAGATTCAATCCGAACTGGATGAAGGCGCCCGTCAGGCCATGCTGGACGAGGTCACCAGCATCATTCAGGATGAGCAGGTCTATGTCCCGATGTATGTGCAACCTTTGGTTTGGGGTACGCGCAGCAATATCGAGTTGACCCAACGGCCGGATAACTTCTTCATCCTGCGGTGGGTGACCGTAAACTGAAAACGTTGTTCAAGGGGCCGGGTCGTTCTGGCCCCTGTTTCGTTAGCGGTATCTTGACCATTTGGTCAGACGCGGCTTAGACAGGCCGATCAACCGGGGATTCTGAATGTTCGCATATATTGTTCGAAGGATGTTCCAATCCGTGATCGTTTTGCTGGTCGTGGGTCTGGTCGCGTTCTCGATGTTTCGTTTTGTCGGCGATCCGATCGACAACATGCTGGGTCAGGAACGCACACAGGCCGATATCGACCGGCTGAGGACGGAACTGGGCCTCGATCAGCCGTTTGTCGTGCAATACGCCAAGTTCCTGCAAGGCGCGGTTCAGGGCAATTTCGGCGTGTCCTACCGTCAGGGCCGTCCGGTCTCGACCATCATAGCCGAACGTGCGCCCGCGACGCTGGAGCTGGCCTTCGTGTCAGGCTTTCTCGCCATCACCATGGGCATCGCGCTGGGCGTCTTCACCGCGATCCGACGACAAGGGGTTGCGGCGAATATCATCATGACAGTCAGCCTGATCGGGGTCTCTCTGCCCACCTTCCTGATCGGGATATTGCTGATCTACATCTTCTCAGTCGAACTTGACCTCTTACCGAGTTTCGGCAGGGGTGAGACGGTCATGATAGGGGGCTGGTCAACCGGGTTTCTGACCACCTCGGGCCTGAAGGCACTGATCCTGCCCGCGATTACGCTGGGCCTGTATCAGATGACCTTGATCATGCGTCTGGTGCGGTCCGAGATGCTTGAGGTCCTGCGCGCCGACTACGTCCGTTTCGCCCGCGCCCGAGGGCTGTCGGACAGGGTGATCAACTTCCGCCACGCGCTGAAAAACACGCTGGTGCCGGTGATTACGATCACAGGTCTGCAACTGGGCTCGATTATCGCCTTTGCCATCATCACCGAGACCGTGTTCCAATGGCCTGGTGTCGGACTGCTGTTCATCAATGCGATCCAATTCGTCGATATTCCCGTCATGGCCGCCTATCTGATGCTGATCTCGGTCATGTTCGTGACGATCAACCTGATTGTCGATCTTCTCTACTATGCCATTGACCCGCGCCTGCGTGTCGACGCGAGGGCCACATGACCGATACGATCGAAACTCCGCAACCCGCCTCCAAGTCGCGCTTTACCAAAGCGTGGGACAGCGATTTCGCATGGTCCTTCAGGCATTCGCCCGTGGCTGTCATCGCCTCGGCCGTTGTCCTGATCCTCGTGCTCTGCGCCATTTTCGCGCCCTTGATCGCACCTTACAATCCATTCGACCCGGCGACGCTGAACCTGATGAACGGCTTCACACCGCCGGGAACACCGAATGCGTTTACGCAGGAGACCTTCCTGCTGGGTACGGATGATCAGGGCCGAGATGTGTTCTCGACCATCCTCTACGGGCTGCGCATTTCCTTGTTCGTGGGGGCTGCCGCCGTATTGCTGGCTCTGATCATCGGAGTCGTTCTGGGGCTGGTCGCGGCCTATTTTGGCGGCTGGGTTGAGACGCTGATCATGCGGATCGCCGACGTTCAGCTGACCTTTCCGGCCATTCTGGTCGCTATGTTGATCTTTGGCATTGCCAAGGGCGTGACCCCGCCGGAATATCGGGATGAAATGGCGATCTATGTGCTGATCATCGCCATCGCACTGTCCGACTGGGTGCAGTTTGCGCGCGTCGTCCGCGGGGCGGCGCTGGTCGAGAAGAACAAGGAATATGTGCAGGCTGCGCGGCTAATCGGTCGCGGTTCGATCCCGATTATGTTCCGTCACATCTTGCCCAATGTCCTCAGCCCGGTTCTGGTCATCGCGACCATCTCGCTGGCATTGGCCATCATCGCCGAGGCGACGCTGAGCTTTCTTGGTGTCGGCGCGCCTCCAACCCAACCGTCGCTGGGAACGCTGATCCGTATCGGGCAGGGGTTCCTGTTCTCAGGAGAGTGGTGGATTCTGTTCTTCCCCGCCTGCACCCTTCTGGCCCTCGCGCTGTCCGTGAACCTGCTGGGTGACTGGTTGCGCGATGCGCTGAACCCAAAACTACGGTGATTTCATGAGCCTTCTGACCATCCAAGACCTCACCGTTGAATTCCCGACCCGCCGCAAGCTGTTCACTGCGGTGGATCATGCAGACCTGTCGGTCGAGCCTGGTGAAATCCACGGTTTAGTGGGCGAATCCGGTGCAGGCAAATCCACTATCGGCGCTGCTGTCATGGGACTGCTGGAACGTCCCGGACGGATCGCCAGCGGCCAGATCAAGCTAGGTGGCGAACAGATCAGTGGCCTGGACGCCGAGGCGATGCGTGGCCTGCGCGGCAAGAAGATCTCGATGATCTTTCAGGACCCGCTGACCTCTCTGAACCCTTTGTTCACGGTCCGAGAGCAACTGACCGAAACCATTCTGGCCCATCTGGGCTGCACGGACGCCGAGGCCAATCAACGCGCCCGCGACCTGATTGACCGGGTAGGGATTCCGGACCCGGATACGCGGCTGGACCAATATCCGCACCAATTCTCAGGCGGGATGCGCCAACGGGTAGTGATCGCCTTGGCGCTGTGTACCGAACCGGATGTGATCATCGCGGATGAGCCGACAACGGCGCTGGATGTCTCGGTTCAGGCGCAGATTCTGGACCTGATCAAGGAATTGGCGCGGGAACGGCAGGTCGGTGTTATTCTGATCACCCATGACATGGGCGTCATTGCTGATACGACCGACCGCGTGACCGTCATGTATGCTGGCAAGGTTGTCGAAACCGGAACAACCGCGCAGGTGATGGGGCAGCCGCAGCACGAATACACGCGGTCGCTGATCGCGGCGGTGCCACGGCCGACTCTCAAGCTGCACCGATTCCCGCAGATCAGCTATGGCGGGCGTGAGACGCGCTTTGCGATCGAGGATATGGCGCGCCATTGGCCGAAAGTGGACAATGACACGTCCAAGCCCGTGTTCGAAATTCGCAACCTGACCAAACGCTTCCTGCAACGGCGCGGTCTTTTGCCTTGGGATCGGACCTATTTCACCGCCGTCGATGACGTGAGCTTTGATATCCGTGCGGGCGAGGTTTTCGGTGTGGTGGGTGAATCCGGCTCGGGCAAGTCCACTGTGGCGCGGATGATTGCAGGATTGTACCCGGTCGATGGCGGCTCGATCACGTTTGACGGGCAGTTGGTCAGCGATCTGGGCGACAAAGCTGTGCAGGATGCTTATCGCAAGAACATCCAAATGATCTTTCAGGATCCCTATTCCTCGCTAAACCCCAGAATGCGCGTGGACGAGATCGTGGCAGAACCGATCCGTCACCACCGCCTCATGAGCGGTTCAGACGTCAAGTGTCGGGTGGATGAGCTGTTGGATCAGGTCGGGCTGGGTTCGGAAGCGGGCTTGAAATACCCGCATGAGTTCTCGGGCGGGCAGCGTCAGCGTATCTCCATCGCGCGCGCCTTGGCGACGCAGCCTCGGTTCCTGATCTGTGATGAGCCGACCAGTGCGCTTGACGTCTCGATCCAGGCGCAGATCCTGAACATCCTGAAGGACCTGCAAGAGCATCTGGGCCTGACGATGCTGTTCATCAGCCACGATCTGCCTGTGGTGCGTCAGATGTGTGACCGCGTTGCCGTGATGAAGGCAGGGCAGATGGTCGAGATCCAAGAGACCGATGCCCTGTTTGCCAATCCGCAGACGGACTACGCCAAGGAACTATTGCACCTAATGCCGCGACTTGATGATCTGTCGACAGAAGGACTGGGCGTTTAAGTCTTGGTTTTTGGATCCACATAAGTCCAGCGATAGGCGGGCGGGGTCGGTCCCTTGTTTCGGCCACCTTGCTCCATCTGCTCCCATGCGTGAGTCAGGATGCCGACAGAACGGGACAGGCAAAACAGCCCTCGCGCCAAAGGTGGGGCAAAGCCTAACTCGGCATAGATCACTGCCGTCGCACCATCGATATTCATGGGTACGGGTTTGCCTTTGCGATGGGCCAGCTCGGCCTCAATCGCCTGCCCGATCCGCATGAAATCACCGCTGCATGCCCCTTGATCGACGGCTTCGGCGACCAGCGCCATCAGGCGCGGGGCGCGAGGATCGGTCGGGGTGTGAAAGCGATGGCCAAAACCCGGCAGAATCTTTCCGTGAGTGGTGATCCAGGCGTCCAATGCTTCCCCAAGATCGCCCGAATGTCCTGCAACAAAGTGATAGAGCTGCACCGCCTGCTCTCCGGCCCCGCCATGCACATCGCCCAGCATGTTGACCGCGCTGGCCATCGCGTTGTTCAGGGGCAGACCGCAGGTCACGGCCATTCTGGCGGCAGCGATTGAGGGCGCTTGCGGGCCGTGATCGACCGCCGCAACCAAAGCTGCTTCGAACAAACGGGCTTGGGCGTCGGTCGGTTTCTCGCCGCGCAGTATGAACCAGATCATTTCGGCGAAACT
Organism: Ruegeria sp. CK3; assembly: GCF_056536565.1. Taxonomy (NCBI): domain Bacteria; kingdom Pseudomonadati; phylum Pseudomonadota; class Alphaproteobacteria; order Rhodobacterales; family Roseobacteraceae; genus Ruegeria; species Ruegeria sp. CK3. Next base: position 219,179 of record NZ_JBQFPV010000004.1, read on the forward strand.
CAGATTGCCGATCAAATCCTGGATTGGCTCTCCACGCAGGTGTATCCGGCCAGGCTCCATGTCGATGATCGAGGTTTGCCACCAATCGGATACATCGCTCATATGATGCCCTCCTTTTTCAAGGCGTCGATCTCATCCTGCGACAGCCCGAGTTCAGACCAGATTGCGGAATTGTCTGCGCCCAATTCCGGCGGTGCAGTCCCAGGATGTTTGCGCGAGCCGTCCATGACAATAGGGCTGCCAGCGAGCTGTAGGTCTTCACCGTGAAGGTCCAGCGTACCGATCAAACCCCGCCCAGATAATTGCGGGTCGTCGAGCGCATCGGAGACGGTTAGAACCTGCCCGGTGGGCACTCCAATATCATTCAACTCTCGCACCCATTCCTTTGCAGGTCGCGTGGTCAGCGTGCGCTCCAATTCCGTGCGCAAGGCGTGACGGTTGGTCTTGCGATCTTCTCGTGTTGTGTAGGCTGGATCGTCCAGAAGGTCGTCCCGGCCCAGATGCTGAGCCAGCGCCTGCCATTGTTCATCGCGGTTGGCGGCAATGTTGATCGGGCTGTCTGCAGTGGCAAAGGTGCCCGAGGGGGCCGAGGTTGTGTTCTCGTTCCCATGCGCGGCAGGCGTGACGCCCCCGATCAGGTGGTTCGAGACGACCCAACCCATTGTAGAAATCACCGCCTCGGTCATTGCGACGTCCAGAAACGCGCCACGCGGGGTCGTATTCAGGGCGGATGAGATGGCGAATGCTGCGGTCAGGCCGCCAACTGTATCCGCCAGAGGGTAGCCAACACGATAAGGGGCCGTGTCTGGCGCGCCGGTGATCGACATGACACCGCTGACCCCCTGAACGATCTGATCATAGGCCGGATCATCGCGGCGCGGTCCGTCCTGCCCAAAGCCACTGATTGCGCAGTAGATCAGTCGCGGGTTTTCAGCTTTCAGGATTTCATAGCCCAGACCTAATCGATCCATAACGCCGGGCCTGAAATTTTCGACCAGAACATCGGCGGTGCGGACAAGCTTTTTCAGCAACGCTTTGCCCCGGTCGGATTTCATGTCCAGCGTGACAGATTTTTTAGCAGCGTTTTGCGCCAGGAAGCTGATCCCCATGCCAGCTTTGTTGCGATCAGGGTCGGCGCCCAAAACACGGGCTAGATCGCCCGAGCCGGGGCGTTCGACCTTGATCACCTCGGCGCCCATCAGCGCCAGCTGATAGCAGCAATAGGGGCCGGCGAGCACGTTCGTCAGATCCAGAACGCGGATGCCGGCCAGAGGGTCAGTCCCCATCCGCAATCCCCGCGGCCCGTGCCCGCGCACGGCGCGCACGGTAGCTCGGCAGCAGCACCAGAAGGACGGCGATCACCAGCAGGCCTAGGGTCATCGGGCGTTCCCAGATGAAAGCGATACCGTCATAGAGCTGCATCGAGCGGGCAAAGTTGTCCTCCATCATTCCGCCAAGGATGAACCCGATCAGAAGCGGGGCGAGGGGGTAATCGGCGAATTTCAATGCGGTGGCGCAGATGCCGAAGCCGACGAGGAGCAGAAGCTCGGTTGCGTTGTTCTGGCCGATATAGGCGCCCATCAGGGTGAAGAACAGGATGAACGGGATCAGGAAATTGCGCGGTACGGCCAGCACTTTGGCGATGTAGGGGATCAGCGGCAGGTTCAGGATCAGCAGCACCAGGTTGCCGATGAACATCGACATGATGACGGCCCAGAAGATCTGAGGCTCATCCACCATCAGGCGCGGGCCGGGTGTCACGTTCAGCGCGATCAGAGCGCCCAGCAGGATGGCCGTCGTGCCCGACCCCGGGATGCCCAGCGTTAGCAGTGGTACGAATGACCCGGTACAGGCCGCGTTGTTGGCAGATTCCGGTGCGGCCAGACCTTTGATCGAGCCTTTGCCAAACTCTTCCTGTTCCTGCTTCGGTGCAATATTGCGTTCGACCGCGTAGCCAAGGAAGCTGGCAATTGTCGCCCCAGCCCCAGGCAAGACGCCGATGAAAAAGCCCTGAACTGACTGACGGCCAATGACGGGTGCAATTGCTTTCGCTTCGTCCTTGGTTATGCGCAGGTCTTTGATTTCTCCGTCGTCGCCTTTCAGGTCTTTGGGCTTCAGTACCAGAAATAGCGCCTCGGGCAGGGCGAACATGGCCATGGCCAGTGTAATGAAGCCGAAGCCCGATTGCAGGTCCATGATCCCCATGGTGAAGCGGGGCAGGTTGAACAAAGCGCCTTCGCCGACAGTTGCCATGATCAGGCCGAGGATTGTCATGATCATTGCTTTGGCGACCTGACCCGACCCTGCAAAGGCCGCGATGGCGGACAAGCCTACGACCATAAGGGCAAAGTACTCGGCCGAATGGAAAAGCAACGCGACTGAGGACAGTGCTGGCGCGAAGACCATCAACAGAATGGCGCCAAGCGTGCCACCCGCGAAGCTGGCAATGGCCGCGATGGTCAGCGCCTTACCGGCCTTGCCTTGCCGCGCCATTGGGTAGCCATCGAAACTTGAGGCCACGGTACCCGCAACCCCCGGTGCGTTCAGTAGAATGGAAGAGGTCGATCCGCCGAAAATCGCGCCATAATAGACGCCTGCCAGCAGGATCAGGGCCGCGGACGGATCGCCCATTGAAATTGCGACCGGGATCATGATGGCGATGATCGACATCGGGCCAAGGCCTGGAAGCATGCCGATGAAGGTGCCGATCAGACAGCCGGCGATGACCATCAGTAGGTTTTGGATTGAGAATGCCGTTTGCAGGCCGATCAGAAGTCCTTCAAGCATGTCAGCCTCCGAAAATGCCCGGCAGGGGGCGCATATAGATGCCAAGGACTCCCTGAACCAGATACCAGACCGCGCCTGTAGCGATGAAGGCGACCGGCAGCATGATGTGCCACTTGCGCTCGCCCAGAATGAAAGAGCCGAGGATCAGGAAGGCAGAAGTTGAGATCAGAAAGCCGACGGGCCGCAGGCACAGGGCGTAGATCACCATAAGGGCCAGCAGCATCAAAGCTTGATCAAGGTGGTAGTCACCTAGTCTGCGATAGTCGATATCGGCCGCTTTGGGCTCGGATTTCTCAAACCCCAGCAGGATGATCGTGCAGGCGATGATGCCCAGAACAGACAGCACTTTGGGGAAGGTGCTTGGCCAAATAGGGTTGCGCTGCATGAAGGGGGGCAGGCTGCCATCCATCGTAAACCAGGCGGCGTAGCCATAGGCCAGACAGACCCCAAGCAAAACAAGCGCGATCCAGCGATCCAGCGACATGACATCCCCTCCCTCGTGTTTTTTGTTGATTGTGGCAGAGCGGGCGGGCCGCTCTGCCGTGAGTGGTGCTTAGAGGAAGCCCAGTTTTTTCATCAGATCGCTGATCTGCTGCTCTTGCTGCTCGAGGAAGGTCGAGAAATCGTCGCCCGAGTTGTGGATGTTCACCCAACCATTGCGCGCGCGCACTTCTTCCCACTCGGGGGTGTCATACATCTTGGCGATGGCGTCCTGGTAGGCGGCCAGCTTGTCTTCGGGCAGGCCGGGCGCTGCGAAGAAACCGCGCCAGTTGACGAAGGTGGTGTCGATGCCCTGTTCTTTCATGGTCTGTGCGTCGGGCGCTGCGTCTACACGCTCATCCGCAGTCACACCGATGATTTTCACCTCGCCTGCATTGGCCAAATCAACCGCTTCCGAGAAGCCGGTGGAAAGCGCTGCGATCTCACCCGACAGCAAGGCTGCCATGGCTTTGCCGCCTGCATCATAAGGAATGTACTTGACGCCAAGCGCGTCCTTACCCGCTGCTTCCATCACCATGGCCGCAACCAGATGGTCCATACCGCCCGGAACCGAGCCGCCGCCGATTGCTGTTGCACCCGGGTCCGCGTCGTAGGCGGCCAGCAAGTCCGCCATCGAATTGATCGGGCTGTCCTTACCGACAACAATGGCCGCGTAGTCGCCGATTGTGCCCGAGACCAGCGTCAGGTCGCGGAAGTTGTGCGGGAAAACACCCGTCAGTGAGCGGATCACGATGGGCGTCGAGTTCACCATCAGCGTGCCATGGTTGCTGTCGGCGTTTTCGATCAGGTAGCCAATGGCTTTACCGCCGCCGCCGCCCGACATGTTCTCGTAGGAAGCGGTGCCGACAAGACCTGCCTTGGTTAGCGCCTCTCCGGTGCCGCGTGCAGTGCCGTCCCAGCCGCCGCCTGCGCCGCCGGGGATCAGGAAGTGGATGCTGTCCACGACCTCGTGGCCGTCAGCCAGAACAGGTCCCGCAAGACCAACAGCGGCCACAGCCGCGATTAGGGCGCGACGGCCCAGTTTGAAAGTTGTCATGATGTCCTCCCATTTGACAACTGGCCGCTTGGCGGCACAGATTGAGATCAAGAAAACACATCAACCTGACATCAACCTGTCATGCGTGAAAATACTGCGAACGCCTCATGAAATTCCTGCTGGTCGAAGACAATATGGACCTCGCGAACGCTATCGGTTCGCGGATGCGACTGGACGGCCATGTCGTTGATCATGCTGCAACTTTGGACGATGCGACCGCGTTCGTCGAGGCTGAGGAATATGACCTGATCCTGTTGGACATCATGCTGCCCGATGGGGATGGGCGCGATTTCCTCAAACGCCACCGTGCAAGTCATCTGGACACACCTGTCATCGTTTTGACCGCGCGCAGCCAAGTCTCGGATCGAATCGGGTCGCTGGATCTGGGGGCCGACGACTATGTCACCAAGCCCTTTGATCACGCAGAGCTTGAGGCCCGCTGCCGCGCCGTTTTGCGCCGCAAATCTGGGATCGCTAAATCAACCATCGAGATCGGCGGTATCGTCTTCGACCCGGTTGCCGGTCACCTGATTGTCGGCGGCGAGACTCTGTCGCTGCGCAATCGGGAACTGCGCCTGTTGGAGTTCTTCATCAATGCGCCCGGTCAGGTGTTCTCGAAACAAAAACTGGCGGACAGGCTGTTTTCCTACGATGACGATGTCTCGGACAATGCTATCGAGGTGTATGTCGCCCGCCTGCGCAAACATCTCGAGCGTTCGGAGTTGAAAATTACCACGTTGCGTGGCCTGGGCTACAGGCTGGATCATGTCAGCTAGCCCCGCGGTTTCAGGATCTCTTCGTAATCGTCTGGTGCTGACCCTGATTGGCGGCGCGGCCATTCTGGCGTTGCTTTTGTTCTTTACAGTGCGCAGTTATGCCGCTCGCGTCGCGCAGCAAGGGCAGGACAATATTCTTGGTGCCTCCGTCACCTCGATCCTCGATGCCGTCGCTCTGCGGGACGGAGAGCTTGAGGTCGACATCCCCTACGCCGCCTTCTCGATGCTAAGTACGCCGTCGGATGATCGGGTGTTTTACGCCATCTTTCAGGACGGAGAACTGTTGTCCGGCTACGACGATCTTTCAGCCACGAATGGAACGCCCAATGGCGAATGGGTTTTTCAATCGGGCGAGGTGCGCGGAGAGAGCATTCGCCAGGTCAGCGCCAGCCGCACTCTCGTGGGTTTGGGAACCCGGACCGAAGTCGAAGTGGCCCTTGGTCAAACGCAAGACGCATTAGCCGAAACCCTCAGGCAGATTTCACGAAACGCGGCGTATTTGGGGATAGGTTTCTTCACGCTGGTCGCCGGGTTATCGTTCTGGGCAACGTCTGCCACCATCGGGCAGTTGAACAAGCTGACGACGTCGGTGACACGTCGGGGCCCACAAGATCTCAGCCCATTCAGAAAACCGGTGCCGCGGGAAATGGCCCCGCTTGTGTCGTCGCTGAACTCTTTGATGGGGCGTTTGGATCAGTCGCTCAGCCAGTCCGAGGATTTCATAGCCGAGGCGGCACACCGGGTTCGGACGCCATTGGCAACGGTTCGGTCTTATGCGGACGCGACGTTGCAACGCGTTGAAAAGGAAGAGAATCGAGAGGCTTTGCGCTCGATGGTGCGAGCAATTGACGAAAGCTCTCGGGCGGCGGGGCAATTGCTGGATCATGCGATGATCACCTTTCGCGCCGATCATCTGGAGCGGGAAGAGATTGATCTAGTCGCTCTCGTCCGCGATCTGGTTCAACGCCTCACGCCCATTGCCGAGATGAAGGACCTTTCCCTGACCTTGGTCGGAGACCCCGTTGTGACCTATTCCGGCGATCCGATCCTGATCCAGAATGCCGTGCGCAACATGGTCGACAACGCGCTGAAATATGCCCCCGCCGAAAGCGTGGTCGAGATCGAGGTCTCGCAAGGGGCGCAAGCGCAGATCAGCGTGAGCGATCAGGGGCCGGGCTTTCCGCCAAGTGAAATCGACACACTCACCCGGCGGTTCGAGCGTGGGAAGAATGCGGCCGGGACCATTGGCTCGGGGCTTGGCCTGACCATCGTTCAGGATGTCGCAAAGGCCCATGGCGGCGATCTGATCCTGACCAACCGGAAAGGTACAGGCGCATGCGTTACCTTATTGCTTTGATCGTCACACTTTTGGCCTCAGCCTGCGTGGCCGAGGAGTGGGAGGACCAGCGGGTGTTCAACGCCGCCGCTGAAGGCCCGCGTTTGCGTATCATCTCCAGCACCGACACCGCGCTTTTCGCGCCGTTGATCGAGGGGTTCCTGACGCAAAATCCAGATGTCTCCGTCGAGTATCTGGTGACGGGAACCGCCGATCTGAATGCGCGTGTGCGGGCTGCGCCTGAGGCGTTTGATGTTGTCATTTCCAGCGCGATGGATCTGCAGCTGAAGCTTGCGAATGATGGGTTTGCAATGCCTTTGAAGGATATGCCGGGCGCGGAATGGGCCCAGTGGCATGACAGCCTGTTTGCCTTTACCCAGGAGCCGGCGGCCATCGTTATCAACCGTGCGGCCTTCGCAGGGTATCCCGTTCCGCAAACCCGGCAGGAACTGATCGAGGCCCTGCGCGCGCGCCCCGAAGCCTTCCGTGGGAAAGTCGGTACCTATGATGTCCGCCAATCTGGCTTGGGCTATTTGTTCGCCACGCAAGATGCTCGCGCCTCCGAGACCTTTTGGCGTCTGATGGAAGTCATGGGCGGGCTGGACCTGCGTCTGTATTGCTGCTCGGGCGACATGATTGACGATCTGACAAGTGGCTCGATCGCGGTGGCCTACAACGTGCTTGGTAGCTACGCAACGGCACGGGTTGAAGGCAAAGAGGCGCTCAAGGTCATTCTGCCCAGCGATTTTCAGACAACCATGATGCGAACGGCAATGGTGGTTAAAAACACGCGATATCCTGCTGTCGCCAAGGCGTTTGTCCGCAACCTGATCGTTGCAGTGCCTGAGCTGGCACCTTTGCCCTTGCTCACCTCACAGCAGGCACAGGAGGCCGCAGTTATCACGCTGGAGCCCGCTTTGTTGACCTATCTCGACACGCTCAAACGCAGGAAATTCCTGACGGCCTGGGAAGACGCCGTCATTCAGAAATAGCGCGATCCTCAAGGGCCTTTAGCTCAAGCTGCAGGCCTTTTTCATAGTCTGTTGATCCGTTCTCAAATCGCCACAGGCAATAGGCTGCCATTCGCCACGCATACCACGGACGTAGTGCTTCGTAGCGGGCAACTGTTTCGGGGTCGCCATACTCAGTCAGGAATCGCGCGTGCTCATCTGGGTTCAGCTGAACGCCGCGATACAGATGCTGCATGGCAGGCGATAGAAAAAGGGCCAGATCCTCGCAGGGATCGCCAATCACCGGGCATTGCCAGTCGATCAGGGTTAGGCTTGACCCGTCCACCAGAATGTTCCCGGCCACAGGGTCGCCGTGGATCAGGCACGTTCTTTTTGTTGGCGGCACAGGGTCCTCAGGCCGCATCGCGGTGACGCGATCTTTAAAGCCAGAGGAACACAACGCCAAGAGCTCAGCCCCGTGGCGAGCCAGATCAGCGCTGCCGTTTCGTCCTGTAGGTAGCGGCAAATCGACCGTTGCGCCATGCAATCTGCGCAGCAAAGAGGCGACCTGAGCCGTGTCATTTTCCCACGGGCGACCCGGCGCGTGATCGTACAGAACCCAGGCGTCGCCCTGATGTTGCCCCGTTGCCCGCAACCGGGGTACAAACCCGTCCTGCTCAAACGCGCGCAGACACAGCGCTTCGAGGCGGGCGTCATTGCGGAACATGGGGTTGCGCAGTTTGGTTCGGTAAAGCTTCAATACCGTGTCGCCACTCTCCCCCAGAACCTTCCACACCATATTGGTCCGACCCCCAAATAAAGGTTCGAACCGCACGGATCCCGTGATCAGCCCGCGCGTGCGCAGCTGGTCAATCAGGTCTGATGGAGGCGCGTTGACATGGGACAGGGGACGTACCGCTCAGCAAGGGAATCGTGATTTGCCAAGGTTTGGACTGCCAGCCCGACCAGATCAAGCGCCTGTTCGGATCGCCGTCACCTCATCCGAGCGGACAGTGGCCCCACTTTGCAGGGACAGATGCACCGTCCCATCAGCGACTTGGGCCTCAACCACGCGGTTGTAGCTGGCGGCCAGACGTTGCGATAACAGCTCGTCATCCCTGTAGCTCTCCAACGTGGCGGAATACGTGCCTTGTCCCAGCGGGTTGCCCGAAGCGTCGGTTCCGGCCCAGAGGAATTCAGTGTCTGTGTGGTTGACCGGAATGCGGTCGATCACGGTACCGGTTGAATTGCGGATCACCATGATGGCTTCATCGCTTGTTGCGTCGGCCTGAGCAAATAAGGTGACCGGTTGGCCTTCGAATCGAAAGGCTGAAGCGGATCGAACATCAACGCCCACCCAATTCGACAGCTCACTCAGCTTTTGTCCACCCAAGGCCGTGCTCAGGGAAGACAACAAGTCATTGGTCTGAACCTGCTGTTCAACCATCGAGAATTGAGCCAGCTGAGACGCGTATTCCGCGGAATCCATAGGCTCCAGAGGGTCCTGGTTCCGTGCTTGTGCGGTGAGCATCAGCAGAAAGGTCTCAAAATCTGAGGTCAGCTTGGACGCTTGTGATGCGGCCGAGGTCGGGGTCTGTGCTGCCGTCTGGGCGGAACTTGTAGGAGTGATCATTGGTCAAAGCCTCATATCAATGCCACGGCCCGAGAGATTTCGGGGAATGACCGGAGCGTTCGGCGTATCCGATTCAGCCGAATGGGAAGGGCCATAGTCGCTTGCCTTCGGGTTTGCGGTATCATCCTGCGCATCGTCCGATGTGCTTAGGTCAAACGAGATATCGCCATATCCAAGGCTTTGGAATTCGGCCTCCAACACGGCAAGATATCGGCGCATCAGGTCCAGTGTTTCAGGGCGCTCGGCGGCTATGGTTAGAACCATCCCATCCTCGCGACCGTTGAGCGTGATGGAAACCCGCCCCAGTTCCTCGGGGCTGAGCGCGATCTCGATCGTACCGGAACCCGCCCGAACCTGAATCGCCGCTGCCATCTGTCCGGCGATGGCTCGGGTGATCTCAGCCTTGGCAGCCTGCGTTGCGGGCTGCGCAAGTGAAGCCGAGTCGCGGACGTTTTGAAACAGCGGTTCTTCGCGCGTGGCAATCACACCATCAGTTTCACGAATCTCCGTGGCGGTTTCGGCATCTGCGTTCCGCACGGACGCCATCACCTGCATCTGTGCAAGGGTCGGTGTTGATCTGGGGGGCGGAGGCGCAGTTGGTGTCGCATTTGTCTGGGGTGCAACCGTTGTTTCAGCGGGTAACGCCGAAGCGGAAGGTTGTGCACGCTCAGTTGGAACAGGCTGCCCATCAATCGGCTTCGCAGGCAAGACCTGACCGTCCTTTACCTTGGCCGAATCCAGTTGGTTCGTGTTGGGTTGTGGCTGCGTAGGTGAACTGCGCGTGTTTTCGACCTCGGGGCGTTGCGGAGCCGCAATCGAAACCTGGTGTATTGCGCCCGAATCGGTCTTTGGCGCCTCTATACCCTCGAGTTTCGACGGAATAGGCGCAGTTTCAGACCTCAGCGGTACCTGCGTCGCGCTCGGTACGGGCAGTGCGGCCAGGTCCTCAAACACCTGTTCTTCAGGAGTGTCGGGCTTGACCGGCAGGGGGTCTGCGAGACCCTCTTCGAATGCAGGATCCTCGGGCGTGATGTCCTGCTCAACGGCGGTTTCATCCTCGGCTACAACCTCGGATTCAGGCTGCGACGTCTCTTCCTCCAGAACATCCTGAAAGCGCGTAGACGTCTCCGATGGGGTTTCGCGCGTCCCCGCTTTCGTGGCCACGGTTTGCGTGGGTGTCATCAGCGTAAGAGGGTTGGGCATTTTGCTCCGGCTCCGTCGTGGTTGACCGTCAAACTGCCCAAAGGAGGTTACGTTTATTTTAACCGCTTTCGTCTTTGATCAAGAAAGTTCGATGCAATTTTCGGAGAAGCCGATGAATATTCCTCCCCTCCAGTCGATGCCGTCGCCGCCTTCTACCCAAGACCGCCTGCAAGCCGCTGCGGTCGAACTTGAGGCAGCGTTTCTGGCCGAAATGCTGAAATCCGCAGGTTTGGGCAAAGCACGCGATTCGTTCGGTGGCGGCGCCGGAGAAGATCAGTTCTCATCCTTTCTTGTGCAGCAACAGGCCCGGCAAATGGCGCAATCCGGCGGCGTTGGCTTGTCCGAACTTCTGTTCCAATCCTTGATGGAGAATTCCGATGACACATGAACCCAACCTTCTGATCAAATCACTGGAAGAGGTTCTTGATCTTGAGCGCGCCGCGCTTGTGGACGGTGATCTTGAGCGACTCAATCATATGGTCCCTGAAAAAGAGAAACTGATTGGTGCGATCAACGATCTTCAGGTGCTGAGCAGCGATGATCTACTTCGCGTCCATAAAAAAGTGGAACGCAATCAAGCGCTTCTGAACAGCGCGGCCGAAGGGATTCGCGCGGTTGCCAGCCGCATGGCAGAGCTGCGCCGCGTGCGGCGGGAATTCAGCACTTATGGGGCCGACGGGCAACGCAACGGCTTTGCCGTGCGGAGCCAGGTAAAGCTTGAAAAACGCGCATAGGGCCGGAGTTGATTCAAATCCAAAATTATGAGTTGGGCCGCTTTAGCACTCCGTTAGGGGATCGAGGTCAAAGGTGGTGCTGCACCTGAAACATCGGGTGGCGCGACGGGCCGGACGGCGCGTCGCACAGGTCAGAAAGACACCAAAGCCCGCTTGTCTAGCGGGGTGATCTTGGGCGCTGAAGCCCTAACGCAAAAGGATGGAATTATGTCCAGTATTCTGACAAACAACGGCGCGATGGTTGCGCTGCAGACCCTGAAATCGGTCAACAAAAACCTCGAGATGACCCAGAACGCTATCTCGACCGGCAAGGATGTCGCAACAGCAAAAGACAACTCGGCCGTCTGGGCGATTTCCAAAGTGATGGAATCGGACGTCAAAGGCTTCAACGCGATCAAAGACAGCCTTTCGCTGGGTGAATCGACGGTTGCCGTCGCACGGAACGCGTCAGAAACTGTCACCGACCTTCTGACCCAGATGAAGGAAAAGATCGTCGCGGCGCAGGAAGACAACGTGGATCGTGGCAAGATCAACGATGATGTAACTGCGCTGAAGAACCAGATCACTTCGGTCGTGGGGGCTGCCCAATTCAATGGGTTGAACCTTGTTGATGGTTCGGCTGGCTCGGCGTCTATTTTGGCCTCTTTGGATCGGGACAACACTGGTGCTGTGACGGCTTCTTCCATAACGGTAGCGGGTCAGAACCTGTCGACTGGTGGCTACACCTCAGCGGCGGTATTCGACGGCTCGACCGGCTCGTCGACAGCCAATGACCGCGTCGGAGCCACCATTGCCGCTGGTGCTACATCGGCAACCGCACTGGTGACCGATGAGTCCAGTGGTGCCTTCGCGGCGGGCGATAAGGTGGTTGTCGCTATTGATGATCAAGTTGTGTCCTACACCGTGTCTGCGGCAGATGCGGCAGCCACCACAACCGGTGACCTTGTTGCCGTTGGTTTGAAAGCCAAGATCGAAGAATTAGGCATAACTGGTCTGACCGTTGACTACGACTCGGGCACGGCAGGCACTCTGTCCGTTACGAATGGCACGGGTTCAGACGTTTCGTTCTCTGCTCAGTACGTGAACGCAGGCTCGGGTGGTCTGGGAGCGCTGACTGGCATTGACGTGTCGACCGGTCCGGGGGCAACCGCCGCGCTGGCGGCCGTTGAATCGCTGATCGACACCTCGATCGACGCTTCGGCCGCCTTCGGTTCGGCCCAAGGTCGGATCGAGACCCAGAAAGAGTTTATTTCGAACCTGACTGACTCGTTCAAATCGGGCATCGGCTCTCTGGTGGACGCCAATATGGAAGAAACCTCGGCCCGGTTGCAGGCGCTGCAGGTGCAACAGCAGCTGGCCACCCAGTCGCTGTCGATTGCCAACCAGGCGCCGCAGTCGATCCTGTCTCTGTTCCGCTAAATCCGGAACCTGGCCGGGGCGTGAATACCGCGCCCCGGTCGTGACTGCCTGAAGACGGCCTATTGGAAGGATTTCAAGTGACACCGCAAAGCTACGCTCAACGCGCTTATGCGCAATCTGCCGCTCCGACCCGCACGCCGCGGGATACTGAGTATGAGGCGATCTCGAAAATCACTCACCGGCTCAAGACAGCAGCGGCCCGGAAGGCAACGGATTTTTCTGGATTTGTTCAGGCACTGCATGAAAATCGGCGGCTGTGGACCGCTCTGGCGAGCGGCGTGGCGGACTCAGACAACTCGCTTCCGAAGGACCTGCGCGCGCGGATTTTCTACCTGGCCGAGTTTACGGAGCAGCACAGCGCACAGGTTTTGGGGAACACTGCGACGGTAGAACCTTTGCTGGAGATCAACATGGCGGTTTTGCGCGGTCTACGACACATGAGGGCCGCCGGATGAGTGGCCTGGTCCTGAAACTTGCCCCGAAAGAGAGGGTGTTGATCAATGGTGTAGTGATCGAAAATGGAGACCGCCGCAGCCGGTTTTCGATCATGACGCCGCAAGCCAACGTTTTGCGTCTGCGCGATGCGATCCACCCGGACGAAGTCACAACACCTGTGCGCCGCGTTTGCTATGCTGCTCAATTGGTATTGTCTGGAGATATGGAGCCTGATCAGGCGCGCCAGCAATTGCTGCGAAGGGTCGAGGAACTGAGCCAGGTGTTCACGGATTCAGACAGTCGGCGTGTCCTGAGCGAAGCGACTGAAGCGCTGGTGGCCGAGCAATACTATAAATGTCTCAAATCTCTCCGCTCTTTGCTGCCACGGGAAGAGCGGCTGATGGCGTACCAACAATGACGTTCCAGCCTGTCATACCCTCTGGAGGCATTGTCGGCTGGCGTTTTTTGCAGCGGACCTATGACGCACAGCTGGAGAGCTTTACGAACTCCAGCGTCAACCAGAGGGACAGGCAGTATTTTCTGGAAAACATAAGCAAGGTTCAATCCGCCGAAGACCTTGTGTCGGATCGTCGGTTGCTACAGGTTGCTTTGGGCGCTTTCGGGTTGGAAGAGGACATCAACAATCGGTTCTTCATCCAAAAGATATTGGAGGATGGAACCAAAGCCGATGATGCCCTGTCCAACCGATTGTCCGACAAACGGTATCGCGAGTTTTCTCAAGCGTTCGGTTTTGGCCCCGGAGAGGTGCGCAAGACCGGTCTGATCACGAATATGGAGCAGATCGCCGAAGACAATCTGGTGTCCCGTTTCGAAGTTTCCGTGGGTGAGACGAATGAGACAATGCGGATTTCCCTCTACGCGCAACATGCGCTTGGTGAACTGGCTGCCGGTGACAGCAGCGCGGACACAAAATGGTTCGACTTGATGGGCTTGCCACCCTTGCGTAGCATGATGGAGACTGCGCTTGGCCTGCCATCCTCGTCTTCGCAGCTCGATCTGGACAGGCAGCTTAAGGTGTTCAAGGACCGTTTGTCGGGCTTAACTGGATCGGATGATCTGGCCCAATTCACAGAGCCTGAAGCTATTCAGAAACTGACGGATACGTATCTGGCTCGCAGTCAGATCGCGCAGTTGCAAAGCACAATATCACCGGCGCAGACCGCTTTGATTTTGTTGGGTGCGGGCTAGAGTTGGTGCTTTTTGCACCAAGCGTCAGGGTGGTGGAATGGGACCCAATCTAGCCTGCGCATCATATGGTCGAACCAGATCAAACACAGCGAGTTTGACAAACCGCCAAGGTCAAGCTGGATCACCGACCTCAACATCAGCCGCCGTTCGCAGGGCAAAACACGTGACTGGCTGGGACACGTTGCGCAGTTTGATATCGCCGAGCGGGATTGCATTGCAGCATGCGGGCTCAATGTCTTGCGACACGACAATGCGGTACCCGGTCGACTTGCTATGCTCACCCAAACGCGCCGCGACGTTGGCGGCTTGTCCGATAACGGTGAAATCCAACCGTTCACGCGAGCCGACATTGCCATAGGTCACCCGGCCATAGGACACGCCGATCGAGCAGTCGCAGTGGATATCAGGATCCTCCGAACGCAGTTCGGCGAGCTTTTCGACGATTTCTGTTGCCGCCTGTTGGGCATTCGCGCGGGCCTGCGCGGGTTCCTCACCCGCTGGGAAAACGGCCAGAACGGCGTCGCCGATGAATTTCAGAACCTCGCCCCCGTTTTTATCCACGATACCCGAGACCGTCTCAAAGAACTCATTCAGCAGATTGATATAGGCATCCCGGCTAAGGCTTTCCTCCAGGCTGGTCGAGTTGCGCAAATCGCAGAACATGATGGCTGCATCAATCTCATCCCCGTCGCCGCGCCGGATCTCTCCGCCCAGCACGCGCGCGCCTGAGCGTTTGCCGACATAGGTTTCCAGCAGAACTTGCGCATTTTCGCGCTGCATAAACACCTCGTAAAAACGGGCGATCACGGCGGAGCATTCGAACACCAGCCCTAGGTTCTCAGTCGTGAACCCATCGGGATGATCGCAGCTGAGCGTTAGTACGTTTGTTCGACCGTCCGAGAAGGGCAGCGGCATGGCGACATAGTCCGTGGCCCCTTTGGCCCGTAGATCCTCGATGATGGGAAAGCTGTTATGCGGGTTTTCGTCATTTACCCTTTGGCGCACGCCGCCCAATCCGTTCGAGACATGGCGCAAAGGGCTGTTGATGAATGCGGGGTGGTCGTAGATTTCATAGGTGGGCGCGCGGGTCAGGATCTCATCCTCACCCTTTTCCCAAATGAAGTGTTTGCCTGCGATCAGGGGGTGCAAGGACCATGCCAGAATGCTGAGGCGCTGGATCGCTATCCCGTGTTCCAGCATCTTTTCGGCCAACGCCTTGGTGAACGCTTCTGGTGTAGCCGACAGGGACGCCCCACGCATCAGCCAGTCGATCAGCGGACCGCTGATATTGGTGTTTTCGGTGTCGCGTAGTTGGTTCTTGCCCAGGTCGATATCCGTATAGGCACTGGGCATGAACCCAATATGCCCCCGAATTGCAGCACTCTCTGGCAGGGCGTCATCATAGGCCCATACCGAATTGGACAAGCGATCTCCGGGCAGATTTATATCGTGATAGGTGGCGGTTCCTTTGAAAGGGCAAAAGGTCTGCAGGCCGGTTTCACCGCTCAGGTCGACGCAAACATCCGCACGCGGGACGTAGATCGTCGGCGGCAGCCGGGTTTCATACATCACCTTGGCATTCCGGCTTTCGGCCAACAGGATGCCATCGCGAAAAACCGCGACCCTGTCGGACAGATGTTCTACCGAGATATCATAGCCGTTGGATTTTGGTGTGGTGTGGACGTTCATCGCCATCCCTCCCTTGCCCGGGGTCTCTATAGAATGGGCGTTTTGGTCGGGCATTCCAAGAGGGGCGCGGATTCTAAACCATCTGGATGACGTCTTTTTCGATCGAAAGCATATAGCCCTTCTTGGCGATATTCTTGACCAGCAACTCACTGACCATCTGATTGCCCAAGGCGTCGCGCAGCCGTTTGATACGGGTAGCGCCTGCGGCCTCGTCACAATCGGCAGCATCGCGCCCCGATATCGTCGCCTCGATCTGCGCGCCTGACAGGACCTCATCATCCAATCGGGATTCCGCCAGCACCGAGAGGGTCTCCATCGCCGCTGGGGTCAGTTTGAAATCCATGTTGTTCAGGTAGACGGTGTTCTCCTCGCGACTGATCAGCAGGGATGTCACCTGAATGCCGGTGCGTTCGATCTGTGCCATGCGCCGGTTCAGTAGTGCAAGCATCACCAGAAACACGAGGGCCGAGATCATCATTGCGCATGCAAAAACCAGCAGCACGTAAATCACCATGCGATAGCTGGAAAGCGTATCGGCAAAGGCCGTTCCCGATTGGGCCAGAATCTCAAGCAACCGGATTTCGGTTTGTGAGGTCAGATCTGCCTCGACAAACAACCGTTCGACGCGGGCGTTGAATGCGTTGGCATCGGGCAGTGTCCAGAACAGGAACAGCGCGGCGGTGATCAGGATCACGACAATGGCGGCAATGCCCAGACCGACAAGGCGCACGCCCGAGCGTCGCGCCTCAGAAACGGAGATAGAATTTTCCGGCATTGGCCTTCCTTTGATCCAACCCTTCCGGCCCGAAGACGGACTGGACATTCAGCAGGGTCCACCCTGAACCGCTGAGGCGCTGGGCGACTTCACTCGTTGCCTGACCCTTGTCGCAGGACGAAACCTGCATCACGCCGTAGTGCAGGCGCAGCGGGTTGTCCTGTTTGGCCTTGTAGTCGGCATAACATTCCGCGGCCAAAGCCACCGGAGCCACCGATATCAGCGCAACTGCGACCAGAGAAGAGAAGATCTGTTTCATAAGCTGCATCCTGCGCATGGCTTGGACTGATATTCAATGACCAAAGGGGTTTGCAGCGCCTGATATCCAATAACACGGGGCCGATATTGCTTGTCTGAGGGGGGTGGACCCAGTGTTGAGGCATCAAAGACGCGGTCCATCACGGGGTCGCCAAAATCTCGGAAAGGACAGGCATCATGCATAGGAAATTCATCGCTCTGATCATCGCGACGGCTATGGCGATTACCTGCGTATCGGCCTCAAAGGCGCGTGCTGCGGATACGGGGGATATCCTCGGGGGGCTGGCCGCGATCGCGATCATTGGCGCAGGGGTGCATTACTATAACAAGGAAAAGCGCAAGGATCGTGAGAAGGCAGCGCGGCAATACAACCACGTGCAAACTGTGCCTCAGGTCAAACATCCCAAGGTGAAGCCATTGCCCAGACACGTGGCACGCTATGACCTGCCACAACGCTGCCTACGCCAGCATGACAATTATGGGCAGCGTCCGCTGCTAGGAACAAACTGCCTCAACAAACACTACAAACATGCCAACAGCCTGCCGCAAGAGTGCAAGGTCGGTTTTTGGAATGGCAACAAGGTAAAGCGGGCGTATGAACCTGCATGCCTGCGCCATCACGGATACCGCGTTGTTTACAAGTAACACGGTCGAGCAGGAGCGGTGCAAAACAGCACCGCGCTGAGAGAGGGTGGCGCAAGCTGCCCTCTCTTTTTTGTTGCGGTGGCTGTGAAATCGCGGTTTTCCCAAGGGATGAAAAAACCGACTTTTGAAATCGAACAGGGGCTGCAGGCACAGGGCCGTATCCGAATTGCTGGCGTGGATGAGGTCGGGCGCGGCCCGTTGGCCGGACCCGTGGTTGCGGCCGCCGTGATCCTGAACCCAGACGATATTCCCCAGGGGCTGAACGATTCCAAGAAGCTCTCGCTCAAGCGACGCACAGCTTTGGAGGCAGAGTTGCGAGACCGGGCCGAGATCGCCGTGGCAGAGGCCTCGGTCGCCGAGATCGATGAGCTCAATATCCTGCGCGCCTCGCATCTGGCCATGGTGCGCGCGGTGCAGGCGCTGGATCCGGCACCCGATTACCTTCTGATCGACGGGAATATGATTCCCAATGACCTGCAGATCCCGTCCGAGGCCGTGATCAAGGGGGATGGCAAATCTGTGTCGATTGCGGCGGCTTCGATCATCGCGAAAAACTGGCGCGATCAGCTGATGGTGGATTTAGCGCAACAGCATCCCGGCTACGGCTGGGAGGCAAACGCCGGATATCCGACAAAACAGCACCGCGAGGCGCTGCAAAATCTTGGCGTGACCCCACATCATAGGCGTTCGTTCAAGACGGTACACAATATCTTGTATCAAGAGTAAATCGTAAGTCGCTGATTCAAAAAAGAAATTGACGGCGAATCGTCTTTGACTCATCCTTGTCTCAACCAAATGAGCGCAAAAGCGCCGTGGATACTTGAGGCAGTGATATGACAACGACCACCAAAAAGGGCGCAAAAGCGCTCCCTTTAAACACGATTCTATCTGGGGACTGCATCGATGTGATGAACAGTCTGCCCGAGGCGTCGGTTGATCTGATCTTTGCGGATCCGCCCTATAATTTGCAGCTGAAAGGCCAGTTGCATCGCCCCGATAACAGCCAGGTGGATGCGGTTGACGATCACTGGGATCAATTCTCAAGCTTTGGTGCTTATGACCAGTTCACGCGTGAGTGGCTGAAGGCGGCGCATCGTCTGCTGAAACCCAATGGCGCGATCTGGGTGATTGGCTCGTACCACAACATCTTCCGCGTGGGTTCGGCCCTGCAGGACGCGGGATACTGGATTCTGAACGACGTCGTATGGCGCAAGTCGAACCCGATGCCGAATTTCCGCGGCAAGCGGTTCACCAATGCGCATGAGACGATGATCTGGGCGTCGAAGCGCGAAGGCGCGAAATACACGTTCAACTACGAAGCTCTGAAAGCGCTGAACGAGGGCGTACAGATGCGCAGTGACTGGGTTTTGCCGATCTGCACCGGGCATGAGCGCCTGAAGGACGAAAACGGCGACAAGGCGCATCCGACACAGAAGCCCGAGTCTCTGCTGCACCGCGTTCTGATTGGCTCGACCAATCCGGGCGATGTGATTTTGGATCCTTTCTTTGGCACCGGCACAACGGGTGCCGTCGCCAAGATGCTAGGCCGTGAGTTCATCGGTATTGAGCGCGAAGAAAGCTATCGCAAAGTAGCCGAGAAGCGCATCTCGAAGGTGCGCAAATTCGACCGCGAGGCGCTAGAGGTCAGCGCCAGCAAACGCGCCGAACCGCGTGTACCTTTCGGCCAATTGGTCGAACGTGGGATGCTGCGCCCGGGCGAAGAGCTTTACTCGATGAACCAGCGCCACAAAGCCAAGGTTCGCGCGGATGGAACATTGGTTGGCGACAATGTCAAAGGCTCGATCCATCAGGTTGGCGCACATCTTGAGAATGCCCCTTCCTGCAACGGCTGGACCTATTGGTGCTTCAAGCGCGATGGCAAAACGGTGCCGATCGATGTGCTTCGCCAGCAGATCCGGGCCGAGATGCACAACTGATATCACGAAAACCGCCGGTGCCTGTGGCCTGACACAAGGCACTACGCCTTGCCCCGCCGTTCTCGGCGGGGTCTTTTGTTTTCCGGTCATAGGTGATTGCATGGGCGCGTCGCCAGCACCGCCTCAGAGGTTCCTGTCATGAGCGAGATAACTGCCAGCCCATCCAGACTGGAACGGTTCGCCGTCACACAGCCGGATGTTGTGGATCTGGACAACAAATACACCGAAGCCGCAATGCAACGGCACAAGCAGGAGGGTCTGGAACTGGCCGTCCGCGCCCGGTGGATCGCCATGGCTTTGACCGGGGTTTTGTTGATCTTTCTGAACCCGCAATGGGAGGTTCTTTGGTATCATTTCATCCTGCTTCTCATCTGCGCCAATGGCTGGTTGATCCGGCGCGCAGGGCGGGTTGGGCAATCGCGGACCGAGCTTTTGCTGATCTTTGTCGATCTCCTGATCATGACGCTTGGGATGATTGTGCCGAACCCATTCAGTGATGATGTGCGGCCGTTGGCGATGCAGTACCGGTTCGATAATTTTCAGTATTTTTTCATCATCCTAGCTGCCGGTACACTGGCCTATTCGTGGCGTACGGTTGTCGCGATTGGCTCCTGGACAGCACTGATTTGGACGGCGGGTTGGATCATTGCCTGGTGGGTGGCCACGCCGATACCGGGGATCAGCCAGAAGGTGGCCGCGGCTCTGCAGGGCTATCCGGACGTCGCTGAGCTGTTGGATCCTAACAGTTTCGATATCCCGCAGCGTATTCAGCAGGTGATCGTGTTCGTCATGGTTGCGGTGACGCTTGGTGTTTCAATGCGACGGCTAAATCGCTTGTTGATGAGCAATGCAGGGCTAGAGCGGGAGCGGGCGAATCTATCGCGTTACTTCTCGCCCAATGTGGTCGATGAGCTCAGCCAGAACGACGAGCCGCTTAAACAGGTGCGCAAGGCGGATATCGCGGTGCTGTTTATCGACATTGTGGGCTTCACGAAATTTGCAGCCGGACGGGACCCTTATGAGGTAATTGAGGTGTTGCGCGGGTTTCATGCTCGGATGGAGGCCGAAGTGTTCCGTCATCATGGCACGCTGGACAAATATCTGGGGGACGGGCTTATGGCAACGTTTGGCACTCCGGTCGCAACGCCTTTGGACGCGAGCAATGCGCTGGGCTGCGCGCGTGCAATGGTTGGCGTCATCGACGATTGGAACCAAGAGCGGCTTCGCGCGGGGGAGCATGATATCCATGTCGGGATCGGCGTGCATTTTGGTTCGGTCGTTCTGGGGGATATCGGGGCCAACCGGTTGGAATTTGCTGTGATTGGAGATGCGGTGAATGTCTCGGCCAAGTTGGAGGCGATAACCCGTGATTTTAACGCCCGGATCGTGGTCAGTGACGCGTTGCGGGAGCAGGCATTGCGCGAGAATCCGAATGGCGGAGCGTTGATGGATGGGTTTCAGAAACGCCAGGGCCAGACCGTTCGCGGAGTTGAAACCCCTATGGATATCTGGGTTTTGTGAACGGCTCCCGCCTGTTTGGGCAGCATCAAAGATGCAGCCCCTCAAGTTGGGCCGGGCAGCGCGCGGTGCGCGCTGCTGTCACGCCCTTGGGCCTGGGTTCAGTGCTTTGTTGTAGGGGTGCCAGTCGGTGATCTCGGGGTAGTAGTGCCGCCGCCAAGCGCGGACGCGAGGGTTCATGACGCGGCGCCACAAGGGCGGGATCATCGCGGCGACGGTCATGACCGGGTAGCCGTAGGGCAGTTGCGGTGCGTCTTCCTGCGCGTGGTTCTGCAGCAGCGGGAAGCGACGATTGGGTTTGTAGTGGTGATCCGAGTGCCGCTGCAGGTTGATCAGTAGCCAGTTCGACGCTTTTTGCGAGGCGTTCCATGAATGCCGAGGCAGAACGTGTTCGTATTTGCCCTCGCCCAAGTGTTTTCGCGTCAGGCCGTAGTGTTCCACGTAGTTGACCAGCTCTAACTGCCAGATTGCGACGCCCGCTTGCAGTAGGAATAGGGCGAGGCCGGGCCATCCTCCGATCAGGGCGGCGAGGATCAGCATGCCGGTTTGCAGCGCCCAGTAGCGCCAGAACGGGTTAGAGCGGTCAGTCCAGAGGCGGTCCTTGCGGGCCAGCTTGTTGCGCTCGGCCCGGAAGGCCGAGATCAGACATTGCAGCAGGACGCGGGGGTAGAAGCGGTGGAAGCCTTCGTTGTAGCGCGCCGT
The DNA here is from genome assembly GCF_056536565.1 of Ruegeria sp. CK3. NCBI lineage: Bacteria > Pseudomonadati > Pseudomonadota > Alphaproteobacteria > Rhodobacterales > Roseobacteraceae > Ruegeria > Ruegeria sp. CK3. The sequence goes on from NZ_JBQFPV010000004.1 coordinate 240,722, forward strand.
TACAGGGTCGCGCGGGGTGCCGACGTGACGGTGATGGACCAACAGATGCTCGGACCGGAAATGAGAATACAAGACCATCGCGAGAAGGAGATCGCCCAGCCAACGTTCGGACCGGGATTTCTGGTGCATCAGCTCGTGGCTGTAGTTGATCCCGATCGTGCCTGAAATGACCCCCATACCGAAGAACAGCCCGATTTTCGACCAGCTCGACAGGTGATCGCTATGGTTTGCGTACCAGATCAGGCCAAACAGCGTGACGAATTGGACAGGCGCCCAGAGCTTGGTCAGCAGGATATACCAATGCAGCGCGTCATCGGGCGTTTCAGGGTCGGCGTTTTGCAGGTTTAGGCCGGTCAGGCGGTCCAAAACCGCAAAGGCCCACCATGTGGAGAGCGGGATCAGCAAAACCCACCAACCCCCTGCAAAGGCCGTTGCCCAGATCAGCGGGATCAGCAAGAAGGACACCCAATAGGGCAAGGCAGCTTGCCAGCGCGAGAGGGTTTGAGTCGCGATCATCCATGATGCTCCGAATAGGCAGGTGAACCCTAGCCGGACAGACCGGGCTTGCCCAGCGGGCTTATTGATCCTGCCACAGGTCGTAGGCTTTGCGCATCACTGTCGGCAGGTCGCTGGGTTTGAAGTCATGCTTGGGCAATAGGGTCAGCCCGTCGGGTTCGGTGCCCTCGGGCAGCGGTGCGGTCCAGATCCGCAACACCAGATGGAAATGCGTGAATGTATGGCGCACCTCGCCGTTCAGCGCGCGCCACTCTGCCGAAAACGGCGGGGCCTCGGGCGGGGTCTCGGACCAGTCCGAGCCGGGCCAGCCCAACATACCACCCAGCAGACCCTTGTCGGGGCGGCGTTCCAGCAGGAACGCTCCGTTTGGGTGTTGCGCGATGTAGACATGGCCGAATCGCGTGGGTTTGGGCTTTTTGGGCGACTTCTTCGGCAGCTCAGGTTGCGTGCCTGCAGCGCGGGCAAGGCAGGGGGTCTGCACGGGGCAGATTCCACAGGCCGGGGATTTGGGTGTGCAGATTGTGGCTCCCAGATCCATTACGGCCTGCGCGTAGTCTCCGGGGCGCAGCTCTGGTGTCAGTGCGGCTGCTCTCTCCTTCAGAACAGGTTTTGATCCGGGCAACGGGTCGTGAATATCGTAAAGCCGTGCCATCACCCGCTCGACATTGCCATCCAGCACAGTTTCGGGCCGGTCAAACGCAATGGCCGAGATCGCGGCGGCGGTATAGGGGCCTATACCCGGCAGGTCCAACAGCGCGTCATAGGTGTCGGGGAACCGTCCGTTGTGCTTATCCGCCACTACACGGGCGCATTTCAGCAGGTTGCGGGCGCGGGCGTAGTAGCCGAGGCCTGCCCATTCCCCCATGACCTGATCATCGGGGGCGGCAGCCAGCGCCTGCACGGTCGGCCAGCGCGTGGTGAAGCGGGTGAAATAGTCCCGGACGGCGGCGACGGTTGTCTGTTGCAGCATGACCTCGGACAGCCAGACCCGGTAAGGGTCCGGCACCACGCCTGCGGCGCGATCGGCAGGGCCGACACGCCATGGCATCTCACGCGCGTGGCGGTCATACCAGTCGAGCAATTCAGCGCTCAGGTTAAATTCGGGGCTGTCACGCAAGTTTTATCTATCTCACTGTCGGGTTTCGCTGGCGCCTGCTGGCCTGCCTACTACAATAGCGGTGCAGGAGTTGGAAACCAGATGCAGCGCAGACGTTCTTCGACCCGCGGGTTCAAACGCACCGCGACATTGCTGAACGATCAGATCAGGCGCGCCGGCGAAAGCCGGGGCTTTGCCGTTTCGCGCCTTCTGACCCACTGGGCCGAGATCGTGGGCCAAGACACTGCCGCCATCGCAAGACCCGTGAATGTGGGCTATGGCAGGAACGGGATGGGGGCGACCCTGACCGTGCTGACAACCGGGCCGCAGGCCCCCATGCTGGAAATGCAGAAAGAACAACTGCGCGGCAAGGTGAACGCCGTTTACGGCTACAATGCGATCAGCCGAGTGCGCATCACTCAGACCGCTCCGACCGGATTTGCCGAGGGGCAGGCCAGTTTCGAGCATAAGCCGAAACAAGCGAAACCAGAGATCAAACCTGAAATCATGGCCGAAGCGGGCAGAGTCTCGCAGGATGTACATGATGAAGATTTACGTGCGGCCCTTGAACGTTTGGGCCGCAACGTTTTATCCAAGCAGAAACGCTGAGAAAGGGCTGAGAATGAGCCGTATTGCAACCGTAATCTGTGCGGCTGTCGCCGTAGCCGCTGGTGGCTATTGGATGACAGCTTCGAACGCGACCTCCGTCAATCCTCTGGTCGGCAGCGCCATTGCGCAAGAAGCCAATCTCGACACCTCTACGATTGTTGAGATGGTGCAGGGGGCCGAGGATGCGCCGGTCGAGATCATCGAGTATGCCTCCTATACCTGTCCGCATTGCGCCACCTTCCATCAGGGGGCGTATAAGCAGCTGAAGAAGGACTTCATCGACACCGGCAAGGTCAAGTTCATCTATCGTGAGGTCTACTTTGACCGCTATGGCCTGTGGGCGTCGATGGTTGCGCGCTGCGCAGGGCCCGAGAAGTTCTTTGGCATTACCGATCTGATCTATCAGGGCCAGTCCGAATGGACCCGAGCCGGTGGTCCAACGGAGATCGTGGATGAGCTGCGCAAGATCGGCCGTCTGGCGGGTATCGACAATGACCAGCTTGAGGCCTGCCTACAGGACGGCACACGCGCCCAGACACTGGTGGCGTGGTATCAGGAAAATGCCGAGCGTGATGACGTGACGGGCACCCCGTCCTTTGTTGTGAACGGCAAGAAGGTTTCGAACCAGTCCTATGAGGACTTCAAGAAGCTGATCGAAGACGAATTGGGCAGCTAATTGCCTATTGGTCGGCCTGTTCTCGGGCCGACCATTTCCGTCACTTAGGAGATGGGGCCGCTTTCAGGATCATCTCTTTGACCTGCTCGGGGTCGTTCACTTGCAGTCTGACGGGCAGGGTGACGACCTTGTTGCGGAAAGCTTGCGGCAGGCGCACTGCGTCTTTTTCTGTCGTCACCATCTGAGCGCCAAGCAGGCGCGCCTCGTTTTCAAGCCGGGTCATCAGAGCCGGGGTTAGCGGTTGATGATCGTCGAGTGCCTCGGCACGCAAAAGCTCAGCCCCTTGCTGGCGCAGGGTCTGGAAGAACTTCTCGGGATGGCCGATCCCGGCAAAGGCCAGAACCCGCGATCCAGCCCAGTCCATGCCGGTTTGCAACGGCGCGACGACGCCCGTTGCACAAGGCACCGTTAGCTTGTGGCCCCATTGCGCGGCGAAGTCTTCTTGCGCTTGCGTATCGCCCAATGACAGAACCAAATCGGCGCGTTTCAAGCCGACCTCTACGGGTTCACGCAGAGGACCGGCTGGCAGGCACAGGCCGTTGCCGAATCCGCGCTGGGCGTCCACTACGATGATCGAGAAATCCTTAGCGACCGCCGGATTTTGGAAGCCATCATCCAGAACGATTGCGCTTGCGCCCGCCTGGGCCGCGGCGCGCGCACCTGCGGCACGGTCCTTGGCGACCCAGACCTCGGCGAACATGGCCAGCAGAAGCGGCTCATCCCCGACCTGCGCGGCGCTGTGTTTGGTGGGGTCAACCCGAACAGGGCCTTCCAGCGACCCGCCATGGCCGCGCGTGACGACATGCGGCTCGTGCCAGGCGTTGCGCAGCTGTTCCAGTACCCAGATCACCGTGGGGGTCTTGCCGGTTCCGCCGGCATTCAGGTTGCCGATGCAAATCACTGGCACACCCGGATTCACTCCGGGATCCGAGCTGACCCGGCGCGCAGTGGCCGCCGCGTAAAGCCGCCCCAATGGGCTGAGTAGTCGTGCGCGCAGCGCCGGGCGCGCGGGGTCCGAGTTCCAGAAGTCAGGGGCGCGCATCGTGGTTACTCCGCTGGTCCAGAAGGTCCTGCAGCATGTCGACTAGCCGCTCGGCCTGAGGTGCCCCTTCGGTGATCGCCTGCCATCCCGCCAGCGCCATCCCCGCCGCGCGATCCGGGGCCAGAAGGGCGACGACCGCATCTCCAAGCTCGGTCGCGGTTTTGACCGGATGGGCGGCACCGGCCTCGGCAAGGCGGGCATAGACCGTCTGATATATATCGATATGAGGGCCATAGATAACCGCCGATCCCAGCGCGACAGCATCCAGCGGATCCTGCCCACCTGCACCGCGTTCCAGCGAGCTGGCCATGAAGGACACCGGTGAAACGCGTTGCCAAAGGCCAAGATCTTCGGGCTCAGAGCTCACAATCACTTGCGTTGTGTCCTCGATAGGGCCGCCGTCATCCCAACTGGAACAGCGCAGATCCATGGTTTCAAGCCGCCGCTGCAGCGGCGCGGCCTCGGCCCGATCCGCCACGTGCAAGATCAGCGCCAATCGCGGCAGAATGCGCAGCGCTTGCCGATGGGCACTGAGGACCGAGATGAACTCTTTCGCCTGAACCCGCGCCGCCAGCCAGACCGGACGTCCAGCGAGGGCGTGGTTGGTCTCGATCAATTCGTCCTCGGGCCAGGGGTGCGGGTTCGGACTGAACTGCAGTGGGGGCGCCTTGCGCACTTTGGAGGAAGCAACCCCCATCCGCCGGATCTGGCGGGCCGTTTCGTCGGTGGTGGTGAGGATATGCTCGAAGCAATCGAACGTATATCTGCTGATATCCGGCAGCCACCGCGCATTGCGGGACAAGACGACATCCAACTGCGCCTCGATCAGAAGCATCGGGATTTTGCGCTCTTCCGCGCGGGTAATGATGCTGGGCATCAATCCCCCTCCGACCCAAAGACCCAGATCGGGTGTCCAATGGTCCAGAAAAGCCCGCGCTGCGCCGGTTTGTTCGGCGGGTAGGTTGACCATGGGAAAGGGGCTTCCGGTCCAGCGGCTCAGGTCGACCTCTGGCGGGGCGCTCAGCAGAATCGACAGGCCGGGTCGGGCCTGTTGCAGTCTGAGGCAAAAGTCACTGATCGCACGCAAGCGGTCGCGGGTTGCGATGTGAACCCAGACAAGCTCTCCGTTCGGGCGGGGCTGATCCGGTCGGATGCTTTGCTGTGCACCTCCCCAGGACAGGACTCGGTAGGCCGCAAGACTCAGAGATCGCGGTTTGCTCATGGGGCGATGCCAGGGCCGTTCGGGTCAAGCCGGGACGAAAGCTGGTTGTGGATGTCCTGCGCCGCGGCCAGAACGCCGTTTAGCCGAGGCTGCGCGTTGTTGAACCGCAGGGGCTGGCCTGCGCGGTCGGTGCACATTCCTCCGGCCTCGCGAATAATCAGGTCGCCCGCCGCGATATCCCATTCCCAACTAGGTCGTAGGGTCAACATGCCGTCAAATCGCCCCTCGCCGACCAGGGCCATGCGATAGGCCAGCGACGGGCGATAGGCACGGTCAAACTCCGGCACGTCACTATCGCGCCAATGGTGGCTGTTCATGTTGGGCTTGGCGGCAAGAATTGTGGCGGCCCCGAGCGCCGAAGCCCCCGAAGCGCGGATTGGCGCACCGTTCAGAGTGGCCCCCTGACCTTTCGCCGCCGCATAGAACAGGTCTCGAAGGGGCAGGTAGATCACGGCGGCGGTGACTTCTCCGTGCTCAGCAACGGCCAACGAATGTGCCCAGGTGCGCGAGCCTTCGGCAAAGCTGCGGGTGCCGTCAATCGGGTCGATAATGAAGGCGCGGTCCCGCGACAGGCGCTCCGGGCTATCCTCGGTCTCTTCGCTGAGCCAGCCATAGTCGGGCCGCGCCGTCGGCAGCATCCGTTCGAGCATGTCGTTGACGGCCAGATCGGCCTCGGTCACCGGTCCGGCACCGTCTGGCTTGTCCCAACGCTGGGCCTGCGCGCCCGAGAAACGGGTTGCGATCTCTCCGGCCTTGCGTGCGGCGTCGATCAGGAGTGGCAGGTCAGTTGCCGGCAAGGGTCATCCCTTCGATCAGCACCGAGGGCACAACGCGCGACAGATAAGGGCGCGCGTCATTGGCCGGGATGATCCGTTTCAGCATGTCGCACAGGTTGCCCGCGATGGTGCATTCATTGACTGGATGCGTAATTTCACCATTCTCGACCCAAAAGCCAGAGGCCCCGCGCGAGTAATCCCCCGTATTGGGGTTGATCGTCGATCCGATCATCGAGGTGACCAGCAACCCGGTTCCCATATCGCGCATCAGATCCGCGCGGCTTTGGGTGCCCTGGGTCAAGCTGAGGTTCCAGTTACTTGGCGAGGGCGGCCCCGAGACACCGCGCGCTGCATTGCCTGTTGAGGTCATGCCAAGCTTGCGGGCGCTGGCCAGATCCAGCGTCCATCCGGTCAGCACTCCGTTCTCGACAATTGCCCGGCGGCGCGTTGCCAGCCCTTCGGCGTCAAACGGGCGTGAGCCTGAGATACGTGGGCGGTGCGGGTCTTCGATCAGTGACAGATGCTCCGGCAATACCTGTTCGCCCAGACAATCCTGCAGCCACGACGCCCCGCGCGCGATCGCCGCGCCGTTGCTGGCGGCCAGCAAGTGCCCGATCAGTGAGGATGAAATGCGCTCGTCAAACAGTACCGGAAAACTACCCGTTGCGGGCTGGCGCGCGCCAACCTGTTCGACCGCGCGTTCTCCGGCCTTGCGTCCGATCTCCTCGGCGTCCCGCAGGTCGGCTTGGAAGGTGCGGCTGTCGCCGTCATAGTCCCGCTCCATCCCGGTGCCTTCGCCCGAGATCGCAACGCAGGATGTTGACCGGCTGCTGCGCGCATACCCGCCCGAAAACCCGTTGGTGGCCGCCAGATGCACTCGGTGGGTGCCATAGCCCGCCGCCGCATCCGAGACTTGCGATACGCCGGATACGGCCAAAGCGGCGGCCTCAGCCGCCAGCGCATCTTGCATCAGCGCTTCGGCAGAGGGTTCCGGGGAGGGGTCAAATAGCTCAAGCGCGTCGAGGTCCCAGCCGCCCGTCAATTCCTCGCTGGCCGCAAGACCGGTGAAAGGGTCCTCAGGCGCTTCGCGCGCCATGGCGACGGCCCTTTCGGCCATGGCCATCAGCGTTTCGGGACGGCTGTCCGAGCTTGAAACAATGGCCTGTTGCTTTCCCAGAAATACCCGAAGCCCCAGATCGGTGCCTTCTGAGCGTTCCGCATGTTCCAGCGCGCGGCCACGTACCTCGACCGAAACGGATGATCCGTCGATCACGATGGCATCTGCCGCCTCGGCCCCGGCGAGGCGTGCGGCGTCAAGCAATTGCTGGCTTATTTCTTCTGGTGTGCGGGTCATGCGGCCTCCGGATGTGTTGCCAAGGACCTAGCCTTGCACCGCGCCTCTCGCAAGACCCTGACGGTATTGTGTGGGAGGGCCGATCACCTGCGGCCCTCCTGGATAGCATTACTTAATGCGCTGACCATTGGCCAGAATCTGACCGTCTTCAGAGAATTCGATTGTCGAATTCAGCGTGTCGGGTTCATCGCCCGGAACAGCCATCATGCCCATCATCATGCGCGCACCCAAGGCGTCGTTGTCGGACATCAGGCCCATGCCGATCAGTTTGTCGATCAGCGCGTTGGCCCCAACCAATTGCAGGTTCGCAACGCCAGTCGGAATGGGCATGCCGAATTCGTCGAGGTTCTCGTTGTCCAACGTGAAATCACCATCCCCGGTCAAGCGCGCGCCAACCATCGAGACCAGCAATTCGTTGATTTTCAGCGAATGCAGCTCGGCAGGGACTTCACCTTCTTCTTCAAGCGCAGCGGCCTGTTCCGAATCGAAGATGTTCAACAGAACTTTCGCCGTGCCGGTCGTGTCCAGCGCAATGGTGGCAGGATCGCGTGGCAGGTTGCCCGCCGGGTCGAAAATGCTCCAGAGGACATCAGACATGGTGAAATCGGTCAGGTTCAAGCCAAAGGCGAAGGGCGCGGCTTCCTCCGATTCCTGCACCGGGATGTCCAGGTTCAGACCCGCCTTCGCCATCGCGATCTCGATGGGAAAGGGCAGGTCACCGGTCGTCACTGCCAGTTTCGCGTCATTCTGTTCAAGGTCATAGGCCACACGTTCGCCATCTACGCTGGCCTCAAGTCGGCCACCTTGCGACGAGCTTGCCATGGTGAATTGCTCACCTTCGCTAACGCCGCTGATGTCTGTCTTGCCCGAGCCATAGGCGACCATGCCGGAAAAGGCGAAGCCTGCGTCATACAATGCCTGCGGATCAGCCAGATCGAACCCAGAGGGCAGGACACTGTCGCCGCTGGATGTCAGGCCGTTCAGTACCCCGTCAATCAACCCCGATTCCCCGGTTTCAGGGTCTTTGAAGCTAAACTTATAGGCCATTTGGTCGGCGTCGAGCGTCTGCGTGATCTCGCGATTGTCGCCGATCAGCATGCGCGATGTGCCAGCCATACCCGTAAATTCGATACCACCTTCCAGCGCATCTTCGGGAATTGGCTCGTCTCCGCCCTCGATCGAATCCAACACAATCCCGAGGGCTGCCGCCGAGTAGTCATAGGTCATGTCGGACGGATCACCTGACACAACCATTTCCAAATCTGTCTGGCTGTAGGTCAGGTTTGCTGTGAACTGTTCATCTTCGACGCCGCCCGAAATGACCATCGGAAAGCTTCCGGGGAAGCCGACATTGACGGTGCCATCGCCGTTTTCAGTCAACGTGACCTCGGGCATGGTCATCTGGAACTGTCCGTCCTCTTCGGGGAAGTCCATGGACAGTGTCATATCGTTGATGGTCATGACATCGCCAGCGCTGCTGGGTTCGCCCTCGACCGTGTAACCTACGGACCGGAAATACTCTTGCCAGTCGTTCCAGACGTCATTTGCAGTCAGGTCGGCATATGCACCTTGGGTTGCGACGGCATAGGCCAGAGCCGCGCCACAGCTGCGGCGGATGAAAACAGACATAAGTTAACCCTTCTTGTTCAATTTGCGCGCATGGTCGGGCTTGTGGCAAGCATCGTCAAGGGGGCAAGGGCTGGACCCTTTCCCCGTTTCCGCGTTACGCCTGTAGCCAAAGGTCAGCCCAAGACGTGAGGAGCGTTAAATGCAGGGAAAAACAGTACTCATAACAGGGGCCAGCCGCGGAATCGGTGCCGAGGCCGCGCGCGTGTTTGCCGCAGCTGGTGCGAATGTCGCGCTGGTGGCCCGCAGTCATGATCAGATTGACGCGCTTGCGGCCGCTTTGGGAGACAATGCGATGGCGCTGGCCTGTGACGTCAGCGATTTCGCGCAGGTCGAACAAGCGGTGGCCGATTGCGTCGCGCGTTTCGGCGGTTTGGACGTTCTGATCGGCAATGCCGGAGTGATCGAGCCGATCTTTCACCTATCGAACGCTGATGTCAGTGCGTGGAGCCAGGCCATAGACATCAACCTCAAGGGTGTTTTCTACGGTATGCGGGCCGCTCTGCCGGTGATGCGGGCCGCAGGTGGAGGGACGGTTCTGACCGTTTCGTCAGGCGCTGCCTCGAACCCGGTTGAGGCATGGAGCCACTATTGCGCCTCGAAAGCCGGTGCGAAGATGCTGACGGAATGCCTGCATCTGGAAGAGGCTCATAATGGCATCCGCGCCATGGGCCTGTCACCGGGCACAGTGGCAACTGACATGCAGCGTGTCATCAAGGCCAGCGGCATCAACCCTGTCAGCCAGCTAGACTGGGATGTTCACATCCCGGCGGATTGGCCCGCAAAGGCACTGCTGTGGATGTGTTCTTCGGACGCCGACGAATATTTGGGGGCCGAGATTTCCCTGCGCCAAGACGATATTCGCCAAAGGATCGGCCTGACGTGATTGAACTGACTAAGGAAGACGGATTGTGGACCGTCACGATCAACAATCCGGGCAAGGCCAACGCACTGACCGGCGCGATGCTGACCGAGTTGGCCGAAATTTCCGAGGCCGCTACTGAGGCGCGCGCCCTGATCCTGACCGGCGCGGGCAAGGTCTTCAGCGCTGGTGCTGATCTGGAGGAAGCCCGCGCAGGGCTTGCGACCTCGGACGTCTGGGAGCGGTTGTCAGGTGCAATCGCGGCACTGCCATGCCTGACCGTTGCTGCATTGAACGGAACGCTGGCGGGCGGTGCAAACGGCATGGTCTTGGCCTGCGACCTGCGAATCGCGGTGCCTTCGGCCAAGTTCTTCTATCCGGTGATGAAGCTGGGCTTTCTGCCACAGCCCTCCGACCCCAAGCGCATGGCCGCTTTGATCGGGCCGGCGCGCACCAAGCTGATTCTGATGTCGGGCCAGAAGATCTCGGCAGAGGAGGCGTATGCGTTCGGTCTGGTGGATCGCATCGTCTCGCCGGACGAGCTAATGCCGACGGCGCGCGAGCTGGTTGCCGACAGTCTGGCGGCCAAACCGGAGATCGCAGCAGGGATTGCAGAGCTTTGTCGCTGAGATTGTCCGCAGTCAGGCTGCGCGTCGCTGATCCGGCTCGACTGGCCGGGTTCTATCGGGATGTTTTGGGTATGTCCGTGCAGGAAATCGGCGCATCCCGGCGTGTAGGATACGCTGGAGAGGATGCTGATCTGCTGCTGCTACCGGGAGGCAGGGGGTATTCCCACGATCAGGGACATCGCTATTGGAAGATCGGGATCACTCTGCCCGATGTCGATCTGGCAACTGAGGCGCTGCGGGCCAAGGGCTATGCTGTCAGCGAACCGCGCCAGTTCCTCGATATCGGGTATATGGCGCATCTCAGCGATCCCGAAGGCTTTGTGATCGAGCTTTTGCAGCATGACTTTGAAGGCAACCGCCCTGAAAATTCCGCCGACCCTGCGGCCCCGCTTGCCGGGGCGCGAGTGGGTCAGATCACCTTGCGCACAGGGGATGTCGCCGCCGAGGATGTGTTCTGTCGCGCTCAGGGTATGAAGCTTCTGTCGATGCAGGATGTGGCGGCCTATGGGTTTGACCTGCATTTCTATGCCTTCACGCATGAGGCTCCGCCCGATCCCGACCTTTGGGCGGTCGAGAATCGCGAATGGCTCTGGAAACGCCCCTACACGGCGCTCGAGTTCCAGCATGTGCAAGGAGCCCAATTCGCGCCTGTTCCCGACTATCAGGGGATCGAGGTTCAGGGTCTGCCCGCCGCACTTTCGGATGCGTTTGGCGATCCGGTTCTGCCTGACTGATCAGCGCCCGCGCCGTTTACCCGGAACTTTCGACCGGAAATCGGGCGGGCGTTTGCGCACCCAGTTCAGGAACTTCTCAAGCCTTGGATGGGCGCGCAGGGCCTTGACCGTGTTGAAGCTGCGCGCCAACTCTGCCTCGGACAGGGTGGCGTGGACCTCTTTGTGGCAGATCTGGTGCAGCAGAACGGTTGGTCCGCCCTTGCCTCCTTTGAGTTTTGGGATCAGATGATGCAGGCTGCCGCCGCCATCGGGAATGGGGCGGTCGCAAAGCGGGCAGATCGGATTGCTGTTCGTCATGGTTGGGAATGATGCGCCTGCGGGCGGCGAAGGCAAGAGGGCGAAGATGGCGCAGGCAGTGGTGATCGGGGCAGGACCGGCCGGGTTGATGGCGACCGAGCAGCTTGCCCTTGCCGGTCACTCGGTTCTGGTGGCCGAAGCCAAGCCCTCGGTCGCGCGCAAGTTCCTGATGGCCGGAAAGTCGGGTCTGAACCTGACCAAGGATGAGCCCCTTGAGGCACTGATCCAATCGTATGAAGAAGCCGCAGACTGGTTGCGCCCGATGCTGGCCGAGTTCGACGCGCAGGCCGTGCAGAACTGGGCGCGCGAATTGGGGCAAGAGCTTTTCACCGGCTCAACAGGCCGTGTTTTTCCGACCGTTATGAAAGCCTCACCCTTGCTGCGTGCATGGTTGGCACGTCTTGCGGATAGCGGTGTCGAGATCCGAACCCGCTGGCGATGGACAGGTTGGGAGGGCGGCGCGCTGGTTTTTGAAACCCCGGATGGCCCTCAACATCAGCAGTCCGAAGCAACTGTGCTTGCCATGGGCGGGGCCAGCTGGGCACGGTTGGGCTCGGACGGGGCCTGGGCGCCATGGCTGGCAGAGAAAGGCGTGCAGCTCGCACCGTTTGCACCCGCAAATGCTGGGCTTTTGATCGACTGGTCGGATCACATGACTGCGCATTTCGGCGCCCCGATCAAAGGGGTCGCGCTGCAAGCCGGACCCCAGCGCACACGGGGCGAGGCGGTGATCTCGGCCCGCGGGTTGGAAGGCGGGGGTATCTACACCATCTGCAAGCCCGCGCGAGAGGGCGCGCCCCTGACGATTGACCTGACGCCTGACCTGCCTGTCTCAGAAGTGGCCGCACGCTTGGCAAAACCGCGCGGCAAGATGAGCTTGTCCAATCATCTGCGCAAGGCTTTGAAACTGGGGCCAGTGCGCACCGCGTTGCTGATGGAGTTCGCCAGGCCCCTTCCAGACGCACCCGACGACGTGGCCGCGTTGATCAAAGCCCTGCCCATCCGCCATGCGGGATTGCGCCCGATGGATGAGGCGATCTCAACCGCCGGAGGCATCACACACGCTGCCGTGACCGACGGATTGATGTTGAGCGCGATGCCCGGCGTATTCTGCGCCGGTGAGATGTTGGATTGGGAAGCACCCACCGGCGGCTACCTTCTCACGGCCTGTCTGGCCACGGGGCGCTGGGCAGGAAGGTCGGCGGGCGACTGGCTGAACCGCTAACGCGACCGGGCCAGCATCGCCAGCCGGATCATCGCGCGTTCGACCAATGCCATCGCGGGGGCCGTTTGCCCGGCCGAGCGCAGCGACAGGTCGGTATCTGTCAGCACTGTCAGCGCCGTCTGCAGCTTTGGCGCACCCCATCCTTGAGCTTGTCGCAAAATGCGGTCGCGTCGTTTGCCATAGACCGGCGGGCGCAGTTTGCCGATCCCTTGCGCCGCCCCGCCGGGGTCGGAAGCACAGGCATAAAGCGTACGGAAATGCCGGGTTGCGCCGATACACAGCGTCACCCCATTGGTGCCCTGAGCTTGCAGGCGACGGATCAGCGGGCCGATCTCTCCGGCGCGGCCTTCGGCGACCACGTTCAATACATCATCCAGCGCCGCCTCGGTCGAGCGGGGCGCGCAGGCTTCGATATCTTCCAGGCTGAGTTCGCTCTCGTCGCCACGTTTATAAAGCGACAGCTTCTCAACCGTTTGGGTGAAATCACCGGGGCTGAGGCTAATCGCCAACTCTCCCAGCGCCGACATCGCATCGCGCGGGATGTTCTTCAAGCCGGCTTGCGTCAGAATCCGTTCAACCTCGGCCCGAGAGGGCGGATCGTCGTAGATGCCCACCGCATAAGCTGCCGGATGCGCTTCGAAGGCCTTGCGAATTTTCGAGCTGGCTTTCAGCTGGCCCGCCGTCACGATGATCTGAGCATCTTCGGGGGTCCAATCCTCAAGTGCGGCAAGGATCGAGGGGGCGGCGGTATCGGTCGCCTCTTCGACGAACACCGCGCGGGGGCCGGGGAAAAATCCAACCGCCTTGACCGCGTCCAGCAATAACGCCGGGTCGCCGCGCAGATCGCTGCCGGGCATCCGGGTCAGGCGCATTTCTTCTTCGGCGTTTGCCCCAAGCAGCGCGGTCAGCACTTGCTGGCGCTTCAAAGCCACGCGCATGGTATCGGCGCCGTAGATCAACAACCCGGTTTTGTCCGCGTCCGGTCTGGCAAAATACCCGTCAGCCTCGCGCGGGCTCAACTTCATGAGGTCAGGCCCGGCGTCGCATAGAGGCGATTGACGATCTGGTCGGACAGAATCACCATCAAGCGCTCTCGGGCGTCGCGCTCATCCGCCAGGGTCGAAACGCTGGAACCTGCCGCCGAGTAACCTACGAAATCCGTGACGGCTCCCGAGGCCAGAATCTGCCCGGTTTCATTCGATTTCAGCGTGTATTCGGCGCGCCCGTCTACAGATAAGCGGTTGATTTCATTGGTGGACGTGATCGCAGCAGCCTGGACGGCGGTCTCAACACGGACATCCAGACGGTAGGCATTTCCTGAAGTCGCGCTGCGCCCCAGCTTTTGTTCGAGGTTCTGAACCAGCAGGTAACTCTCGACCGTGTTCGGGGCCGATACCTCAACCTTGCCAAACAGTTCCGACCCCGCCCCACCGGGCGCATAGATCGGTTCAAACCCGCAGGCGGCCCCAAGAAAACAGGCAGCCAGCGGGGCAAACAAAAAACTTCTGCGGTTAAATGACGACATTCACGATCCGGCCCGGAACAACAATCACCTTCTTCGGCGCGGCTCCCTCCAGCGCCTTTTGCACAGCTTCGGTGTTGAGCGCGATTTTTTCAACCTCATCCTTGGGCATATCCTTAGGCACGCTGATTTCCGCGCGGCGTTTGCCGTTGATCTGGATCGGCAAGGTGATGGTGTCATCGACCAGCATCGCCTCATCCGCGACCGGCCAAGCAGCTGTTGCCACAAGACCCTCACCACCCAGCAGCTGCCAGAGTTCCTCGGACAGGTGCGGCGTCATCGGCGACATCAACTGTGCCAAAGTCTTAGCGGCTTCGCGCTTGGCCTCGGTCCCTGCTTTCGACTTCGCCAGAGTGTTGGTGAAGGCATAAAGCTTGGCGATCGAGGCGTTGAAGCCAAAGGATTCGACTCCGCCCGAAACATCATGGATCGCTTTGTGCATCTCGCGCAGCAGGGTTTCGTCTTCTCCATTGCCCGGAACGTCCGACTCGGCGATCTCGGAGGCGATGCGATGTACACGGCTAAGGTGCTTGAACGCGGCCTCGGCTCCGGAAGCTGTCCATTCCACGTCCCGCTCGGGTGGCGAATCGGACAGGACGAACCAACGGGCGGTATCTGCGCCGAAGGCCGAGATGATGCTGACCGGGTCCACGACGTTTTTCTTGGATTTCGACATCTTGGCCGAAGGGATGATCTCGACCTTGGTGCCATCGGCCAATTTACCGTCGGTCACGTCCTCGGGCAGGTGATAGACCGGGCGGCCGTTAGCGTCGCGGGTCTGGTAGATCTCATGCGTGACCATGCCTTGGGTGAAGAGCGCGTTGAACGGCTCAATGGCCTTTTTTGGCAGGTGGCCGGTGATTTGCATCGCCCGGGCGAAGAAGCGGGAATAGAGCAGGTGCAGAATCGCATGCTCAATACCGCCGATATACTGGTCGACATTCATCCAGTACTCGGCCTCAGCCAGATCGGTCGGGGTTTCCGCGCGTGGGGCAGTGAAGCGCGCGTAGTACCAAGACGAATCGACGAACGTATCCATCGTATCGGTTTCACGCTTGGCCGGTGCGCCACAGGACGGGCAGGGCGTGTCCCTCCAGCTGGGGTGGCGGTCCAGCGGATTGCCGGGGATCGAGAAGTCGATGGCTTTGCCGTTGCCGTCATCATAGGGCAGCGCGATCGGCAGATTCTCTTTCTTTTCAGGCACCGTGCCGCATTTTTCGCAGTGAACCACGGGAATCGGGCAACCCCAGTAGCGCTGGCGGCTCAGACCCCAGTCGCGCAGACGGAATTTGGTGACACCTTCGCCCCAACCGGCTTTTTCGGCGAAATCGACGGTGGCGTTGATGGCCTCTTCGCCGGTTGCCTCGGTCAGACCCGCAAAATGGTTGACCCAGCGGACTTTCTCGGTTTTTGGCGGAACGAATGCGAGCTTGTCGACCGGAGACTCATCATCCAGCGCAAAGAACGTATCGACCACGGGCAGGCCGTATTTGCGGCAGAAATCTAGATCGCGCTGATCATGAGCCGGGCAGGCGAAGATCGCGCCGGTGCCGTAGTCCATCAGGATGAAGTTTGCGATCCAAACCGGCAATTCCCAATTCGGATCCAGCGGGTGTTTGACCTTGATGCCAGTGTCGTAGCCCAGCTTCTCGGCCGTCTCGATCGCTTCTTCGGTGGTGCCACCTTTGCGGCATTCAGAAACGAATTCAGCGACTTCTGGGTTTTCAGCCTCAAGCTGTTTGGCAATCGGATGATCCGGCGAGATGCCGACAAAAGACGCACCCAGCAGTGTGTCGGGGCGAGTCGTGTATACGGTGATCGGCTCACCATCGTCCGTTCGTTCAAAGCCAAATTGCAAGCCACGCGACTTGCCGATCCAGTTCTCCTGCATCAGTCGGACTTTGGCGGGCCAGTTTTCAAGCGTGTCCAAGGCGTCCAGCAGTTCCTCAGAATAGTCCGAGATCTTGAAGAACCATTGCGTCAGCTCGCGCCGTTCCACCAGCGCGCCCGAGCGCCAGCCGCGCCCGTTTTCGACCTGCTCGTTGGCCAGAACGGTCATATCGACCGGGTCCCAGTTCACAACGGCGTTCTTACGGTAAACCAGCCCGGCCGCGAGCATATCGAGGAACAGCGCCTGCTGCTGGCCATAATATTCCGGGTCACAGGTGGCGAATTCGCGCGACCAGTCGATCGACAGGCCCAGAGGTTTCATCTGCCCGCGCATGTCGGCGATGTTGCCATAGGTCCAGTCTTTGGGATGGCCGCCGATCGCCATCGCGGCGTTTTCGGCCGGCATACCGAACGCGTCCCACCCCATCGGGTGCAGGACGTTATGGCCGGTCGCCAGCTTGTGACGCGCGATAACGTCGCCCATCGTGTAGTTGCGCACATGCCCCATATGGATTCGGCCGGACGGGTAGGGGAACATCTCAAGCACGTAGTATTTCGGCTTGTCCGCCGTGTGGTCGGCGGTGAAGATTCCGGCCTTGTCCCAGGCCTCTTGCCATTTTGCTTCGATTTCACTGGCCGAGTAGCGCGACATCATGCGGTCCTTCGTAACTGAAAACGCCGGGTAGGAACCCGGCGTGGTCTTTAGAGCGATTTTGATCGGGTTGCTAGAACTTGTTGTCTGCAATCCGCAGCTGTCTTGCACGCGAGAGGATCGCATCCTCGACCGCGCGGGTGGTTGCGGCGCTGACCGGAGAGCCCCCGCTGGACTGCAGCGCAACCGAAAGAGAGCGCGCCGCAAGCGCGGGGTCACTTATATGTACGGTGGCGCGGTATTGCCGCCCACCGCCCGGTGGGGTGCCGTAACCCGTTACGATTACACCGGTAAAGGGATCAACCTCTTGCACGGGCAGGAAATTCAGAACATCCAGCGACGCCGCCCATAGGTAACGGTTTACGTTTGTAGTCTGCTCGGCATTGTTGGGGCCGAAGATATCCCAGATCGACGTGCGTTCGGGATCATCAAGCTCGCGCTCATCTGTGCGAGTGCTGTTCGAGGTAAGTAGGTCCGGGTTGGTGACGGCGCTGCGATTCTGTCCGCATGCTGCAAGAGTGGCGGTCAGAAAGATCAAACCCAAAGTCGTCGGCAAGCGCATCGTCGGTCGGTCCTGTTTCGCTATAATTGCGGTCATTGGAAGCTACTCCTAGCCAAGGACCCTTTGCGCAACAAGCCTATTCTTATCAAATCCCACTATATCCGCGTGACAGGGCGGTGATCAGGACTGTGGCATCCTTGCACCAATCCAACTTCAATGCGGTCCCGGTATTTAGGCCAACCTTGCACAAAGGGGGGGAAAAGAGCGAAACGATGTCCGTGCTGAGACATATGCTTTGCATGTGTCGAGTAGATAAAACTTTTTGAAACCGAGGGAAACAAGATGAAAAAAGTTCTCTTCGCAACGACGGCGCTGGTAGCGACCGCAGGCGTTGCAGCAGCTGAAGTTAACTTCAGCGGTTACGGCCGTTTTGGTCTGGGTTACGTTGAAGATCGTAGCCGCACCGTAACTGCTACCGGTCCTGGCGCCGATGGCCTGAACGGAACCGCTGACGACGTAAGCGCGTCCGGTTCGATCGAATCCGATGACGTTATCCTGGTCTCGCGCTTCCGTCTGAACATTGACGGCATCGCAGAAACCGATGGCGGCGTTCGCTTCGAAGGTCGTATCCGTGTACAGGCTGACGACGATGGCCAAGGTGAAGCTGGTACAGCTCAGCTGAACGGCGCACGTTACTCGGTTATCTTCGGTGGTCTGCGTGTTGACGCTGGCAACATCGCCGGTTCGTTTGACAACCTTGCAAACTACTACGGCTACGAAGTTGGTCTGGAAACATTCCTGGGTCAGTACTCGGGTGTTGACTATAGCTTTGCGACCTACAGCTCGTCGGGCGCAGGCGTAAACGGCGTCTTCTTCCAGTACGCTGTTGGTGACTTCGCATTCGGCGCGTCGTACGACCAAGCCGCATCGATCACTTCGACTGGTACAGCGGGTAGCCCCGACCTCGTTCTGACCGAAGAAGATGCAGACCGTTGGGACATCAGCGCGACCTACACCTTCGACAACATCACTGCCGCTTTGGCTTACGGTCAGACCGACGGTGGTTCGGGTGACGACCCAAGCCTGCTCGTTTTCACCTTGGGTGCTGAGTTTGGTGACTTCGCAGGTACTCTGTTTGTTGCAGACGATAACACCGAAGTAGATGCCACCGACGGCACTGCATACGGTCTGTCGGTTGCCTACAACGTTGGCGCTGCGACCACCATCCAGTTCGTCTACGGTGACGGTTCGGCTGATGGCGATACCCGCAACGTTGGTATCGGCGCTCACTACGACCTGGGTGGCGGTGTATCGCTGCGCGGTGGTATCGGCCAGATCAAAGAAGGTGACGCAGACAGCTTTGTCCGCGCCGACTTTGGTGCCCAGTTCAACTTCTAAGTTGATCTGAACCACACGGTTCTAGGGCGGGTCTTCGGACCCGCCCTTTTCTTTTGCGCCGACATGGTGTTTGTCTCGCTGCAAACCAGATTTGAGGATCATCATGTCGCTGTCAGAGATTTCCGCCCGTATCGCAAAAGCCGAAGCCAAAGCAGGCCGGGCTGCCGGGTCGGTGAAGCTGATCGCCGTATCCAAGGTACAGCCAAACGAGCGTGTGCGGGATGTGCTGGAACAGGGTCATCGGTGCTTTGGCGAGAACCGTGTGCAGGAAGCGGCCGGTAAATGGCCCGCGTTCAAGGAGCAATTCGCCGGCATTGATCTACACTTGATCGGCCCGCTTCAAACAAACAAAGCCCGTCAGGCGATGGAGCTTTGCGATGCCATCCACTCGGTCGATCGCCCGAAACTGGCGAAGACTCTGGCACGGTTGGCACAGGAGTTGGGGTCCTGTCCGGACCTGTTCATCCAGGTCAATACGGGGGAAGAGGAACAAAAGGCGGGTATCCTTCCCGCAGATGCGGATGGGTTCATTGCAGAATGCCGGGCGCTGGACCTGCCCATACGCGGTCTGATGTGCATCCCGCCGGTCGAGGAAGAACCCGCGCTGCATTTTGCATTGCTGGCGAAGATTGCCGCTCGCAATGACCTCGAGGGTCTTTCGATGGGCATGAGCGGCGATTTCGAACAGGCGATTGCGCTAGGGGCCACCCATGTGCGTGTCGGATCGGCCATTTTTGGCGAACGGGTCAGACCTCAGGAATGATCAGGCGGGTGCCGGGCGTGACCCGCTCGGCTATCCAGCGCAGGTGATCGCGCCGGAAGGCGACACAGCCCTCGGTCGGATAACCCGGTCTCCGCCATTGGTGCAGGAAGATGGCAGAGCCTTTGTCCGGCACCGCATTCGGCCAGTTCCAATCGGTCAGCAGCACCAAGTCATAGAGAGGGTCCGCGCGGCGCAACCGTTCATGGCTGAACGGATAGGGCGCGGTGACCAGGTGGTTATAACGACAGTCCTTCGAATCGTCTGACCACAGGTCTTGCGCGCCGATCGGAATGGCCCATGACGTGGGGGCCGTGATCCGGTCCGCGCGGTAGAGCATGCCGACAATGCGATGAACACCGACCGGCGTGGCGCCATCGCCTTCGCATTTACTAGTACTCCGCCCGCCATTCCCGATTGAGCAGGGAAAGGACCGCCCCCGGAAACGAATGCCCCGCGGGGTCAGCACCAAATCTGCGGGTGTCACAGCAAATGCCCGGATTTCGCGGCCTTGGTCTCAAGATATCCGCGGTTGTGGGCGGTTTCCCCGACTTTCAGCGGAACCCGCTCGGCGACGGCGATCCCTGTGCGCTCCATCATGGCGATCTTCGCGGGGTTGTTGGTCAGCAACCGGACCGAGCTGAAGCCCAGCGATTTCAGAATATCCGACCCGAGGCGGAAATCGCGCTCGTCATCTTCAAACCCAAGGCGGTGGTTGGCTTCGACCGTGTCAAAGCCCTGATCCTGCAGGAAATAAGCGCGCATCTTGTTGGCCAGCCCGATTCCGCGCCCTTCCTGATTCAGATAGAGCAACACGCCGGCGCCCTCGGCACCCATCTGAGCCAGCGCGCCGCGCAGCTGAGGGCCGCAGTCGCATTTCAGACTGCCCATGATGTCGCCTGTAAAACACGCAGAATGAAGCCGCGCCAAGACGGGCTTGCTGCGATCCGGTCGCCCGACCTCGACCGCGTAATGCTCTTCCCCGCCGTCTTCGGGGCGGAAAACGTGCAACCGACCGGCCTCGGACACCTCCATCGGCAAGCGCGCGGCGACAACCGGGTGCAGGGCGCTGCGATCTGCCAGATGCGGCGCGGCCCGGGAGTGATCTATGCAAGTCAAACCGTGGGTTGCCACGAAATTACGACCGTCTTCGACCGGCAGCACCACGGCGGCAGGCAGCAATCGGGCGGATTTGGCCAGCGCGATAGCAATGCGGTGCAGATTGGCATTGCCTTGCCTCTCGGTCATCAGGGGGCCTTTCATCGGCGCATTCAGATCGTCCGATGGGTCCGCCACGGCCTGAACCCATGCCATGTCTGCATCTGCAGGGATCAACACCCGCGCCAGATCGCCATCGTAAGCGCGTGCTTTTAGGGTTTCCGCCCGTCGCCCGGTGATCGCAACCACAGGTGCCCCACCCAAGCTGCGCAGATCGGCCAGTCGCTGGGGCGTGATCGTCTCGGCCGAGATGGCCAGAACGCTGCCGCCATTGTCATCCACCAGCACGATTGGCACGCCCATCCGCAGGTCAGCCCGCGCGCGCGCCAGCAATTCGGTGATATCGGGGATGAGACTCATCTATGTTACCCTATAACGTTCGACCCTTTTCCTAGCGCTTTCGGCTGGAATTGTGAAACATTTCCGCTGCGTCTGACACGAAGGCGTGAGACGGTTGCAGTAAATCTTGTTGATTGCATATTCCACACGCAAGTGATGGGAAAGGCTTTGGAGGACCCAAGAATGGCTCAGCTCAAGAAAATCCTGTTGGTGGATGATGACGAGGACCTGCGCGAGGCGCTCAGCGAGCAACTTGTGATGACCGAGGATTTCGACGTGTTCGAAGCCTCTGACGGAGCGTCCGCGATGGAGCGTGCGCGTGAAGCGATCTATGACCTCGTGATTCTGGATGTGGGTCTTCCCGACACGGACGGTCGCGAGCTGTGCCGCCTGATGCGCAAACAGGGCGTCAAAAGCCCGATCCTGATGCTGACGGGCCATGACAGCGATGCGGACACGATCCTGGGTTTGGATGCCGGTGCCAATGACTATGTCCCCAAGCCGTTCAAATTCCCGGTTCTGCTGGCCCGCATTCGCGCCCAACTGCGCCAGCATGAACAGTCCGAAGATGCCGTATTCGTACTTGGCCCCTATACGTTCAAGCCTGCAATGAAGATGCTGATCACTGAGGAAGACCGGAAAATCCGTCTGACCGAGAAGGAAACCAACATCCTCAAGTTCCTCTACCGCTCGACCGATGGTGTGGTGGCGCGCGACGTCCTGCTGCATGAGGTCTGGGGCTACAACGCGGGTGTTACGACCCACACGCTCGAGACGCACATCTACCGCCTGCGTCAGAAGATCGAGCCTGATCCGTCAAATGCTCGCCTTTTGGTCACAGAGTCAGGTGGATATCGACTGGTATCTTGATCCGAGGTGGATTGATTTGGATCAAAGTGATACCCTGAACTCATAATTAGGTTACTCCCAACCCGTGCATGTCCGGGTAATGACATGTACCTCCCTGTTGGACTGCCGGGCCTGATGGCCCGGCTTTTTTTTGTAGGGAGTGTGAGTTTAGAAGGTCCGCCTTGAGCCCATTAAAGACATCAAAGTATGGTCTTTCCTTGTATCGACCGACTAGCTGTGTAGATATTACTCGGCGTCCAGCTGGGATATTGACCACATGCGAAATCTGTGAGTTGTGATGAACCAATTTGATGAATTGCTTCCGGGGCAGCAGGTTACGCAAGTATGCTACGTCCACGACTATCTACAGATCGTTTTTGGAGATATATGCTTGACTATAAACAATAACTACGAGTTCATTGGAGGTGAAGGTAAAGACTTTATAGATGAGATAATTGAAAAGACCCAAACTTCTGACGTTGCCTTCACACTAGTTTTTATAAGTGGCCGAAAGCTTCAAGTTGGGATTGCGGATGAAGATTACCGCAGCCCAGAAGCAATGGTTCTTACGTCCGAAGAAACCCCTGTGATTGTTTGGAACTAGCGTCCCCCTTTAGTCCGCTTAACTGCCATTCGGCTAACGAAGTTTTTCGGCAGCCTTTTCACGTGGCACCCGGTTCTATGTCGCGCTAATCTCCGCCCAACCACGATAAAGGAACCACCCCATGCCCTTCACCCTTGCCACCTGGAACATCAATTCGGTCCGCCTGCGCGAGCCTATTGTGCTGAAACTGCTGCAGGAAGAAGCTCCGGATGTGCTGTGTCTGCAGGAATGCAAGTCTCCGGTTGAAAAGATTCCGACCGAAGGATTTGCGGAGCTGGGTTATACTCACATGGTGGCCCGTGGGCAGAAGGGATACAACGGTGTCGCCATTCTGTCGCGCATCCCAATGGAGGAGGTAGGCGAAAAGGATTTCGCCAGTCTCGGCCATGCACGTCACATCGCCGCGCGGTTGGAAAATGGCGTCACCATCCAGAACTTCTACGTCCCTGCAGGCGGGGATGTGCCGGATCGTGAGGTGAATGAGAAGTTCGGGCAAAAGCTCGACTACCTCAGCGATATGCGCGACTGGTTCCACGCCCAAAAACCCGAGAAGTCCATTCTGGTCGGTGATCTGAACATCGCCCCGCGCGAGGATGATGTCTGGTCGCACAAACAACTGCTCAAGGTCGTCTCGCACACGCCGATCGAGGTTGAGGCATTGGCCGAAACACAAGACGCGGGCGGTTGGGTGGATATCACCCGGCAGGATATCCCGGAAGGGCAGCTCTATAGCTGGTGGTCCTACCGGGCGCGCGATTGGGACGCAGCCGACAAGGGGCGGCGGCTGGATCACGTTTGGGCCACGCCGGATATCTCGAACGCGGGGCATTCAAGCCGGGTCCTGCGCGACGCGCGCGGGTGGGAAAAACCAAGCGACCACGCCCCGGTTTTCGCCAGTTTCGACCTTTAGTTCCGCAACTCGGCCCTTGGTTTCTGTAGCAAGTGACTGCATATAGGGCGCACGTTTGAACCGGAGAGTGAATGCCATGGACCTTCTGAGCGGCGCGGAAAGCACCTCAGCCACCGATCTGATCAAGGACAGCAGCGAAGCCACCTTTATGGAAGATGTGGTCGAGGCGTCGCAGGAAATTCCGGTGATAGTGGATTTCTGGGCACCTTGGTGCGGCCCGTGCAAGACACTTGGACCCGCGCTTGAAGAGGCGGTGACCGCGGCCAAAGGCGCAGTCAAGATGGTCAAGATCAACGTGGACGAGGCGCAGATGATTGCGTCTCAGATGCGCATCCAGTCGATCCCGACCGTCTATGCGTTCTTCAAGGGTCAGCCGGTGGACGGCTTTCAAGGCGCTTTGCCGGGTTCCGAGATCAAGGCCTTTATCGACCGCGTGATCGAGGCTGCCGGTGGTGAAAGTCCCGGTGGTCAACTGGAGGACGCCGTGCAGGCGGCCGAAGAGATGCTGGCTGAAGGTGCAGCCGTAGATGCGGCGCAAACATTTGCCGCGATTCTGGGCGAAGACCCCAACCATGCCGCTGCCTATGGTGGTCTGGTGCGTGCGCATATTGCCTCGGATGATCTGGAACAGGCCGAGGCGATCCTGAACGGTGCGCCCGCCGAGATTTCCAACGCGCCGGAACTCGAAGCTGCCCATGCCCAGTTGGAGCTGGCCAAGCAGGCGGCGGATGTGGGCCCGGTGGCCGAGTTGACCGCAGCCGTTGAGGCCGATCCCGACAATCATCAGGCTCGGTTCGATCTGGCGCAGGCCCTGCACGCCAATGGCGATGTTGAAGAGGCCGTGACACAGCTGTTGGAGCTGTTCCGCCGCGATCGCGAGTGGAACGAGGGCGCTGCCAAAACGCAGTTGTTCACGATCTTCGATGCGCTCAAGCCCAACGATCCGATTGTTCTGAACGGGCGGCGCAAACTCAGCTCGATGATATTTGCCTAATTTCGGATCAGAGCTAGACTCGGGTCTATGATTCATCCCGCCGACTTGCCGGATACGATATCCGTGTTTCCACTGCCCGGGGCGCTGCTGCTGCCTCGGTCGCGACTGCCGTTGCACATCTTCGAGCCGCGCTACCTTCAGATGCTGGACGATGCCCTGAAAACAAAGGAGCGGCTGATCGGAATGGTTCAGCCGAACCCCTCGCTGAACGATGAAACAAAGCTGCATCGGATCGGTTGCGCCGGTCGCGTCACGCAATTCTCCGAGACTGAGGATGGCCGCTATCTGATCACCCTGACCGGCGTGTCTCGGTTCCGTATCAAGTCCGAACTGGACGCCTTCACACCTTATCGCCGGTGCGAAGTGTCCTGGGATGGGTTTGACCGCGATCTTGGCAAGGCCGAGAAGGACGACGTTTTCGACCGCAGCCGCTTTCTGAACCTGCTGGAACGCTTCTTCGACTCGCGTGATCTGTCGACGGATTGGGATTCGCTGAAAGAAGCAGATGATGAGCTCTTGGTAAATTCGCTGTCGATGCTGATGGATTTCGATCCGGAGGACAAACAGGCTCTGTTAGAGGCCCCTTGTCTACGCACAAGGCGTGAGACGCTGGTGACATTGATCGAATTCGCGCTGCGGGGCGGATCAAACGAGGAAAAACTGCAATGAGCGAGCCTGAACACGCTTTTGACCGCCACATGCTTGAGGCGCTGATTTGCCCTCAGACGCATACGACGCTTCACTATGATGCGGATAAGCAGGAACTGGTGTCAAAGGCCGCGGGTCTGGCCTTTCCGATCCGCAACGGCATCCCCGTGATGCTGGTCGATGAGGCGCGCGCGCTGGACTGAGCGGTTCTGAGCGCTCACGAATGCTCTAGATTACCCGTCCTTGCAAGAGCTTCGGCAGGTCGCCGGTCAACCCGGCGGCCTCGCGGACAAAGCCTCGGCGCAGGCCGGGCAGGGATCCGACAATGCCCATCCCGATGTCCCGCCCAAGGCGCAGCAGCGGGTTGTCATTCGAAAACAGCTTGTTGAACACATCGGTCGCCATCGCCAGCGAGGCTGTGTCGAACCGCCGCCATTCCTGATAGCGCTCCAGCACCAGAACCGAGCCGATATCCTCGCCGCGCCGTCCGGCCAAGGTCAGCACTTCCGCCAAAGCACCCACGTCCCGGAGCCCGGCATTCAGGCCCTGGCCTGCAATGGGGTGCATTCCGTGGGCGGCGTCGCCAACAAGGGCCAGGCGATCCGAGATGAAGGAATTGGCGATGGTCAGGTTCAGCGGATAGGTAAAGCGGTCGCCCTGCAGGCGGATGTCGCCCAGAAAATCTCCGAACCGAGGGCGCAAGACCTGCAGGTAATCGGCCTCGGTCAGGGCGTTGATGCGCTGTGCTGCTTCGGTGCGTTCGCTCCAGACGATCGAGCTACGATTGCCTGTCAGTGGCAGGATCGCAAGCGGGCCGGGGGGCATGAAGAACTGATGGGCAATGCCGTGATGCGGCAGGGCGTGTTCAATCGCGCAGACAAGGGCAGTCTGGCCGTAATCCCAGCCGGTACGCTTGATCCCTGCGCGGGACGCGGTTCCGCTGCTGCGCCCGTCGCAGCCTACGATCAGATGACCCTCAACACTCGCACCATCATCCAGCGTCAACGTCACGCCGGTTGCATCGACCTGTTGCGAAACGACCGTTCTGCCGTTGATCTGTGTGATCGCTTTGTCTTGCGCCATCGCCTCAAGAAACGCGCGGCGCAGGTGGCGATCTTCGACCATGTAGCCCATCGGGCCTTCCTCGATCTCGGTATGGTCGAAATGCATGAAAAAGGGTGACGGCCCGATACCCGCATGGCCATCGGTTACCTTGATCTCAAGCATGGGCTGGGCATGTTCCTCGACCCGCTCCCACACACCGATTGCGTCAAGCAACCGCTTGGACGCCAGCGCCAGCGCATAAGACCGCCCGTCGAATGCCGCGTTCTTGCGGACCTTTTCGCCCAACGTGTCAATCACGCAAACAGAATGCCCGGTTTGCGCCAGTGCCAATGCAAGGGCCGCGCCGTTCAGGCCTCCGCCCACGATCAGGATTTTCGATGCCTGTGTCATGCCCTGCAATATGCGCGCCCTTTCGGGATTGTCCATGTGCGGTCCTGTCGCTACCGTCCCAGAAAGTCAGACGCAAGGAGGGGTGTAATGCAGGAATGGCTAACCATGACGGCCTGTGATTTGGGTCGTGGGATCGGGAAGGGGCAAATCGACCCCGTCGAATTGACCGAGACCTATCTGGCCGCCATTGACGCCCATCCCCACCGCGACCGTATCTATGCGCGCGTCACCCATGATCGTGCCCGGTCTGAGGCAAAAGCCGCGAAAGAGCGCGCTACCTTGGGCTTGCGTCGATCCTTGCTGGATGGCGTGCCGATCAGCTGGAAGGATCTGTTCGACACGGCTGGTATCGGAACTGAGGCGGGCTCGGCCTTGTTGAAGGGGCGCGTGCCGGACGCGGATGCTGTGGTCTTACGCAACGCAACGGCCATGGGTACCGTATGCCTCGGCAAAACCCACATGAGCGAGCTGGCATTTTCAGGGCTTGGTCTGAACCCGATCACGTACACCCCGCCCTGTGTGGACGATGAGGATGCCGTACCGGGAGGATCATCCTCGGGTGCCGGGGCCTCGGTGGCTTGGGGGCTGGCGGCCTGCGGGATTGGCTCGGACACGGGCGGGTCGGTGCGCATACCGGCGGCTTGGAACAATCTGGTGGGGCTGAAGACCACGGCTGGACGGCTCAGCCTCGAAGGGGTCGTGCCGCTCTGTCTGCGGTTCGATACGGTTGGCCCTCTGGCGCGTTCCGTCGAAGACGCCGCGCATATGCTGGCCTTGCTGGAAGGCGGCACACCTGCGGATCTGCGTGGTGCCAGCCTGAAAGGCCGCCGCTTTGCCGAGTTGCAAAACGTCGCCAAGGACGACCTGCGCGATGCGCCGCGACAGGCCTTCGACGATGCGCTGGACCGTTTGCGCGATGCCGGGGCCGAGATCGTGCCGCTGGAGGTGCCTGAACTGCACGATGCAATGGCGCTTTCGGGTGTGCTCTACACGACTGAGGCCTACGGGCTGTGGAAAGACGTCATCGAAGCCAACCCCGAGGCGATGTATCCTGAGATTCTTGAACGGTTTCGCACAGGCAAGGACGTGTCAGGTTCCGACTATGTGGCCGCATGGTCCAGGCTCAAGGCCTGCCGCGCGGCGTGGGATGCGGCGACCGCCGGGTTTGATGCGGTTTTGGCGCCAACGTCACCCATCCTGCCACCCAACCTGGAACGGCTCCTCAGCGATCACGACTACTACGTGACCGAGAATCTGCTGGCCCTGCGCAACACGCGTATCGGCAATCTGATGGGGCTTGCGGCGCTGACCCTGCCGACCGGAACTGCGGGCTGTGGCTTGATGATGCTGGGCTATCCCGGCTCGGAAGAAGCACTGCTTCGGTTGGGTTCCGCGGCGGAAACCGCATTGGCGTGAATGCCACAATCCCCTGATTCGGAACCTCTTTGTCTGGACGGGGCGGTGTCCGATCTATAATCTGCCAATCAAACGGGGCGAAAACGATCCCGATATTGAGGCAGTAGATATGAATTTCCCCGAGCGGTTTTCGAACCTACCGGAATACGCATTCCCGCGTCTGCGCACCCTGTTGGACCATCATCAACCGGGCGGAGACGTGATTCACATGACCATCGGCGCGCCGATGCATGATTTCCCCGCTTGGGTCACAGACGTCATCACAGAAAACGCGGCCGGGTTTCAGGGCTATCCCCCGAATGAAGGCTCGCCCGAGCTGCGAGGTTCGATCACCAACTGGATCAAGCGCCGCTACGGCGTGACGATGGACCCCGATACCAATGTGATGGCCCTGAACGGCACGCGTGAGGGGCTGTACAATGCGGCGATGGCGCTGTGCCCTGAACAGAAGAACGGGCGAGATCCCATCATTCTGTGTCCGAACCCCTTTTATCAGGTCTATATGGTCGCCTCGATCTCGGTCCGGGCGCAGCCCTATTTCGTATCCGCCACCGCGGCGACCGGCCATTTGCCGGACTATACCAGCCTGTCTGAGGATGTGCTGAACCGGACGGTTGCCGCCTATATCTGCTCGCCTGCGAACCCGCAGGGGGCTGTCGCCTCGCGCGACTATTGGGCCGAGTTGATCGGGTTGGCCGAGAAATACGATTTCCGCATTTTCGCCGATGAGTGCTATTCCGAGATATACCGCGATGAGGCCCCAACTGGTGCCCTGACCGTCGCACAAGAGCTGGGCGCTGATCCTGAGCGGGTCCTTCTGTTCAACTCTCTGTCGAAACGGTCGAATTTGGCCGGGCTGCGCTCGGGCCTGATTGCGGGCGGTCCGGACAGTATCAAACGGGTCAAACAGCTGCGCAACTATGCGGGTGCGCCGTTGCCGCTGCCGCTACAGGCTGCCGCTGCGCGCGTCTGGGCCGACGAGACTCACGTGGTCGAGAACCGCGCGCTCTATCAGGAAAAATATGCCATCGCGGATGAGGTCTTCTCGGGCCTGCAGGGCTACATGCCGCCCGAGGCCGGGTTTTTCCTGTGGCTGCCCGTCGAGAACGGCGAAGAAACAGCGTTGAAGCTGTGGCAGGAGACCGGCGTTCGGGTCCTGCCGGGTGCATATCTTTCTCAAGGAGATCCGGGGCAAAACCCGGGCGAGCAATTTATCCGGGCCGCTTTGGTGGCTCCAAAAAAAGAGTTGCAGCAGGGGCTAATCAAGCTTCGTGACTGCATCTATTCGTGAGGTACGAGGGCAAAATGGCATCATTGAACGCGCGCAACCGCGATCCATTACTGGACAGCACGACTCAGGCCGCGATTGAGCGGCGTACCAAGGAACTGATCGGGATCGCTCTGATTCTGTTGGGGCTGGCCGCTGCGGCAATGATCTGGTCCTACACACCGGAAGATCCGAACTGGATGGTCTCGACCGACGCGCCAGTGCAGAACTGGATGGGCCGGATCGGTGCCTCGATCGCTGCGCCGTTGTTCATGATCGTTGGCTGGGGCAGCTGGGGGATCGCGCTGGTTCTGATCGGTTGGGGTGTGCGTTTCGCCGGTCATTTCGGCGAAGATCGCGCCGTGGCGCGGCTGATTTTTGCGCCGATCTGGATCGCCATCGTCTCGGTTTACGCCGCCACTCTGGTTCCGGGCGAGGTCTGGCGCGCGACCCATAGCTATGGGTTGGGCGGACTGTTTGGCGACACCGTCATGGGGGCCTTTTTGACCCTTCTGCCGATCTCCTCCCACTTCCTCGTCAAGCTGATGTCGCTGGCCATGGCCGTCGGAATGCTGGCGCTAGGCATCTTTGTTCTGGGCTTCACCAAAGTTGATGTCGCGCGTGGAACGCGGGCGTTCCTGCTTGGGCTGGTCATGTCTTACGACATGCTGATGAACCTATTGGGTCGGGGTGCCTCGGCCACGGTACAGTCTGCGCGAGAGCGTCGTGAGCAATGGAAAGAAAACCGCGCCGCGCGGATCGAGCCCGTTTTCGACGACGAGATCGCATTCGAAGACCCAATCTTCGAAGAGGTCGAGGAAGAACCCGAACCCGCCCCCAAAACCGGCCTGCTGGCCCGGATGCCAGCGCTGATCCGTCGCCCCGAGCCGCTGCCAGAGCCTGAATTGGTCGAAGCCATGCCCGTGCAGGGTTTTGATGAAATGCCGGGTGAAGATCGTATCCGCTCGAAGATTTCGGCCGCTGTGCGCAATCGTAAGGTGGCGACGGGCGAGATGGCCCCTGAACATGACCCCAACCTGCCCCTGACCAAGGGCCGCGGTCGCGGGCCGGACCCGCTGATCTTCAATCCCAGAGGGGCGGGTGAACTGCCGCCCGAGCCGCCCATGACCGCTGCTGGCCTGCCGCCCGAACCTGTTTTGTCGGCTGAGCCGACGTGGCAAGACACGGCGCATGACTATCAGCCCGAACCCGACTATGTGCCCGAGGCGAACTACATGCCCGAGGATGACTACGCCGCCCATGCCTACGACGATGACGCGGTATTCGAAGATACGGCGACACCTGAGCCCGTTGTGCCACAGCGCCCAGCCGTGAAGATCCCAGTGGCCGAGCCGCGCAAGCCTGTTGTTGCCCAACCCGTCCGACGCACTCCGCCGCCATCCCGTCGGGCGCAGGCCGAGGCGCAGCCGACCCTGTCCTTCGAAGAACGGCATTCCGATTTCGAACTGCCCCCCTTGGGCCTGTTGTCCAACCCGGCCAGCATTCAGCGTCATCACCTGAGTGACGAGGCGCTGGAAGAAAACGCGCGGATGCTGGAGAACGTGCTAGACGACTACGGCGTGAAAGGTGAGATCGTCAGCGTCCGCCCTGGTCCGGTGGTCACCATGTACGAGCTGGAACCCGCGCCGGGTCTGAAAGCGAGCCGGGTGATTGGTCTGGCCGACGATATCGCGCGATCGATGTCGGCGCTGTCGGCTCGTGTTTCGACCTTGCCGGGCCGCTCGGTGATCGGGATCGAACTGCCCAATGAAAACCGCGAGATGGTGGTGCTGCGTGAAATCCTCGCCAGCCGTGATTTCGGGGATGGCAACCATGCGCTGCCTCTGGCGCTGGGTAAGGATATCGGCGGTGAGTCCGTTGTGGCGAACCTGGCCAAGATGCCTCACCTGCTGATCGCGGGTACGACCGGCTCGGGTAAGTCTGTGGCGATCAACACCATGATCCTGTCGCTGCTTTACAAGCTGTCGCCGGACGAATGCCGCCTGATCATGATCGACCCCAAGATGCTGGAACTGTCGGTTTATGATGGCATTCCGCATCTGCTGTCCCCCGTTGTGACCGACCCGAAAAAGGCGGTTGTGGCTCTGAAATGGGTCGTGGGCGAGATGGAGGATCGCTATCGCAAGATGTCCAAAATGGGTGTCCGTAACATCGCCGGCTACAACGGTCGCGTGAAGGACGCGCTGGCCAAGGGCGAGATGTTCAGCCGCACGGTCCAGACGGGCTTTGACGATGAAACCGGCGAGCCTACTTTTGAGACGGAAGAGTTCGCGCCCGAGGCGATGCCCTATATCGTTGTTATCGTCGACGAGATGGCCGACCTGATGATGGTCGCGGGCAAAGAGATCGAAGCCTGCATTCAGCGACTGGCGCAGATGGCGCGTGCCTCGGGTATTCACCTGATCATGGCGACGCAGCGCCCTTCGGTTGACGTGATCACCGGTACGATCAAGGCGAACTTCCCGACCCGGATCTCGTTCCAGGTGACCTCAAAGGTCGACAGCCGCACCATTCTGGGCGAGATGGGCGCCGAGCAACTGCTGGGGCAGGGTGACATGCTGTATATGGCGGGTGGCGCCAAGATTACCCGCTGCCACGGCCCGTTTGTGTCGGACGAAGAGGTCGAAGAAATCGTCAACCATCTGAAGCAATTCGGTCCGCCCGATTACATGAGCGGTGTGGTCGATGGCCCGGCTGAGGAAAAAGCCGATAACATCGACGCCGTATTGGGTTTGAGCACCGGTGGCAACACCAACGGCGAAGACGCGCTTTACGATCAGGCGGTGGCGATTGTGATAAAGGATCGCAAATGCTCGACCTCTTACATCCAGCGGAAACTTGCCATCGGCTACAACAAGGCCGCCCGTCTGGTCGAACAGATGGAGGACGAAGGCGTTGTTTCGGCGGCAAATCACGTCGGTAAGCGGGAAATCCTCGTCCCAGAGCAGTAGGATATTTAATAACAAGGGCAGAAGCCTTATCTGAGTCGTATGAAACAGATTGCTTTTGCCCTTGCTTTGACACTGGCCGCGCCTGCCGCATGGGCGGCGGACAAGCTGCCGCTGTCGGAGATCTCCAATTATCTGAACAAGATGAAAACGGTTCAGACCAGCTTTACCCAAGTAAACGATGATGGTTCGCTCAGTACCGGCAAGCTATGGATTCAACGGCCCGGTAAGATGCGGTTCGAATATGATCCGCCCGACAGTGCTGTTGTTCTTGCGCGTTCGGGGAGTGTTCAGATCTTTGATCCGAAATCCAACCAGCCGCCCGAACAATACCCGCTAAAACGGACGCCTCTGTCACTTGTGCTGGCTCGGAACGTGAATCTGGGGCAGGCC
Organism: Ruegeria sp. CK3; assembly: GCF_056536565.1. Classification (NCBI taxonomy): domain Bacteria; kingdom Pseudomonadati; phylum Pseudomonadota; class Alphaproteobacteria; order Rhodobacterales; family Roseobacteraceae; genus Ruegeria; species Ruegeria sp. CK3. Next base: position 273,172 of record NZ_JBQFPV010000004.1, read on the forward strand.
AATATGGTCGTTGGTCACGACTTTGACGGGACCGCAACCGTTGTGACGGCACAGGATCCTAAAAACCCCGAGTCCGGGCGGATTGAGCTGATGTTTACGGACAACCCCGTCGAGCTGCGGAAATGGGTGATCCACGATAATGCAGGCAGTCAAACCACGGTTCTTCTGGGGGAACTGACCGAGGGCGGACGCCTCGATCAGAGCTTGTTCTCGAACAGCAAACGGGTCGGGTCTAGCGACCGCTGACCCGCCCAAGTCAGTAGCGGCAGCTGGCCAGCTGAGCTTGATACAGGTTGGCCCGTGCATCGACATCGCTGGCCACATTCAATAGCCAGGATTTCTGGTTGTAGCTGCCGCGCGCATAGCCTGTATGACCTTCGTGATAGGCCAGATACTGGTTGCGCGTGTCGCCCAGGTTGATGCCGTTCCGCTCGTAGGTTTTGTTCATGTACCAGCCGATGAAATCGGACGCGTCGCGAATTCGGTCCCGCTTGGCGCGGCGTTTTCCGGTTTCACGCTGGTATTCTTCCCACGTGCCGTCCAGAGCCTGGCTGTAGCCAAAGGCGCTGCTCTGCCGACCCATCGGGATCACGCCCAGCACATAGCGGTGAGGGGTGCGCGCATCATGACGATAGCGGCTTTCCTGATAGATCGTCGCCATCTGAACGTGAACGGGGACACCCCATTTCCGCTCGGTTTTTTTGAAGGCTTTGATGTAGTCAGGTTTCTCGCGCGCAATGCTGCACGCGTCATTTAGTCTGCTGGGTGGCTGTTTAGACCCGCCACCACAGGATGCCAAAAGCAGCACCCCTAGGAGTACGAATAGAATTCTGCTCATGTGCCTCGTGCCTTTTTTCAGGCATTCTAGCGCAGATTGAGCGCTGAGGAAATCACAATCGTTACAGAACGATAGCCAAAACACCCGGTAACGCGGCGACAGACAGCACCGTTGAGACCATAACCATGCCTGCTACGGCGTCTGCGTCGGCCTCAAACCGCTCGGCCAGCAGGTATGAAGTGACAGCGACCGGGGTACACATTTGCAAGACCAGAACACCGAATGCGATGGTTTCAAGCCCGAAGAGGATGGCAACGCCCCATCCGAGGGCAAAGCAGACCACCAGCTTGAGAAGCGACAGCCAAATGGCCTGGCGAAGACTGCGAGAGGTCAGGCGCGCGATCGCAACTCCGACGGTCACAAGCATCATCGGAACAGCCATTTGCCCCAGCAAATCCAAGGTGTTGGTTAGGAACAGAGGCGTTTCCCAGTCTTGCCACAAGAACAGCGCCCCCAGCAGCGTGGCCCAGACCATGGGCTGACGGATGACCTGTCCGAAAGCGCCTTTGCCCGCGACCAGATAGATCCCGTAGGTAAAGGAAAACAGCGCGGTCACGGCCAGAAAGATCACGGCATATCCCAAACCGGCCTGACCAAATGCAAAGATGCATAGGGGAAGGCCCAAATTGCCGGTGTTTCCGAAGATCAGCGGCGAAAGGTAGGTGCGTTGCTCAAGCTTTAGCACCTTTACAATGATCCAGAACACGACCGCGAGAACCAGATTGGCCGCAATGGTGGCCAGAGTGAACCTTGACAGGTCACCACCCGGAATTTCGGTCTGCATCAAGGCCACGAAAATCAGGCTGGGGACTGCCAGCGTCATTGCAAAACGCGTCACAAACTGTAGGCGGTATTCAAAGCCAAGCTTGACCCAGACAAAGCCGATTGCTGACAAAAGGAACACGGGTGCCGCAATTTCGAACACTGTCAGTAAGAGGTTCACAGACTGTTTCCCTTAATTTCACATCAATGATTGGCTTTTCTGCCCGGAAAGAGGTAGTAACCTCTTTGGGGGCTGAAACAATGCTAAAGACACATGCCAAGTACGGCCTGGGACAAGTTGTGCGACATAAGAAACATCCCTTCCGAGGGGTGATTTTTGACGTGGATCCAGAGTTTTCAAATACCGAGGAATGGTACGAAGCCATCCCAGAAGACAGTCGGCCGATCAAGGATCAGCCGTTCTATCACCTGTTGGCTGAGAACGATCAATCCTTCTATGTTGCTTATGTTTCAGAACAAAATCTGATCGAGGACCGATCGGGTGAGCCGGTTGAGCATCCCGACATCCCTAACATGTTCGGCCCATTCGAAGATGGATCCTACCCGCTGCACTTCCATCTGAACTGAGCGGGGCGGCGCGCCTGCGCGTTGATCAATACCCCAACGCGCAACCGTCCTTTCTGGGGTCACTAGCCCCCTCCAAAACACCGTCTTCACGGATTCGTATGGCCTGTGCGCCACCCAGTGGAGTTTCTGGGACCTCCACAGTGTGACCCATTTCGCTTAATTGTTGAGCAACCGCTTCGGGGAACCCGCGCTCGAGCTTCAGGATGCCTCCGTCGGCGAAGGCACGGGGGGCGTTGATGGCCTCTTGCAGGTCAAAACCGAAATCCATCAGGTTTGACACGAACCGCGCATGTCCTGTGGGTTGATACGCCCCACCCATGACGCCGAAGGGCATCATCACGCGGTTGTTCTCGGCCAGCATGCCGGGAATGATCGTGTGCATCGGGCGTTTGCCGCCACCCAGCTCATTTGGGTGCCCGGCTTGCAGGGTGAAGCCTGCGCCGCGGTTTTGCAGCAAGATGCCGTATTTCTCGGATGCGATCCCCGAGCCGAAACTGTGGAAGATCGAATAGATCAACGACACGGTCATCTGATCGCGGTCGACGACTGTAATGTAGACGGTGTCCTTGTGGATCGCTTCGGTCAGCGGGGCGGCAGCGGGCATAGCCTGTTTCGGATCAATCAAAGCCGCGAGGGATGCGGCGATGTCTTTGTCCAAAAACCGCTCGGCCCGCGCCATATGATCGGGATCTGCGATGAAGCGGTTGCGTGCGTCATAGGCCAGTTTCGTAGCTTCGGCCTCGATGTGGACCCGTTCCGCGCCCAATGGGTTCATGCTGGCAAGGTCAAAATGCTTGAGGATATTCAGTAGCAAAATCGCCGTTGCGCCTTGGCCGTTGGGGGGATGCTCGACCAGATCAACGCCCTGATAGGTGCCGCGCATCGGATCGGAGGGGGTGCATTGGGTCGATTGGAAATCCTCGGCGGTGTGGAGGCCCCCCAAGGCGGAAAGGGCGGCGATCATATCCTCCGCGATTTCACCAGAATAGAAGGCATCCCGGCCATCCTTTGCCGCCCGTCGTAGAACCTCGGCCTGTTTTGGCGCTCGAAAGACCTGACCTGTCTTGGGTACTTGCCCCTGTATCAAATAGTGATCCCGCGCGGCCCCCTGAAGGGTCGGTTCGCCATTGCGCCAGTCGAAAGAAACGCGTGGAGCAACCGGCACACCCCGTTCCGCATAGTGAATGGCCGGTTGCAGAATGGCATCCAGCCCCAGTAGGCCTTCGGTTTGGCTTAGATGACAGAACGCGTCGACCGCGCCCGGTATTGTAACTGCGTCTGGGCTGGTCAGAGGCACCAAGGTCAAGCCTCGATCCCGCAGTGTGCTGGCTTGCGCAGCAGCAGGTGCCCGGCCTGAGCCATTCAACGCTCGGATCTGGTTTTCCCCCGCGCGATTGTAGAGGACAAAGCAATCGCCCCCCAATCCGGTCATCTGCGGCTCGCAAATCCCCAGCAAGACGGCCCCGGCAATGGCTGCATCCATGGCATTGCCACCGCGTTCCAGAATGTCGACGGCGGTTTTCGCCGCGAGGGGGTGCGACGTCGCACACATCCCGTTTGTGGCCAAAACTTCGGACCGGCCCGGCTTGTGTAAATCCCGCATCATCATCCCCTTACGTTGAACACCGCGAACCTATCGCGCAGGGAATGATTGTCCAGTTCTTCAATGAGGGTAGAGAGGTTCCTCGGCGCCGTTCACTGGGTGGGGGCTGTGACACTTGGCGCCGAGGGAAGCTATCTGAGCTACGGTGACATGTTTGACAGTCGTTTGGGGCGGCGTGATGGTTCGAAAAAGGCCTTATTGTGGCTATTTCGCGTCAAATACTCTGGTTCATTCGGGCATTGGGACGTCAAACCGCAATGACAAAATATTACAACCATCGCGACGCTCATACCGAATCTCGTTGGTCAGTTCGTGAACAAGATACCACCCGAAGCCCCCTTCTGGCAGGTCCTGCAGGCTGGTCTCAACTGAGGCCGGGGTCCCATCCGGAGGTTTGCAGCCGGGCAGCGGACGCCCCGTATCCGATATCAGAATGTCCAGCTGGTTTTGCTCCAACCGGCAACAGACCTGCACTTTGGCGGGTTCAATGCCAGAATAGGCATGCTCGACGACGTTGTTGATCGCTTCCGCCAAGGCAATCTTCACGTCGTCCGCTTTTTCGACAGGCAAGCCGTGTCGGGCCAGGCCTGCGCTCAATTCCGCAATGCCAGTACTGGCTTCCGCTTCAATCGCCGGAAAGCTCAGGTGCAGGCAGGTTTGATCACTGGACGGCGTTACACACATCTACGTTGGCCGCGTTACTCTGCTTGCGCCGACAGCGCGTCGTCCAGGGAATCGTACAACCTGAAAACGGTGTCCATTCGCGTTAAGCGAAACACTTTTTCGACCACGGGTTGCAGCCCGGCCAGATCCAGCCGGCGCTCGTTTCCAACTTGTTTCATCGAGGCGACGATGGCCCCCAATCCGCTTGAATCAATGAATTCCACGCCCGCCAGATCCAGAACGATGCGAGCTGCGTCGGTTTCTATTTCGCGGCGCATGTCTTCCTTGAACTGGATCGCGATGGCTGCATCTATCCGTTCCGAATGAACGGTAATGATTTGCGCCGCGTCGGTTGTTGTGCTGGTCAGCCCCATGATTGACCGCCCTTTTCAGCTGAAATTACGTCGTAGAAATACGCTAGACGGCAAATCTTACCATTCGGTATTCAAGTTCCGACAAGAGGAGGGATTTCCAATGAAAGACGTAGTGATCGCAGGCGCGGCCCGCACACCTATGGGTGGGTTCCAGGGCATGTTCGATGGAGTTCCCGCTGCCGAACTTGGTGGAACCGCGATTCGCGCCGCCTTGCAGCAGGCGGGCGCGGAAACTGTCGACGAAGTCCTGATGGGCTGTGTGCTTCCGGCGGGGCAAGGGCAGGCCCCAGCACGTCAGGCGGGATTTGCTGCGGGGTTGGGCGAAGAGGTGCCCGCCACGACCCTCAACAAGATGTGCGGTTCTGGTATGAAGGCCGCCATGATCGCGTTTGATCAGATCGCTTTGGGCCACACAGATACCATGATCGCGGGCGGGATGGAGAGTATGACAAACGCGCCCTACATGCTGCCCAAGATGCGCGGTGGTGCGCGGATCGGGCATGGGCAGGTCGTAGACCATATGTTTCTGGACGGGCTTGAAGATGCCTATGACAAAGGCCGCCTGATGGGAACGTTTGCCGAAGACTGCGCTGAGACCTATCAGTTCACCCGTGAGGCGCAGGATGAATACGCGCTGCAATCCCTCTCGAACGCGCTGGCCGCTCAGGACAGTGGCGCATTTGATGGGGAAATCGCAGCGGTCACGGTGCAAACCCGCAAGGGGGCGTTGGTGCTTGAGGCAGATGAGCAACCCAAATCCGCCCGACCCGAGAAAATCTCGACGCTGAAACCAGCCTTCCGTCAGGATGGCACGGTGACGGCGGCCAATTCCTCTTCCATTTCTGACGGAGCGGCCGCTCTCGTTCTGGCCTCTGCAGACGCCGCCCAAGCACAAGGTCTAACCGTCCGCGCGCGCATCTTGGGCCACGCCAGCCATGCGCAAGCACCGGGCCTGTTCACAACCGCTCCGGTTCCAGCGGCGCAAAAGCTGTTGGATCGTCTAGGCTGGACCAAAGATGATGTGGACCTGTGGGAGGTGAATGAGGCGTTCGCCGTGGTTCCAATGGCCTTCATGCACGAAATGGGCCTGCCGCGCGACAAGGTCAACGTCAATGGCGGAGCCTGCGCCCTCGGCCACCCAATCGGTGCATCTGGCGCTCGGATCATGGTCACCCTTCTGAACGCGCTGGAAAAACGCGGCCTGAAACGCGGGATCGCAGCCATCTGCATCGGCGGCGGAGAAGGAACGGCAATCGCCATCGAACGCAATTGACCCTTCATCTTTTTGCAAATACTCCGGGGGTGAATTGAGCCTTTGGCTCAAGAGGGGGCAGCGCCCCAAAACCCGGATCGGAGCAGTGCCAACATGACCGTCGACTATGACACCCTCGCCAAAACAATCGCCTCGCTGACCGAAGGCGAAACCGATCAGATCTCCCTGATGGCGACAATTGCTTGCGAGGTGCATCACGCCGATAGTCGCTTTGACTGGACGGGGTTCTACCGCGTCACCGAACCGGGCCTGCTGAAAATCGGCCCCTATCAAGGCGGTCACGGCTGTCTGGTCATCCCGTTCGAGCGCGGCGTATGCGGCGCAGCCGCGCGCACGGGTGAGGTGCATCTGGTTCCGGATGTGGATGACTTTCCGGGTCATATCGCCTGCGCATCTTCCACAAGGTCAGAGCTTGTTTTGCCGGTACGCGATGCCTCGGGCGCAGTTATTGCCGTGTTTGACATCGATAGCGACCAGCCGGATGCTTTCACGGATGTTGACGCGTCCGAACTGACCAAAATTCTTCAAATCGTGTTCTCCGCCTAGCGGCAACCCTAACTAAATCCTTGTGGATCTTGGATTTGGTCGCTGACCTACAATTTGCCGTGAAAAAGCGCTTTGAAATTTCACGGAACTGAGGCATCGTGAAAAACGTAACAGGAATTTCACGAGAATCGGAGTCTGGCTTTGAACACGCAAACCCCTCAGCGCGCGACGCTCGGAGCGGACTTGCGGGCCTTGCGCAAGGCAAGAGGTTTGACGCTGACTGAAATCGCCGACCGCCTGAACCGCTCGGTCGGCTGGCTGAGTCAGGTCGAGCGGGACATGTCCGACCCTTCAATCTCGGACCTGCGTCAGATCGCGGAATGCCTGGGCGTTCCCATGTCGATGCTGTTTTCGCATTCCGCAGCCCCGGTCGAGGAGCAGGGCTATGTGGTCCGCGCCGTGTCACGACGCCCGATGGGTTCAGGCGAGGAAGGCTTGATCGAGGAACTTCTGTCGCCAGACCTGACCGATGATTTCGAGATGGTGCATTCCACCTTTGAGCCCCGATCCAAAATGCAAAAACCCGCGGACCGACCAACGCAGGAGGTCGGCTATATCATCTCGGGTCAACTGGACCTGACGATCGGCGTGCGGCACTTCACGGTCGGGCCGGGCGACAGTTTCCGCATCAAGCACGAACCCTATCAATGGGCAAACCCCTATGATGAGCCCGCCGTGGCCATCTGGGTCATTGCACCACCGGTATACTGATGAGCTTTGAGGCCTGGACCATATTCGCGCTGTTCTGGGTGGTGTTCGTCACCACTCCGGGCCCGAATGCGGTCAATTGTATCTCAAACGGTATGAGCTTACCCTTCCCGAAGGCGATGCTTGGGGTGCTTGCGATCCTCACACAGGCCAGTGCGTTTTTAGTCTTGTCGGCGCTGGGCATAACGGCATTGATCGCAGCCTCACCTACCGCGTTTTTCATCGCCAAACTGATCGGGGCGGGGTTTCTGATCTGGGTGGGCATTCGCGGATGGATCAACGCAAAACGGCCAGCGCCTGCCACTGAACGCCCGGCGCGGCATGTCTATCTGCATGCGCTGGCGGTGGCGACAATCAATCCAAAAAGCGTTGCTGGTTATCTGGCGGCCTTTTCGCAATTCGTGCAGCCCGACGTACCGATTTGGCAGCAGATGGGGGTGATCATGCCGACCGCTCTGATCATCACGACGCTTAGCTATACCGGCTTCACTCTGCTTGGCGCCCTGATGGGCAAGGCGGCATTGGGGGCTGTGTTCAATATCTGGGTCCGCCGGATCATGGCGACCTGTTTCATCATCTATGGCGTGTTGCTGGGTGCCAGCTCTGCGCCCGCAGCAAGGGGGTAGCTATATGAAGACGGGATCCTGCCTTTGCGGCAAAGTTGCGTTTACGATTGACGGAGACCTCTCGCCGCCCTCTGCCTGCCATTGCGGTCAGTGCCGCAAACAATCGGGTCATGTCTGGTCATCGACATGGACGCATCAGGACAACCTGAGCTTCACCGCCAGTGACACGCTGCGTTGGTTCCGCGCCTCAGAGACCGCCCGGCGCGGGTTCTGCAGCGAATGCGGCTCATTCCTGTTCTGGCAGCACAATGAAGAAGACACGATTTCGATCTCGATGGGGGCGCTCAGCGCACCGACGGGCCTGAAACTCTCAAAGCACATCTTTGTCGCGGACAAAGGTGACTACTACGACATCTCAGACGATCTGCCCCAGCGGGCACAGTAACAGAGGATCAAAACACATGAGTGATTTTCCAACCAAGGCCCGTGTGGTCATCATCGGTGGCGGCGTTGTCGGCTGCTCATCCTTGTATCATCTGGCGAAAAAAGGCTGGACGGACTGCGTTCTGCTGGAAAAGAACGAACTGACTGCGGGGTCTACATGGCACGCGGCGGGCAACGTGCCGACCTTCTCGACTTCGTGGGCGATCATGAACATGCAGCGCTATTCGACCGAGCTGTATTCGCGTCTGGCCGAAGAAGTCGACTATCCCATGAACTACCACGTCTCGGGGTCGATCCGTCTTGCGCATAGCAAAGAGCGCATGCAGGAATTCGAACGCGCGATGTCGATGGGCCTGTACCAGGGCATACCGATGGAGATGTGGACCCCGGAGCAGGCGAAAGAACGCTACCCGTTCCTTGAAACCCATGATCTTGAGGGCGTGCTGTACGACCCGACCGATGGTGACATCGACCCGGCGCAGCTGACACAAGCCTTCGCCAAAGGCGCGCGTGATCTGGGCCAAAAAATCATCCGCTTCTGCCCGGCCACCGATGTAACGCAGCACGATGACGGCACTTGGACCGTTCACACCGAAAAGGGCGACATCGCCTGCGACTATGTTGTCAACGCGGCCGGATACTACGCGCAGCGCATCGGTGAGATGTTCAAACCCTATGGCGGCCGCATGGTGCCCGCCATGGTCATGAGCCACCAGTATCTGCTGACCGATGAAGTCCCCGAGGTTGAAGCATGGTCGAAGGAGAACGGTGGCAAACTGCCTCTGCTGCGCGACGTGGATATCTCATACTACCTGCGTCAGGAAAAGAACGGCTTCAACCTTGGCCCCTACGAGCCCAACTGTAAGGGCGAGTGGATGACCGAAGACGATCCGATGCCCGAGGATTTCAGCTTCCAGCTTTGGAACGACGATCTGGACCGGATTGAGGACATCATCACCGACGCGATGGAACGGGTTCCGCTGATGGCAACCTCGGGGGTTGGTCGCGTGATCAACGGCCCGATCCCTTACGCGCCGGACGGTCTGCCGATGATCGGCCCAATGCCCGGTGTGAAGAACGCATTTGAAGCGCACAGCTTTACCTTCGGCATCGCGCAAGGTGGTGGTGCAGGCAAAGTACTGGCCGAATGGATCGTTGATGGCCACACCGAATGGGATATGTGGGCCGTCGATCCGCGCCGCTACACCGACTACACAGATCAGGACTACTGCAACCAGAAGGGCATGGAGGTCTACGGCAACGAATACGCCATGCACTTCCCGCACCACGAATGGCCTGCTGCGCGCGACAAGAAGCTGTCGCCAGTCCATGCCAAGGTCAAAGAACTCGGCGGTGTCATGGGGGCCTATAACGGCTGGGAACGTGCCAACTGGTTTGCCAAGCCGGGCGACGACACCTCGCTGGAAGCAACGCATACATGGGGCCGCTCCGGCCCGTGGGAGCAGCGCATCAAGGAAGAGTGCGAAGCCGTACGAGACAATTGCGGCGTGCTGGACCTGCCGGGCTTCTCGCGTTTCATGGTCAAAGGTGAAGGCGCTGCCGAAGCTCTGCGTGGCCTGATCACCGGTGGTCTGCCCAAAATTGGCCGCATCAACCTCGTCTACATTTCGGACGACCGTGGCCGTATCCTGACCGAGATGTCCTGTATCCGACTAGGCGAGGATGAGTTCGTGATGATCACGGCCGCTACCGCGCAGTGGCACGACCGCGACATCCTGATGTCAGCAATGCCAGAAAGTGTTTCGGTCGAGGACGTCACTACCACTCGTGACACGCTGATAGTGACCGGCCCGAAATCGCGCGAGATTCTCTCGGGCCTCAGCAATGCGGATCTGTCCACCGGCTGGCTGACGCATCAATCCGCGACCGTGGCGGGCAAACCGGCCTTCCTGATCCGCGTCTCCTTCGCCGGAGAGCTGGGGTGGGAGGTTCACGCCCTCAACGAAGACATGCCGGCGATCTACGAAGCGATCCTCGACGCGGGTGCGACCCCGTTCGGCATGTACGCCCTGAACTCGCTGCGTATCGAGAAAGGCTACCGTGCGTGGAAGGGCGATCTGTCGACCGACTACTCGCTGCTGGAAGGCGGGCTGGAGCGGTTCGTCAAACTGGATAAACCGCAGAACTTCCCCGGCAAGTCCGCAATCCTGAACGAAAAGCAACAGGGTGTGAAGAAATCCTTTGTCACGCTGACAGTGGACGCAGGCGATTGCGACGCGCCTTACATGTCTTGCATCTGGCAGGGCGATCAGATCGTGGGCGAGACGACCTCGGGCGCATGGGGCTATCGTGTTGGCAAGTCTATCGCGCTGGGCATGGTCAAGACCGAGGTCGCAAACCCGGGCACAGAGCTTGAGGTTGAGATCTACGGCCAGAAGTACCGGGCTGTGGTGCAGGAAGACCAGCCGCTCTGGGATCCCGCCAACGAGCGTCTGCGCGCCTGATCCCTTTGGGGATTGCCAAATTGGCACAAAACTCCAAGCTGGGGCCCATGGCGGGCCCCAGTCTGCCTTTCACCAAAGTCCAAATCGGAAGGCTGAAATGACGATCCCTGCACATATGTCCGGCGTTTACCTCACTCATCACGGCGGGCCGGAGGCTTTGCAGTGGCGCGAGGATATTCCCGTTCCAACGCCCGGTCCCGGGCAGGTTCTGGTCCGCGTCGCAGCTGCCGGGGTCAACAACACCGATATCAATACGCGGGTCGGGTGGTACTCTTCGGACGTGACCGGGGCCACCGATGACGTCGATCAGGATATCGATGCCGGAGGGTGGGGCGGCGCGCTTCAATTCCCTCGAATTCAAGGCGGCGACCTGTGCGGCATTGTCGAAGCAGCCGGTCCGGGTTCAGGGTTTCAACCCGGTCAGCGCGTGACCTGCCCGATCAATCTGCCGCGCCCGCGACCTGGCCATCCACAGGGGTTTATTGCCTTAGGCTCTGAGATTGATGGCGCCTTTGCCCAATACTGTCTGGTCGAAGCGAATGATCTCTACGATGTCTCTGCCTCGCCATTGTCAGATACCGAGATCGCGGCCATTCCCTGCGCCTTTGGCACGGCCGAGAACCTTTTGACCCGCGCCGGGGTCACCGCTGGCCACAAGGTGCTGATCACGGGCGCTTCGGGCGGTGTCGGTCTGGCGGCGGTGCAACTGGCTCGCCTGCGCGGCGCGTCCGTCTGGGGCATAACCGGTGCCGCCAAGGCCGAGGTTGTGAAATCCCAAGGCGCGGTTGAGACCTTTGATCGCGATGCTGCGTTACCTGCAGACATGTTCGACGTCGCGATTGACGTGGTTGGAGGCCCTAAATGGGCGCGCCTCGTGCTGGCCCTGAAACCCGGCGGGCACTACGCTGTATCAGGTGCGATTGCAGGCCCGATGGTGCAGGCCGATCTGCGCGACATCTACCTGCGCGATATTACCATTCACGGCTGCACTCACCAATCGCCTGAGGTGTTTGGCCGTCTGGCTGAGCTGATGAATGCCGGTCGGATCAAGCCTTTGATTTCCCGCACCTATCCCCTAAGGGATATTGCTAAGGCACAAGAGGATTTCCAATCCAAAGCGTTGCCGGGGAAATTGGTGCTGATCCCGTAAGGAGTTTATGACATGGCCGAAATTACTCTGTTAGATGGCTCGATCGGGCAGGAGCTGGTCAATCGCAGCGGTAATCAACCGACGCCGCTCTGGTCGACGCGGGTGATGATGGATCAACCGGAATTGGTGCGCGAGGTTCATGCCGAATACTTCCGGCGCGGGGCCACAGTTGCGACAACCAACACCTATGCCGTCCACCGCTCGCGCCTTGTGCGCGAAGGGATCGAGGACCAGTTGGCGCAATTGATCCACACCGCCGTGTCTCAGGCCGATCTGGCGCGCGCAGGGAATGGCGGGCGCATTGCCGGAGCGCTCGGGCCGCTATTGGCCTCCTACAGACCCGATCTCGAGCCTGATCCGGAGGAGGCCGGACGCAAATTCGCTGAACTGGTCGCGCTTATGGGGGATGGTGTGGACCTGATCCTGATCGAAACCGTCTCGTCGGTGATGGAGGCCGAAGGCGCCCTGAGGGGCACTGCTGGCTGCGGGAAACCTGTGTGGCTGGCCCTGTCTCCGATGGATGAGGACGGAACGCGTCTGCGATCCGGCGAGCCTTTGGATCAGATTGCCCCCTTGGTCGAGCGTTACAATCCGCAAGCGGTGTTGATCAACTGCACCCGTCCCGAAGCGGTGCCAGCCGGGCTTGAGATATTGTCAGGGATGGGGCTGCCCTACGGCGCCTATGCCAACGGCTTCACGCATATCGCCGAGGGGTTTTTGCAAGACGCTCCCACGGTTGATAGTCTCGCACAGCGCCACGACCTAAGCCCCGAGGCCTATGCCGACCACGCGATGGCCTGGGTCGACCAAGGCGCAACAATCGTTGGCGGATGCTGCGAGATCGGCCCGGATCATATCGAGGCCCTCGCGCGTCGCCTGGAATCAGCCGGTCATCGGATCGTCTGAACCGACAAGGGAACGGTATGTCCGAGACACTATCGCCAGCCCCCACCACGCGTCCGACCAGCCCCGTGCATTTCGACATTCTGGTGGCGCCGGGCTTTGTGCTGCTGGAACTCGCGTCGCTGGTAGATGTTCTACGGATTTCCAATCGGGTGTCTGCAACGCCGCCGTTCACCTATACCTACCGGTCCCTGCGTGGCGGTCCAATCGCCAGCAGCAGCGACGCAACGGTTCAGACCGAAACCATCCCGAACCAACCCGATGCCACCTATCTGTTTGTGATTGGCAACTCGGATCCGGATCACCCTGACTTGTCTTTGGGCCGGGTGGTGTCGAACTATACCTATCGCGGCGCACAGGTGTTTTTGCTGGCCGAAGCGGCAAGCCGGTATATCGACGAACAGGGCACCGCTGATCTGGCAACCCATTGGGAAAACGCCTCATTCCTGCGGGAACGCGGCGCGCGATTCGAGGCGAAACTGTCCATCGCGACCGAGCGCGGCGCAGTCGTCACCTGTGCAGGTATGGGGGCCACCACCGATATCGCACTGGTCGTGATCGGGCGGCATATCTCGGGGCCCACGCAATTGACCGTGGCGGACGTCATGCTGCATGAAAACATCCGCGATTTTTCGTCGATGCAGCCGTTCTCGGGCGCGAAAAACACAGCGACTGGGGACAAGAAACTGGATCATTGCATCAAGCTTATGCAGGCCAACATCGAAGACCCTTTGCCGATCCAGGATCTCGTGGACAGCCTTAATATCTCGAATCGATCGCTCGAGCGGAAGTTCAAAGCGTTCTTCGGGACCACACCCAACGGGTTCTATCGAGAAATGCGGTTGGCCAAAGCGAACAATCTTTTGCTGAACACCACCATGAGCGTGCGCGAAATAGGTTTGGCCTGCGGTTTCCCGAACGGGTTCTCATCAGTTTACCGGAGTTTTTTCGGTGTGACGCCCTTTGTGATGCGCCAACAAAAGAGACAAGCCGCGCAGAGATGATTTTTGCGGATGCGATGACGTTTTTGATGGATTCCGCGCCGATTTTTCATGCCATTCAGGGACAAACCTGAACGAACGGAGTCTTCACTATGGTTGATCTTCCCAGCAAGGCCCGCGTGGTCATCATCGGCGGCGGCGTGATCGGATGCTCGGTTGCCTATCACCTGACCAAGAAGGGCTGGAAAGATGTTGTGCTGCTTGAACGAAAGCAACTGACCAGCGGTACCACCTGGCATGCGGCCGGTCTGATCGCCCAGCTACGCGCGACGGCGAACATGACCAAGCTGGCGAAGTACAGTCAGGAGCTCTACGGCTCGCTCGAGGAAGAAACCGGCGTTGCGACAGGTTTCAAACGCTGTGGCTCAATCACCGTCGCGCTGACCGATGAGCGCAAGGAAGAGATCTACCGCCAGGCCGCCATGGCCCGCGCCTTTGGCGTTGAGGTCGAAGAGATCTCGAACGAGCGCGTAGCCGAGCTGTATCCCCATCTCAACATCGAAGACGTCAAAGGGGCTGTGTATCTGCCGTTGGACGGGCAGGGTGACCCGGCGAATATCGCGCTGGCGCTGGCCAAGGGCGCGCGCCAGCGCGGTGGCATCGTGAAAGAGCGCGTGAAGGTCACCGATGTTGTCAAGCAAGGGCGCAAGGTCACCGGTGTTGACTGGGTTGCCGACGACGGCAGCGCCTCAGGCCATATCGAATGCGATATGGTGGTGAACTGCGCCGGGATGTGGGGCCACGAAGTGGGTCGCATGGCGGGCGTGAACGTTCCGCTGCATGCCTGCGAGCATTTCTACATCGTGACCGAGGGCATCGATGGCCTGACTCAGCTGCCGGTGCTGCGTGTCCCGGATGAATGCGCCTACTACAAGGAAGACGCGGGCAAAATCCTGCTGGGTGCGTTTGAACCGAACGCCAAGCCTTGGGGCATGAATGGTATCTCCGACAGCTTTGAGTTCGATCAACTGCCCGAGGATTTCGACCATTTTGAACCGATCCTCGAAGCGGCGGTGAACCGTATGCCGATGCTGGCCGAAGCCGGGATTCACACCTTCTTCAACGGACCTGAATCTTTCACTCCTGATGATGCCTATCACTTGGGTCTTGCGCCCGAGATGGACAATGTCTGGGTCGCGGCGGGCTTTAACTCCATTGGTATCCAGTCGGCCGGTGGCGCGGGCATGGCGCTGGCCGAATGGATGGACAGCGGTGAGAAGCCGTTTGATCTGGGCGATGTCGACATCAGCCGGATGCAGCCGTTCCAAGGCAACAAGCAGTACCTGTTCGAACGCTCGAAAGAGACTCTGGGCCTGCTCTACGCTGATCACTTCCCTTACCGTCAGAAAGCCACCGCGCGCGGCGTGCGGCGAACCCCGTTCCACCATCACCTGCTGGAGCAAGGCGCAGTCATGGGGGAATTGGCCGGTTGGGAACGCGCCAACTGGTTCGCCAATGACGGGCAGGAACGCGAATACCAATATAGCTGGAAGCGTCAGAACTGGTTCGAAAACTCTGCTGCAGAACACCGCGCCGTGCGCGAGAATGTTGGCATGTATGACATGTCCTCCTTCGGGAAAATCCGCGTCGAAGGCCCCGACGCCGAGGCATTCATGAACTATATCGGCGGTGGCGACTACTCGGTGCCGAATGGCAAGATTGTCTACACCCAGTTCCTGAACCGCACCGGCGGGATCGAGGCCGACGTAACCGTGACCCGCCTGACCGAGACCGCCTATTTAGTCGTCACGCCAGCCGCGACCCGTCTGGCAGATCAATCATGGATGCAGCGCCACGCGGGAAAATTCAACGTGGTCATCACGGATGTGACCGCCGGCGAAGGCGTTCTGGCCATCATGGGACCGAACGCGCGCGCTTTGCTCGAAAAGGTCTCGCCCAACGATTTCTCGAACGCGGCCAACCCATTTGGTACCGCGCAAGAGATCGAGCTTGGCATGGGCCTCGCCCGCGCGCACCGTGTCACCTATGTAGGAGAGCTGGGGTGGGAGATCTATGTCTCGTCGGACATGGCGGGTCATGCCTTCGAGACGCTGCACGCAGCCGGGCAGGATATGGGTCTGAAGCTGTGCGGCATGCACATGATGGACAGCTGCCGCATCGAAAAGGGCTTCCGCCATTTTGGGCATGACATCACCTGTGAAGACCACGTGGTTGATGCAGGGCTGGGCTTTGCCGTCAAGGTCGACAAGGGCTGCGACTTCATCGGTCGCGAAGCCGTGATTGCGAGGAAAGAGAGCGGCCCCAAAAACCGCCTCGTGCAATTCAAGCTGACGGATGCAGAGCCGCTGTTGTTCCACAACGAACCTATCGTGCGCGATGGTGAATATGTCGGCTACCTGAGTTCCGGCAACTACGGCCACACTCTGGGTGGTGCTATCGGTCTGGGCTATGTGCCGTGTGAAGGCGAAAAAGTTGCGGATGTGCTGGGGTCGAGCTACGAGATTGACGTTTGCGGTGTCAAAGTGAATGCCGAGGCGTCTTTGAAGCCCATGTATGATCCCAAGTCCGAGCGCGTGAAAGTTTAACCCGCAGAGCAGGGGGGCTCTGCCCCCGCCGCGGCAAGCCGCGACTCCCCCGGGATATTTAGGGCCAGATGAAGCAGGGGATCCGGTCTTCATCTGGCTAAAAATATCCCGGAGCGCGAGGCAGAGCCTCGCAAAATAGCGCGGTTTCAAAGTCGACCCATCACAATTCGTTATGTGCGACTTCACCGTTTTCAGAGTTTTCAACCCTTCCGGAACTGCCGTAAATGGGTCCGATACTTGTCGGAGATTTCCCGTGGCGACTGCCTCCTCAACTTCACAAAATGCGGACACCCCAAAAGGGTTTGTGTTGGCGGTTTCTGCCTATGTCATGTGGGGTTTCCTGCCGCTTTACATGAAAGCCCTCAGCCATATTGGCCCGGTTGAGGTTGTGGCGCATCGTGTCATCTGGTCGGTGCCGGTGGCAGGGCTTCTTCTGGTCATTCTGGGGCGGACCCGAGACCTTAGGGCGGCGTTGGGCAATCCCAAGATGTTGGGAATGGCGGCTTTGACGGCGGCGCTGATCTCGGTGAACTGGGCGATTTATGTCTGGGCGATCTCAACCGGTCATGCGCTGGATGCGGCGCTAGGGTATTATATCAACCCTTTGTTCAGTATCGCCTTGGGCGCAGTGTTGCTGCGAGAACCTCTGACGCGCATGCAGCTGGTTGCTGTCGGGCTGGCAGCTTTGGGTGTTCTGGTTCTGGTGGTCGAGGCTGGTCGCCTTCCCTGGGCAGCGCTGGGTTTGATGGTGAGTTGGGGTTTCTATGCATTCTTTAAAAGGTCTCTGCCGATTGGCCCCAATCAGGGGTTTCTGCTTGAGGTTTTGATCCTTTTGATCCCCGCGATCGCCTATGTGACGTGGCTGGGTTTTCAGGGGACTGGGCATTTTGGGGTGTTGGCGTCGGATACGTTCCTATTGTCCTGCGCTGGTGTCGTGACCGCGGTGCCTTTGCTGGTCTATGCCAATGGGGCCAAACTCGTCAGGCTGTCGACGATGGGCATCCTGCAATACATCGCGCCCACCATGATCTTCATCACCGCCGTCGCCGTGTTCGGAGAACAGATCGACCGGGCCCGCATGATTGCCTTCCCTCTGATCTGGGCGGCGCTTGTGGTGTATTCGATCCCGATGATCCGACAGGCGAGGGCTCAAGCCTGAAGCAGAAGACGCGCGGCGTTTTCGGCCCAAATCGCATAGGTTTTGGGGCTGGGGTGATATCCATCCGGCGCAGCCAGAGCCGGATCATCCGGTAAAGCCAGAGACAAGTGTCGAAGTTGAGGATGGGCGGCAACGACCTGTTGCAGACCACGATCCAGGCGCGCGGATTGTCGACCCAATACCCAAGCCAATGGATGGGGTAGGGACGGAAATCGATTCATCTGTGGCACTGCTGTCACCACAACGCGTCGCGCACCGAAGCGTTGGGTCAGCATCCTGGCCAACTGGTTTTGCCGTTCAACGAAACGTTTGTAGGTTACGCCTCGGGTCACGTCGTTCACGCCGAGCGCGGTGACTACCGCATCGAATGTGCCATCAATCGCTTGCAACCTCTCAAGCGTGTCTCGGGTCGTGTTTCCGGTTGTTGCCTCAAGCCGCCATTCGACCGAGTGATGCCGCGCCAAGTGTTTGACCAAATGGCCTGACAGCGCCTGTTCTTGCGTGCCCGCGCCTACGCCGGCGGCAGAACTGTCGCCCGCAATCAACAGGCGCAGGCGAGGCCCACGGCCCGTTCGCCCTTCGCGCGGCCCGATTGGTTCCGGCAGCAACTGGGCTTTGCGGCGCACAGCCCAGCCCTGCGCCGCCAGAACTGGCAGCAGGGGCACACGCAGAATCTGATCGGCGGCAAGCGGATTTGACATGATCAGCTTAGGGCGGATTTGAATTCCAGAAACCGCGGGTCGGTCATCACACGGGCCATCATCGCCTCACGCAGGGCACCAATGGTCTTGTGAGGGCGCATGACGACCTCGAATTGCTGGATCAAACCGTCGTCGTTTAGTGTGATCAGGTCCACGCCAACGGCATCCAGCTCACCGACCTTGCATTGAAACTCGAGCGCCCAGTCATTGCCGCTACCCATGATCCGTCGGTAGCGAAAGTCGGAAAATACCTTGCCCACATGGCCCAACACCGCCGCAACCGGCGCGCGGCCGGTCCATGTACTGTAGTATGTGGGCGGCATGAAGCGGACGTCCTCGGCCAAAAGCTCATGGATGAGGGCTTCGTCCCCTTTGGCGACAACCTCTTGCATGCGTTCGATTGTTGGATGCATGTCCTCTCCCCTTTTGCCTCAACGGTTCACGATACGCGCCCCGCACGCAAGGACGACGTTGCGGGAAGTGGCGCTGTGGGATAGGCACGCGGGCATGAGCGAGACCTACGATCCCCCCCAGACACCGCTGGATGTGCTGCATGAAGATGCGCAACTGATTGTGGTGAACAAGCCCTCGGGCTTGTTGTCGGTGCCGGGGCGCGGTGCGCATTTGGCGGATTGTCTGCTAACCCGCGTACAGGCGGTTTTTCCGCAGGCCCTGCTGGTGCATCGGTTGGACCGGGACACCTCGGGCGTGATGGCCTTTGCGCAGACGCCCCACGCGCAACGCAATCTGAGCATGCAGTTCGAGCAGCGCCAGACCCGCAAAACCTACATAGCCCGCGTTTGGGGGCGGCTGGAGGCCAAGACGGGCACGGTTGATCTGCCGCTGATCGTCGACTGGCCGAACCGACCGCGTCAGATGGTGTGTCATGATACAGGCAAGCAAGCCGTCACGGATTGGCGTGTTGTCAAATACGAAAGTGATACGACGCGCGTGCGTCTGTTTCCGAAAACCGGCCGCTCGCATCAGTTGCGCGTTCACATGCTGGCCTTGGGCCACCCGATTCTGGGTGACCCGTTTTACGCCGAAGGCGCAGCGCGCGATTTCCCACGCCTCATGCTGCATTCCGAGGAATTGCGCCTGAAAAGCCCCGAAGGGGGCGTTGCGATGAAGTTTCGTGCCAAGGCGGATTTCTAGGTTCAGGCCACGTTGGTCCACAACAGTTTCAGGTTCCCGAGAGAAAACCTACGCGATCTTTTGCGGCGCGCGGGTTGTGCGAGGTGTCGATCTGCGGCTAGTTCACGCTCGATCTCATAGGCGCGAAGGGTGTGATCCTGCGACCAGCGTTCAAGTTTCAGCTGCATCAGAACATGGTTGTCCAGATTGGGCATATCGGGCCTCCGATTTTTTGAAATCTGACCCAATCTCGCGCACCACTCCTGACACCCCCTTGTCAGGGGGATGTGCTAGGCTGTCAGCAGTTTGACAGGAGACCCCGACATGAGCCGCTCGACCCGGTTGTTCGAAATCATCCAGATGCTCAGGGCCGCAGATGCGCCCGTGACGGCCGATCAACTGGCCGAAAAGCTCGAGGTGTCCACGCGCACGGTCTACCGCGATATTGCCGAGCTACAGGCGCAGCGCACACCGATCGAGGGCGAGGCAGGCGTGGGCTATCTGATGCGGCGCGGCTATGATCTGCCGCCACTGAATTTCGACGCCGAAGAGGTTGAGGCGCTGTGGGTCGGGCTGTCGATGCTGGCGCGCACCGGGGACAGTCATCTGCAACGGGCAGCGCGGCGCATCTGTGACAAGATCGACGCGCTCCATTGTCCTGCCGATTGGCTGCAGGTCTCGACCTGGGGTGCGCCGGTTGATGATCCCGCGAAAGGATGCATCCCTGTGGCCAGTTACCGCGAAGCGATACGGGCCGAGCAGAAACTGCGCATCACCTATGTCAACGGTGCGGGCGAACGCTCGGAACGGGTCATTCGGCCCGTGGCTCTGATCTACCACATCGAATGCACGATGCTGGCCGGGTGGTGCGAGCTGCGGGGCGGGTTCCGGCATTTCCGGACGGACCGTATCTGGGCCTGTGAAGACACGGGCCAGAGTTTCCGAGGCCAAGGCAGTTCGCTCCGGGATTTGTGGAACGAGCAGGAGGGCAAAGATCCGGCCGCGCAGACCGTCTGAACCGGTATGGGCGGGGATTCGCCGACTTCACCGCTTTGTTGCTTGAGCCCGCGCAACGCTGCCGTGATATACTGATCTGCAACAAGGCAAACCCGATCAACGGGTGCCCGAGCAGAAGGTGATACTATGACGATTTCCAAGTTTTTTCTGGCAACCGGGCTATGCTCGGCCATGACTCTGGCGGCCTGTACCGATCCGGGCACGTTGAATCTGCCCTCCGATCCGAATCAGAATGCCAAGCAGGGCGCGGTTTTGGGTGGTTTGGTTGGTGCTGGTGTCGGCGCAATCGCGAATAATTCGAACCCTCTTTTGGGCGCGGTGGCAGGCGGTGCGATCGGCGCGGCTGGCGGAGGCCTGATCGGCAACCAACTTGATAAACAGGCCGCAGAATTGCGTCAGCAGCTGGCCAATGATGGGATCACCATTGTCAACGCGGGCGACCGGTTGATTGTGACCGTTCCCAATGACATCACCTTCGACACTGACAGTGCGACGGTCCGCCCGGCATTGCGCGCCGATCTGGTGCGAGTTGGTCAGAACCTCGTGAACTATCCGAACTCGAACGTGCAGATCATCGGTCACACCGACAGTGATGGCGAGGCCTCCTATAACCAAGGCCTGTCCGAGCGTCGCGCCAATGCGGTTGCTGACGTCCTTCAGGCGAACGGTGTGAACTACAGCCGGATCGTCACCATCGGACGTGGTGAAAACAACCCGGTTGCCTCGAACCTGACGCCGGAAGGCAAATCGCAGAACCGGCGGGTCGAGATCGTCATCGTACCCAGCGCAAACTCGTAATTCTATGTGCATTGCGGGCGGTCTTAGGGCTGCCCTTTTGCGCGCACGATCTGTGCAAGAAATGGGGTTTGGATCGGGCGCGTCTCGGTCTACCTATTGGGAAACACTGAAACGGAGTTTCCCGCAATGTCCCAACCGACCCTTCTTGGCCTGTCCGGTTCCCTGCGTCAGTCAGCAACAAACCGTAAACTACTGCGAGAGGCGGCACGCCTTTTTGATCCTGCCAGCTTTGTCGAAGCGGATTTGAACCTGCCCCTCTATGATGGGGATCTGGAAGAGGGTGAGGGCATCCCAGCCGCCGTGCAAACGCTGGCTGACCAGATCGCGCAAGCGGATGCGGTGATTATATCCACACCGGAATACAACAAGGGGCCGTCGGGCGTGCTGAAGAATGCTCTGGACTGGGTCAGCCGCACGTCGGGCAAACCTTGGGCCGACAAGCCGGTTGCGGTGATGTCCGCCGCGGCGGGTCGGGCCGGAGGGGAGCGCGCCCAGATGGTCCTTCGCGCCTATTTGGTGCCGTTCCAACCGCGCATTCTGCAAGGCCCCGAGGTCCATCTGGCCGACAGCTCCAACGCGTTTGACGACGGGGGACGGCTGACAAGTGAGCGCTACGAAAAGACCATACATGCGTTGATGCAAAAACTGCGGGCTGAGGTCGGGCGTCTTTAGGCGGATACGGTATGCATGAGGATCGGCAAAGCGATGTGATGGACCCGGCCCGGGCGGCGGCCTTGCAGGTTGGGCTGGGGTTGGAGCCTACGATCTCTGACGGTTCTGCGTTGCCACCGTTCTTTCATCAGCTTTATTTCTGGTCCCCGCGCAGGCCATCTGATCTGGGGCGTGACGGGCACCCTCGGGTCGGGATTGATCTAATCCCGGACATGGGACTGCCGCGTCGGATGTGGGCCGGGGGGCGGTTGCATTTCCATACGCCACTGCGGGCAGGTGCAGAGGCCGAGCGGCATTCCGTTCTGGAGAAACAGAGCCGCAAAACCGGGCGCACTGGGCCATTGGGGTTTGTAACGCTCAAGCATGAGATCTGGCAGGATGGGGCGCTCGGCGTCACAGAATGGCAGGATCTTGTCTATCGAGAAGATCCCGGTCTGGATGAGGTAAAGCCAACGCCGCCCGTGGCGCGACGCGACGAAACGGACCGCCGCGAGGTGCGCTTCGACAGCACCCTATTGTTCCGGTACTCTGCGCTTACTTTCAACGGCCACCGGATTCACTACGATTTGGACTATGCGCGCGATGTCGAAGGGTATGGCGGGCTGGTCGTACACGGGCCGCTATTGGCGCAGTTGTTAATGCTGTTTGCGGAGGAAGTGATCGGCCCGCTGACGTACTTTTCCTTCAGGGCAACCGCGCCGCTTTTGCATTTCGAGACGGCCACACTCTGCCGCAATGGACAAGACCTGTGGGTTCGAGGCCCCGACGGGCGACAGTGCATGCAGGCAGAAGCGCGGTCAGAGTGACGCTGCGGGCAGAAAGTCCTCAGGGATTTCATCGCGACTGTCCAGCATCAGGTCCGCCATCACCTCGGCCACTTTCGGAGCCATGCCAAAGCCGATCTTGAAGCCACCATTGGCGATGAACTGACCGTCGCGGAGCGGGTGTGCACCCAGCATCGGAGCGCGGCTTTTGCTGCGAGGGCGGACACCGGCCCATCGCTCGATCACCTCGGCTCCGTGCAGCACGGGAACGGCGCGGGTGGCTCGGTCGATTACATCCTCAAGCGCGTCGTCGGTGCTGTTTGGATCATCATAGTCCCGCTCCGAGGTCGAGCCGATCGCAAGCGTGCCGTCTGCATGCGGCACGATATGGATCGCATCTGCAAAAAGCTGCGGCACCGCGCCCGCATCAAAGCGCAGCAATGCCGCCTGTCCCTTGACGCCATTGCCGACGGTTTTCCCGAAGCTTTGGCTGAGCTCCTGCAATCCGGCGACACCTGTTGCATGCAGAACATGGCCCTTGTCCGGGGCCTCACCAACCACCTCAACCCCCATGACCGAGAGCGCCGCAACCAGCGCGGCACAGGCCCGGCGCGGGTGCATCCGCGCGGTCAGGGTGTCGTGGATGACATAGCCGGTCGGGCTGGGTGGGCACCATTGGCCTGCCTCCGACGTGGCCAGCACCCGCCACTCGGCCAGGCCCTGCCAGAGCTCTTGCGCGGTGGCATGCCGTTGGTGCGCCAGTTGCAGGGTGCGCTCATCCATGATGGGTTGCAGACGTCCCAGACGCCCATACCCGGCTGAGACCCCTCCGGTCGCTTCGACCTGCGCCCAAAAGGGTTCGGCCATGATCAGGCTATCGAACTGAAAGGCTTTCTTGGCATTCCAGTTCTCGGGCACATGCGGGGCCAGAGCGCCCACCAACCCACCGCTGGAGCCTGCACCGGGGCCAAAGGGATCGACGACTTGCACCTTTGCGCCGCGCCGGGCGCAGGTCCAGGCGATGGACAGGCCAAAAATGCCAGCGCCGCGTACCGTCACATCGACCATTGCCAAACCCCTCTTCCTTGTTCAGTGTCGCGCCGCTTAGCTACAGGATTCCCCGATGGCAGACCAGCACGCCGAATTGACATGGAGAGAGGACAGGATTCCGGTTTCGGACCAGTTCAATGACCCCTACTTCTCGTTGCAGAACGGGTTGGAGGAGACGCGGCATGTCTTTCTGTCGGGCAACGACCTGCCCGCACGCTTTGCGCCGGGGTTTCATATTGCCGAACTGGGCTTCGGCACCGGCCTGAACTTGCTGACCGCCTGGTCCGCGTGGGAGGCCGCAGGCCAGACCACCCCACTGCGGTTCACCAGTTTTGAGGCCTTCCCAATGGCCCCCGAGGATATGGCGCGCGCCTTGGCCGCATTCCCCGAGGTGCAACCTTGGGCAGACCGCTTCCTGTCGCAATGGCACGGCGGGTCCTGTCAGTTCGACACGCTGCACCTTGAGGTGATCGAAGGCGACGCGCGTCAGACGCTGCCGGGTTGGACCGGCAAGGCCGATGCGTGGTTTCTGGACGGCTTCTCACCCGCCAAAAACCCCGAACTCTGGGGCGCGGATTTGATGCAGCAGGTATCCGATCACACGGCACCGGGCGGCACCGCGGCCACCTACACCGCGGCAGGCTTTGTCCGCCGCGGGTTGGAGGAGGCCGGTTTTTCGGTCACTCGCGCACCCGGCTACGGTCGCAAACGGCATATGACACGGGCGGTGAAAGCGTGACGCAGCAGAACAATATCTCGGCCGGGATCGCGCTGATGATCGCCTCAACAGTGGTTTTTGCCTTGCAGGACGGGATATCGCGCCATCTGGCCGGAACCTATAACACTTATATGGTGGTGATGGTCCGCTACTGGTTCTTCGCCGCTTTTGTCATCGCACTGGCGGCCCGCGCTCCGGGTGGGTTGAAGGCTGCGGCGCGTACCGACCAGCCGAAACTCCAGATCTTTCGCGGCGTTTTGCTGGTGACTGAGATTTGCGTCGCCGTTTTCGGCTTCACCAAGCTAGGTCTGATCAACAGCATGGCGGTCTTCATCTGCTACCCTCTTCTGGTCGCGGCTCTCAGTGGCCCGGTTCTGGGAGAAAGCGTGGGCTGGCGGCGTTGGACTGCAATCGGGGTCGGCTGCGTCGGCGTGTTGATCATCCTTCAACCGGGGGTCGGTGTGTTTAACCCCTGGGCGATCATTCCGTTGATCTCGGCCTTTCTGTTTGCGGTCTATTCACTGCTCACCCGCTATGCCGCGCGCCGAGACAGCGCCGCCACCAGTTTTTTCTGGACCGGCGTCAGCGGTGCCGTTGCCATGACGCTAGTCGGCATGTGGTTCTGGGAACCGATGGCAAAGGCGGACTGGGCCTGGATGGCAACGCTCTGTGTCAGCGGGGCCTTTGGTCATTGGTTGCTGATCAAATGCTATGAGGCGGCCGAGGCCAGTGCGGTGCAGCCCTTTGCCTACCTCCATCTGGTATGGGTCGCGATCCTTGGTATCGCGATCTTCAACGAGGTCCTCCGCCCCGAGGTCGTCATCGGCGCAGGGCTGGTTGTTGCTGCGGGGCTGTTCACCCTATGGCGCGAACGCCGCAAGGGTTGATCCGGCCAGTTCCTGCGAGAAGGGCACGGGCAGGGCTGGTTTCCCCAGACGCGCGCGGTAGACCGGAAGGCTTTCGGTCACGCGCATCACATAGTTGCGCGTTTCGCTGAAAGGGATGGTCTCGATCCAGTCGACCACATCCACTTCACCGGCGCGGGGGTCGCCATAGCGCTCCATCCATGAGATCGGTCGCCGTGGTCCGGCATTATACCCGGCGGACATCATGACCACATTGCCGTTGAAATCCGCCGCAAGGCTGGACAGGTAGTTAGCCCCCAGCTTGGCATTGTATTCCCAGTCCGTGGTCAGCCGACCAGTCTGATGCCCACTTAGAATCCCAAGCTCCTGCGCGACCAGTTTGGCCGTCGCTGGCATCACCTGCATCAAGCCACGCGCGCCTGCGCCGCTGATCACAACGGGATCAAATTCGCTTTCACGCCGAGCGATGGCCAAGGTCATCTCTTTGGCCATTGGCAAGCCGATATCTGCGACCGGATGCACAGGGTAGTAGGCGGCGGGTAGAACCGTTCCCGTGGTCGCGGCGCGTTTGGCGATCATCA
Source organism: Ruegeria sp. CK3 (assembly GCF_056536565.1). Lineage (NCBI taxonomy): Bacteria > Pseudomonadati > Pseudomonadota > Alphaproteobacteria > Rhodobacterales > Roseobacteraceae > Ruegeria > Ruegeria sp. CK3. The sequence continues at coordinate 299,062 of NZ_JBQFPV010000004.1, forward strand.
CGGCCAGATGCGGCTCTTTCAACTCGATGACCAGATCGCCCAGCTGATTGGCTTGCGCTGTATCGAGGCTTTCGACCAGGTGGGTCAGAAACCGTTCGGAGAGATTGTCCTCCCCTGCCTTTAGCAGCAGCAGACCGGCCTCCAAAACGCTGGAGTTCGCAAATTCGGCTTGCCGCCAATGCGCGGCGCGCGGCGGGTTGGCGAGGGTGCTGTCGAAAGGTCGCCCGATCTGCTCGGCTGCCAGAATGCCGTAGAAAGACGTTTGATAATCTGCACCCATTGCGTAAGCGTCATAGGCTTTCTCGGCATCCCCTTGTGCCGCGTAAGCGCGACCCAGCCAATAGCCGGCGCGGCCTCGTGATATCGGAGACTTCACCGCGCCTTCGAAGTTTTGGAAATGCCGAACCGCCGTCGCGGGGTCGTTCAACTTGCGCAAAGCCAGAAACCCGGCCAGCCATTCCAGATCGGCGTATCCATAACCCATTTCGGGCGTCATGTAGTGATTGGCGGCAACCTCATAGGCACGGGCCGCACTGCCTTGCCGCATCTCAAGCCGGGCCAGTCGGCGTCGCCCTTCGGCCCATTTTTCCGGCTCACCCAAGGCGTCTGGGCCGGTCGATCGCGCCAGCATCAAATCAATAGCGCTGTCGTCCAACTCTTTCTTGTCGCGCCAGACAAACCGATCAAACGCCAGGCCCGGAGACCCTGCCAGAGCCTTGGGTACGGCAGAAATCTTGCCATCCACGCCCGGTTCGCGTTTTTGCAGGGCAATGCGGGCTTCCGCCAACTTGCGCTGATCCGCGCTGACCAGTGGCAGCATACGCCCGGCGCTGACCAGATGATTGTCCCACAGCATCCGATCCAGTCGAGCAGTGTGGTGCGGTTTTAGCAACTTGCCGAAATTCTCAAGATAGTCCTTCTGCAAGCCCGACCCCATGGGCATGGTGCGCCAGGCTGTGACGATATCGGCCTCGGCATCCCCAATCCGACCTTTGGCTTTTAGGGCAACAGCATAGTTCAGCGCGCCTTCGGCCGTTTGCGGCGGCTGATCGGCGTAGAAGTTCACCGCTCGATCCGGATCAGCCCCGGTAAAGGACGGCTCGCTCTTGCGGCGCAACCAGGCCAGTCCGGGCCAGTCGGGGCGGCGCTCAAGAAACACAAGCACATCGCCTGAGCTGCCAAAGCCCTCTCGCAGCCAATGCCACACGATAATGTCACGCGTAACCGAGCCGCGTGCGCCAGAAACCGCTAGCGCTTCGTTCCAGTCACCTTTGCGCATTTCGGCCAGCCCGGCGCGCAGATCACCGGCAGCATCGGCCTGCGCGGCGCTTGCCTGCATCCCAAAACACAGAATCACTGTTGCCAAAAAGGCCAGAACGCGTGTCATCCCTTGCATTTCCCAACCAACCGAGGATAGAGCCATTCAGGATAAACCTTGCGCCGCCAGTATCAACTCACAAAGCCAAAAACGTGAGCGAGGATGGCGCAAATACTGCAACCGCACTTCAAGGAGCGCGACCCATGTTCAAAGGCTCGATGCCAGCCCTCGTCACCCCGTTCAGCAACGGCGAGTTGGACCTGGATACGCTCAAACACTTGGTAGAGTGGCAAATAAAGGAAGGTTCGACCGGTCTGGTTCCCGTGGGCACCACCGGCGAAAGCCCGACGCTGAGCCATGAGGAACACGAAACCGTTGTGGCCGAAGTGGTCAAAGCTGCCGCAGGTCGGGTGCCGATAATTGCGGGCGCAGGTTCGAACAACACGGTCGAGGCAGTTCGATTCGTCCAGTTTGCCAAGAATGTCGGGGCCGATGCGGCACTGGTGGTCACACCATATTACAACAAGCCGACCCAAAAAGGCCTGTTGGCCCATTTCCGCGCCCTGCACGATTGCGCCGAGATTCCGATCGTCATCTACAACATCCCGGGCCGTTCGGTCATCGACATGACCCCCGCGACCATGGGTGAACTGGCAAAGCTGCCACGGATTGTCGGTGTCAAAGACGCGACGGGCGATCTGGCGCGCGTCAGCCAGCAGCGAGCAAGCTGTGGCACCGACTTCTGTCAGCTGTCGGGCGAAGACGCCACCGCGTTGGGCTTCAACGCGCATGGCGGGGTAGGCTGTATCTCGGTCACGGCCAACGTGGCTCCGAAACTTTGCGCCGAGTTCCAACAGGCCACGCTGGCGGGCGACTACGCCAAGGCTCTGGACTATCAGGACCGCCTGATGCCTCTGCACGAAGCCATCTTCATCGAGCCCGGCCTGGTAGGCGCGAAATACGCGCTGAGCAAACTAGGCCTGTGCAGCACCGAAGTTCGCTCGCCTCTGACTGAACTGGAAGACAGCACCAAGGCTGCGATTGAAGCCGCGATGGCGCATGCAGGTCTGATCTAAGTTAGACGTTCTTATGAAAAGGGCGGCCTCGAATATCGAGCGCCGCCCTTTTTTGTTTGTTGCAAAGGTTCTCACCGCTTGCCGTAGTAGAGCCCAACCACATGCTCCGCCTGCGCGAAGAACAGCCAGCGTGACGCGGCAACCCCAGCCAAGTGCGAAACCACTGCCAGCAGCGCAAGCAGGTGTTTTAGCGCGAGCCCTTCTAACGGGATCGCGATGAACACGACGGGCAGCGCAAAGGCCAGCAGGAACGAGATGATCCGCAGCTTCTCGGCATGTTTACGGCCAACCACGTGGACGAACTCGCGTAGCAAGTAGTTGGTCCCGGTATGCGGAGGCTCAAACGCCCGCACAGACCCGCGCTGACCCAATCCTGTTGCTGTCCCAAGGTCAGTCCCCGAGTTGGCAAGCGCCTTGTCCCCCTGACGCCAGTACAGAATCTGCACCAGAGCAGCGATCAACAGCAAGGGTAGAGCGACCGAGGTCTGCCCGGCCATCAAGGCCCCACCGGCCAGGCTGAAGCTGAGGAACATGACCGGTGTCAGTTTCATGTTCCAACGGGGGATCGTCTTAAGTTGGGTGTAGATCATTGATGTGGTGAACACCGTGGCTAGCGAGAACAACGCGCCGAGCCAGCCCAAAAGGCTCCAGCGTTCACCTAGAAAGACCGAACCGATTGCGAACAGGCCCATCAGGACAAGTGCGATCACCGCGCACCAGCCCTCGCGGCTGAGCCAGCTTGAGCGCCATTGCGTGAACGCTTTCCACGCCCGCTCTGGGTGACCGAGGTGAAAGGTTGACGCCAGCAATCCGCCGACGGCCAGCCCGTAGGCAATCAGGAAGAAGACAAAGGCGACCCAGCCTGTAACGTCTGGCATGCCGAGGCCCAGGAAGAACAGCAGCCCAAATCCGAGGCCGGACAAGGTGGTGAAGATGATAACGGAAGGGGCCGGATGCATCAGAGCTTCTCCAGAGTTTTGTCAAGCCAGCCAAGGAACCCTTTGGTCTCTTCCGCGATGGGGGCGAGCAGTGGGGCCAGAATGTCGATCTGGTCCTCGATCTGATCCTTGGGTCTGGGCGGCAGGTATTTGTTGACGGGTTTGGTGCCCATTTCGGACATCAGGTCCATGCCGTCCCGTTCAGCGACCAGCTTGCTGACGTCGCTGTCTGGATCACTGAGGTCCCCGAAATGTCGAGCGCCGGCTGGGCAGGTGCGGACGCAGGAGGGAACACGATCCACTTCGGGCAGGTTTTCGTTGTAGATGCGATCAACGCAGAGGGTGCACTTCTTCATTACGCCCTCGGCCATGTCCATTTCCCGCGCGCCATAGGGGCAGGACCAGGCGCAGAGGCCGCAGCCGATGCAGTCGCTTTCGTTGACCAGCACGATCCCATCCTCGACGCGTTTGTAGCTGGCCCCTGTTGGGCAGACCGTGACGCAGGGAGCGTCTTCGCAATGCAGGCAGGATTTGGGGAAGTGAACCAGTTGGGCGGGGCCCTCGGTCGGTGTGACCTCGTAGGAGTGGACACGGTTAAGGAATGTGCCCGAGGGGTTGCCGCCATAGGCATCCTGATCAGACAAGGGTGCGCCGTAGTTTTCGGTGTTCCAGCCTTTGCAGGAAATCACGCAGGCGTGGCAGCCGACACAGGTGTCGAGGTCGATGACGAGGCCCATTTTGCGGTCTGTGGATTGGGGGAGCTGGGTCATATCAGGGAACCTCGGCTTTGGTGGGCGGGGCAGGGGGCCAGCCCCCTCTTGAGCCGTTGGCTCAATTCACCCCCGAGATATTTTTGGCCAGATGAAGATTGGATCATTTGCCTACCTTCCACGCGATATCCTTCGGGCCGGTGCCGACGGGGGAATTGATCGGGGCAAATTCGGGTTGGCTTTCGGCATCCGCTGGAGGGGCGGCTTTTTCGATCCTGACTTTCAGGTCGAACCACGCGGCCTGACCGGTGATCGGGTCAGAGTTGGCCCATCGCATACCGTCCCCCTTGGACGGCAGCAGTTCGTGTATCAGGTGGTTGAGCAGGAAGCCCTTGGTGGCCTCGGGTGCGTCTTCCTGTAGCGCCCAGGCACCTTTGCGTTTGCCGATGGCGTTCCAGGTCCAGACGGTGTTTTCATTCAACGCAGCCATTTCCATCACGGGTACGGTGATCTCGCCGTGGGGGGAGTTGACCTTGGCCCAATCGCCGTCTTGGAGCCCGTGTTCGCGCATCAGCTTGGTGGGGACGTAAAGCGGGTTGCGCCCGTGAAGTTGCCTCAGCCAGGCGTTTTGGGTGCCCCAGCTGTGGTACATCGCCATTGGGCGCTGAGTCAGGGCGTTGACGGTGAAGCCTTCGTTGCCCTGTTGGTCGGTCTCGTACCAAATGGGCAGAGGGTCCATGGCGTCTTTGATGCGTTGTCGCAGGTGGTCGGGGGGCTGGTTCGGTCCGTGTCCTTCGGCGGCCAGTTGGAACTTGCGCATCGGTTCTGAATATAGCTGGAACAGGTAGGGCTGCGGGCTGTCGTAGAGGCCCATTCCAACGGCCCAATCCTGATAGGCGGCGTTCCAAGGTTTGTAATAATCCGCGCCTTCCGGAATATGCGCGACGTAGAAGCCTCCGTTTTCGATATATCGGTTCAACTGGTCCGGATTGACCTCTCCGCGTCCTTCCTTGGTGCCATCTTCGCCTCTGAACCCGGCCAGTGGGCCGATGCCGGGTTTGCGCTGGTGATTGACGATATAGTCGGCATAGTCTTTCCACTTGGGTGTGCCGTCTTCGTTGGTGAAGCCCGGCAGGCTCATGCGGTTGGCGAGTTGGATCAGCACCGACTGGAACCCGCGCACGTCGCGATCGGGTTCGACCACCGGCCAGCGGATGGCATCAGCAGCGGCGTCGGCCTCGCAGATCGGGCGATCCAGCAGCGAGATACAGTCGTGACGCTCCAGATAGGTCGTATCTGGTAGGATCAGGTCGGCATAGGCGACCATTTCCGATGAATAGGCATCCGAGTAGATGATATGCGGAATGACGTATTTGCCGTCTTCGGTCTTGGCCGACAGCATCTCCATCACACCTTTGGTGTTCATGGAGGAGTTCCACGACATATTCGCCATATACATGAACAACGTGTCGATCTTGTAGGGATCGCCTGAGGCGGCGTTCGAGATCACCATGTGCATCAGCCCGTGGGCCGACATCGGGTTTTCCCATGTAAAGGCTTTGTCGATACGCTGAGCGGTGCCGTCCTCGTCTAGCAGGAGGTCTTCGGGGCCACGCGGGAAGCCAAGGTGAGGGCCTTCCAGTGGGCGGCCCGGGCGGCGGTCTCCGTGCGGTGTCGGGTGCGCCTCGACGGGTTTGGGGTAGGGCGGTTTGAAGCGAAAGCCGCCGGGAACCTCGACCGTACCCAGCAGGATCTGCAGCACATGCAGCGCGCGACAGGTCTGGAAGCCGTTAGCATGGGCCGAGATGCCGCGCATTGCGTGGAAACTGACCGGGCGACCTGTCATTTTCGAATGTTTCTCGCCGCGGAAATCGGTCCATTCCTGATCGAGCTCGATGGCCTCTTCAAAGGCGACGCGGGCGATTTCGGCGGCGATGGCGCGGGTTTTCTGTGCCGGAATACCACAGCGCTCGGCCACGTTCTCGGGGGCGTGATTGTCCGAGAGGTATTTCTCGGCCATCTGATGGAAGACCGGGCGGTGAGTTACGCCATCCTTGTCGTAGGTGGCGGACAGATCCGGGCGCACGCCGGGTTTGTCAAAGGCGGTCGGCTCACCGGTCACACGGTCGATAACCAGAGGCTTTCCGTCTGCATCGCGCAGGAACAGGCCCTTCTCCGGGCCGTCAGTAGCATTCACCAGAACCGGCGCGTTGGTGTAGCGGGCAAGGTAGTCGAGGTCGATCTTGCCAGCTTTCATCAGCACATGGATCAGTGACAGGATGAACAGCCCATCGGTGCCCGGCGTGATCCCGACCCAATCGTCAGCCACCGCGTTGTAGCCCGAGCGGATCGGGTTCACCCCGATCACCCGCGCACCGCGCGCCTTGATCTTGCCGATGCCCATCTTGATCGGGTTGCTGTCGTGGTCCTCGGCCACACCGAAAAGCATGAACAGCTTGGTGTGGTCCCAATCGGGCTGGCCGAACTCCCAAAACGCGCCGCCCATCGTGTAGATGCCGCCCGCTGCCATGTTGACCGAGCAGAACCCGCCATGGGCCGCATAGTTGGGTGTACCAAAATTCTGTGCCCAGAAGCTGGTGAAGCTCTGGCTCTGGTCGCGCCCAGTAAAGAAGGCCAGCTTGTGCGGTGCGGTCTCGTGCAACTCGTTCAGCCAACCGACGGCGGTGCTGATCGCCTCGTCCCATTCGATCTCGCGGAACTCACCTGAGCCGCGCGGGCCGACCCGCCGCAGAGGCTTGCGCAGGCGGGATGGCGCGTTGACCTGCATGATGCCGGCGCTGCCCTTGGCGCAAAGCACGCCTTTGTTGACCGGGTGGTCGCGGTTACCTTCGATATAGGCAACCTTGCCGTCCTTCATGTGAACATTGATGCCGCAGCGACAGGCACACATATAACAGGTGGTGCGCCGGATCTCGTCCGAGACTTTCGGGCTGGTGTCGATCTTCGGTTGCTGGATTGTCATCTGGCGTCCTTATGTCGGGGCGGCGGGTCAGGTTAGGAATGTTAGTCCGGCGAGGATAATTCCTGCAATAAAAAGAGTTTCCACAACGATCAGGGCGATGGCTGCGCCTCCGACCGAGAGGATTTGTTTTAAGTTCGTCTTCATTCCAACCGCCGCGATCGCGATCAGAAGCAGCCAGCGGGATGTTTGGCTGAGCAACTCGGAAAGGAAGGGCGGGATCAGGCCGAACGAGCTGGCCGCAGCCAGCACCAGAAACCCGATCACAAAGCCGGGTAGGATCGGGGGGCGCTTGCCCGCTTCGTCCATGTGGGTGACGTTGCGGATGATCAGCGAGGCGACCAAAACCACCGGCGCCAGCATCGCCACGCGGAACAGTTTGACCAAAGTGGCGGTGTCGCCGGTCTGTTCCGAGATTGAGAACCCTGCGCCGACAACCTGTGCCACATCGTGGATCGTGCCACCCAGAAACACACCACCCGCCACGTCATCCATGCCCAACGTGCGCACCAGAATCGGGTATGCGATCATAGCGATGGTCGACAGGACGGTGACGCCCAGAACGGTGAAGATCAGGCGTTCCTCGGATCGTTCATCCTTGGGCAGGATGGCGCTGATCGCCATTGCCGCAGACGCGCCACAGATGGCGACAGAGCCGGCGGTCAGGAATGCAAAGCGCCATTTGTGACCAAAGAACCGTGCGATCAAAAGACCGAACGCAATGGTGGCCAACACGCCGCCAACCACAAGAGCGATCAGGTCCCAACCCAATCCCATCATCAGCGTCATGGAAATCCGCACACCCAAAAGCGCCACGCCAAGCCGCAGCAGAGATCGGGCTGCAAAACCGATGCCGGGCACGGTTTTGCCCTCTTCGCCCAGAAAACTGAGCGCGATGCCAAGCAGCAAGGCCATCAGCATGGCTGGCGTCGCGTAATGCTCGGACAGGAATTTCGCCGTTACGGCAACGGTGATCGCCACCATAACCCCGGGGAACATGGTTCGAGCCGTCTGGGCGATATCCGCGCCGAAGGAGCTTTTGAGTTCAGTCTTACCCAGCATCGGTTCGTTGATCTTTCTTGAACACGTTTACAGTTAAGCGGCAAAGCCGCAGAGGTTATGCAGTAGCTGGATGAACTGGCTCTTGCGATGAACCCACTTGTTGTGCCTGCACGGCGGTCACGGCGATCATGTGCAGCACATCGTCCGAAGAACAGCCGCGCGAGAGGTCGTTTGCGGGTTTGGCCAAGCCTTGTAGAACGGGCCCAATGGCTTCGGCCCCGCCAATGCGTTGGGCGATCTTATACCCCAGGTTGCCCGCATCGAGATTGGGAAAGACAAACACGTTTGCTCTCCCTTCCAGTGGCGAATTCTTGGCCTTCTTGCTGGCGACCTCTGGCACATAGGCAGCGTCGAATTGCAACTCTCCGTCAATGACCAGGTCAGGATTAGCGGTTTTGGCAATTTGTGTAGCCTCAACCACCTTGGACACTTTCGGATGGCTGGCACTGCCGCTCGTCGAGAAAGACAGCATCGCAACACGAGGCTCTTTTCCGGTGAGTGTACGATAGGACGCGGCCGAGGCCTGAGCGATCTCGGCCAACTCGCGTTCGTTCGGATCAACGACCAATCCGCAGTCGGCGAAAATATGGGCGCCCTGAACTGTGTGATGGTCACGGTCATAGATCATCAGAAAGAAACTGGACACCATATGGGCGTCAGGTGCTTTACCGATGATCTGCAAAGCGGCACGAACAGTGTCCGAAGTGGTTTCCACAGCACCGCCGACCGTGCCATCAGCCAACCCGAGATGGACCAACATGGCGGCGTAGTTAAGACGGTTTTGCACCAGCGACTTCGCAGTCTCAGGCGTTGCGCCTTTGTGTTTGCGCAGTTCGAAATAGGCATCGGCAAAGCGATCCAAGTGGGGCGAAGTAACCGGATCGTGAATGTCTATCCCGGCTACATCACTTCCGCCTTTTTCAGCCAGAAAAGAGGCAACTTTGGTCTGATCGCCGACAAGGATAATATCGGCTGCATCTTCGGCACGTGCTTTCAACGCACCTTCTACAACACGTGGATCATCGCCCTCTGCAAGGGCGATGATCTTTTTGGAACTGGTCGCAGCCCCGAGAATTTGATGTAGGGGCTTCACCGCGATCAGGCCTCGACTTGCGGCTTCATGTCTGCTGCTTCGATACCCGCAACCGCAACCGGCTTCTTCATAGCGTCGCGACGGAACGGCTCACCCAGTTCCTGGTTGATCATGGCTTCGATCAAGGTGGTGATGCCGTTCTTCTGATCTTCGATCGCCTGGTTCAGCGCAGCTGTCAGTTCGTCCTGCGTACGGGCGACGACGCCTTTCAGACCGCAGGCTTCTGCGATACCGGCGTAAGAGACCTTGGTGTCCAATTCGGTGCCGACGAAGTTGTCGTCGAACCACAGGGTCGAGTTCCGCTTTTCAGCGCCCCACTGGTAGTTGCGGAAGACGATCTGGGTCACCGCGGGCCATTCTTCACGGCCGATTGCAGTCAGCTCGGTTACGGCGATACCAAAGGCACCGTCGCCCGAGAAACCAACAACGGGCACATCCGGGCAGCCGATCTTGGCGCCGATCACCGACGGCAGACCATAGCCACAGGGGCCGAACAGGCCGGGGGCCAGATATTTGCGGCCTTCCTCAAACGAGGGGTAAGCGTTGCCGATGGCGCAGTTATTGCCGATGTCGGACGAGATGATCGCCTCTTTCGGCAGTGCTGATTGAATCGCACGCCAAGCCATACGCGGGCTCATCCAGTCCGGCTTGGCTGCACGAGCGCGTTCGTTCCAGGTCGTGCCCGGGTCGTCCTGCTCGTGGTCCATCGAGGTCAGTTCCTGCGCCCAACGCGACTTGGTTTCGGCAATTTTCGCCTTACGCGCATCGCGGCCTTCATCGCCCGCAGTGCCCGAAAGCTGTGCCAGGATGCTGGTTGCAACGGTGGCTGCGTCGCCAACGATACCAACGGAGACCTTCTTGGTCAGGCCGATGCGGTCCGGGTTGATGTCGACCTGAATGATTTTTGCTTCGGTCGGCCAGTATTCCATACCGTATCCGGGTAGGGTCGAGAACGGGTTTAGACGGGTGCCAAGGCACAGAACAACGTCCGCTTCCTTGATCAGCTCCATCGCAGCTTTCGAGCCGTTGTAACCCAGAGGGCCGGCAAACAGCGGGTGCGAGCCGGGGAAGGCGTCGTTGTGCTGGTAGCCAACGCACACGGGGGCGTCCAGACGCTCGGCCAGTTCTTTCGACGCTTCGATGCCGCCCGCGGACAGTACCGTGCCAGCACCGTTAAGGATGACTGGGTTCTTGGCATCGGACAGCAGAGCGGCGGCTTCGGTCACGGCAGAGGCGCCGCCCGAAGGCAGTTCGAATTCGACCACGGCAGGCAGTTCGATATCGACGACCTGAGTGAAGAAGTCACGGGGCACGTTGATCTGTGCCGGGGCTGAGGCGCGCTTGGCTTTGGTGATCACGCGGCTTAGGACTTCGGCCATACGCGACGGGTCGCGCACTTCTTCCTGATAGCAGACGCAGTCTGCGAACATCCGCATCTGCTCCATTTCCTGGAAACCGCCCTGACCCATGGTCTTGTTCGCGGCCTGAGGGGTAACCAGCAGCAGTGGGGTGTGGTTCCAGTAGGCGGTTTTGACGGCGGTGACAAAATTGGTGATGCCGGGGCCGTTTTGCGCGATCATCATCGACATTTTGCCGGTGGCGCGGGTGTAGCCGTCGGCCATCATGCCGCCCGAGCCTTCATGCGCGCAATCCCAGAAGGTGATGCCAGCTTTCCCGAAAATATCCGAGATCGGCATCATGGCAGAACCGATGATGCCAAAGGCATGCTCGATCCCGTGCATCTGCAGAACCTTAACAAAGGCTTCTTCCGTGGTCATTTTCATCGGTGGCTCTCCAAAACTGAATGCGTGAATTGGCCGGGGGGTTCAGCCCGGCCTTTGATACGGTTTTGGCGTATGGGTGCGGATGGCGTTAGGGCCAGATGAGGCGGCGGAATACGTCCAGCCGACGGTCAACTGGCCCGGATCGCATCCGCGATCAGTTTCACCCCGGCCTCTATGCGGTCGGGAGCAATGGAGGAATATCCCAGACGGTAGAAGTTCCGAGGCGGCCTCGGCCCTGAGAAGAAGGGCGCACCGGGTTCGATATGCACCCCTTGCGCCTGCAATGTGGTGGCCAGTTGCGCGGTGTCTACATGCGAAGGGGCTTGCATCCAAATGGACGACCCGCCAAGCACGCCGCGCCCTGCGACCTGTAGCGCATGGGTTTGAACGGCTTTGTCCAACGCCTCGCGCCGTTCGGCCAAGGCGTTCGACATGCGCCGGATCTGTGCGTCGTAGTGCCCGAGGGACAAGAAATAGGCTGCCGTGCGCTGAACATGCCCCGGCGGATGCCGCAACACCAGCGACCGAAGCGCACGCGCCTCTCGGATGAAGGTCTCGGACCCGACCATGTAGCCCAGGCGCAACCCCGGAAATAGCGATTTCGAGAAGCTGCCCACATAGACCACCCGCCCGTCGCGATCCATCGACTTGAGCGCGGGTGAGGGCGCCCCCAGATAAGCCATCTCGAACTCGTAGTCGTCCTCAACGATCATGGCGTTCAACTCACTCGCGCGTTCCAGCAGGGCGGTTCTGCGGCTGACGGGCATGGTGGCCGTTGTGGGGCTTTGGTGGCTGGGGGTGGTAAAGATCACATCGGTGTTGTCTGGCAGAGCCTCGGGCGGCAGACCGTCACCATCCACGCGGATCGGCGCCATGGTGCAATCCGAATGGCTCAGCAGCTCACGCAAAGCGTAGTAGCATGGGTCTTCGATTGCCGCTGTGCGCCCTTTTTTCAGAAGAATGCGTGAGGCCAGCCATAACGCGTTCTGCGCGCCCAACGTGATCAGGATCTCTTCGGGGCGGGCGGTGATGCCTCGGCGTGGCAGGGTGTGGCGGGCAATGAACTCGACCAGCAGCGGATCGTCCTGATCAGCGTAGTCAGTTGTTAGGGACTCGAAATCCTTGTGTCCCAGCGCCCGAACCGCACATAGCCGCCAATTCGCGTGGTCAAACAGTGTCCTGTCGGCCTGCCCGTAGATGAACGGGTATTTGTAGTTGCGCCAGTCCTGAGGTTTGGTCAGCACATTGCCGCCCGAGAACCGCCGGGCCAGCGCGTTGTCCCAGTTGACCGTCTCTTCGCTGCGCGGGACGGGCGTGTATTTCGGCGGGACCGGCGCATTTTCTGATACATAGTAGCCCGAACGCCCTTTGGCGGTCAGGTAGTCATTGGCCAGAAGTTCGGTATAGGCCAGTGTCACCGTAATCCGACTGACGCCCAGATGGGTTGCCAGCTTGCGGGACGACGGCAGCTTTTCCCCAATGTGGAACCGACCCGACAGAATGCCTTCGGCGATCATCTGCTGGATTTGCGCCTGCAGCGTCCCCTGTCCGTTCAGCTCAAGAAAGAAAGTGTCAACCGAGATAGCCATGAGCGCTTATAGGTTGGACTTAAGGCGGTGGCAATCTGGACTTACATGCCTCGGAGTGAATTTGTGATGTGGCTTGACGAGGAAATTCGAATCACCTAAATAACTAGAAATATAGTTTAATGGAGAATTCAGATGTGGGAAACCGCTGCAGCAGGATTTTCGGCCATGGGGTCCGAGGCCCGGTTGAAGGTTCTGAAAACACTTGTGAGGGCCGGGCAGGCCGGTCTGACCGTGGGTGAGATCCAGACACGTACCGGCATCGCCCCCTCCACCCTTGCGCATCACCTTCGGTTTCTGGCTGCAGGTGGTGTGGTTGAACAGGAAAAGATCGGGCGCACGACGATCAATCGCGCCTGTTTCAACGAGTTGCGAAACCTGGCGCAGTTTATTCTAAGCGAATGCTGCGCAGACGAAGTCGGAAAGGCCGCAAACGATGGCTGAACTATCACAAAACCCAAAAGCCTCGGCCAAACTCGCGCTGGATGTGATCAAAACGCCTTGGGCTTTGATCGTCGCGATACTGGCGTTGGTCGCAGTTTTCGATCCGGGCAACTGGGCTGAGGTCGTAACCTTCGCCGCCAAGGCGCTTGCGCATACGGGCCAGTACATTCTGTTCGCCGTCCTTCTGCTGTCCTATCTCAAGGCCACCGGGGCCGAAGTCATGGTGGCGCGCGCTTTTGAGGGGCGAGAAACCCGGATGATCTTTCTGGCCGCCCTGTTCGGAGGGCTTGCGCCGTTTTGTTCCTGTGAGGTGATCCCGTTCATCGCCGGGCTTCTGGCACTGGGCGCGCCGCTCTCTGCGGTGATGGCCTTCTGGCTTAGCTCTCCGCTGATTGATCCGCCGACATTGCTGATCACCGCAGGCGCATTGGGGTGGCCCTTTGCCATCGGCAAGGCCGTTGCAGCAGTTGCCTTGGGTCTGTTCGGCGGGTTCGCCGTGCGCCTTCTGATGCGCAACGGAGCCTTCGCACAGCCCCTGCGGGAATACAAACCCGTCGGTTGCTGTGGGTGCGGCCCCAAGTTGGATGACAAACCGGTTTGGAAGTTCTGGCAGGAACCCGGACGCCGTCAGCGTTTCCGGTCTGAGTTCGTGCACAACGGTTTCTTCCTGCTGAAATGGCTTGCTCTGGCCTATGTGCTTGAGGCGCTTCTGGTCAGCTATGTGCCTGCAGACCTGATCGCACGCGTCGTCGGCGGAGAAGGCGTGCTGCCCATCGTCGTAGCCGCGCTGGTCGGAATGCCCGCCTACTTAAACTCCTATGTCGCGCCGCCGCTTCTGGCGGGGCTGACGGAGCAAGGCATGACCGCAGGGGCCGCGATGTCCTTCATGGTGGCAGGCGCGGTCAGCTCAATCCCGGCCATGGCTGCAGTCTGGTCACTGGTGAAACCGCGCGTCTTTGCAACCTATTTGACCCTTGGGGTTGGGGGCGCGATTGTCGCCGGGATCCTGTTCCAGATGCTCTGAAAAAGAAAACGCCCGGCGCATTGTCCGGGCGTTTTCCTCTGGTTCGCTAGGGATCAACCAGCCTCGCAGAACCGAGGCAGTTTGAACCGGTATCTTGCCTCTCCGCTTTCCACGTAGACGCGTTTTTCCACGCAGGCGCTGGTGCCCACCGATTGGGAAACCGGCGCCTCGGTCGAGGTGATCGACGTGGCCGTCCCATCCGGCAGACGAACTGAGGCGATGACCCCGTTCTTGAGATCCCCGTTGATCGCTGTGGCCGACAAAACCGGGACGGTCATGAAGGAATGATGCTCATGCTCGCCGTCATCCCCCAGCAGGAACAGGCCGCCGACAATGACCGCCATGACCACAGCAGCAGCCAGACCCAAACCCCAGGTTTTCAGGAAGGCGTAGATCGTAACGGCGCGGTGTGGGCCAAAGATGGCAGATAGAATGCTGAGCATGAGAGGTCCCAAGAAAACGCCCCAGCCAGTTTAGACCGGGGCGGGCCAGAAATCAGGGGCGCAGATCGTCTTCTTCGTCGTCGTCCCCGCCACCTTTGGGCAGGTTGAAGAAGCTGTCGGCGTCCACGATCGGATCACTGTCTTCCTTGTCGGCTTCCGGCTCTTCAGACAGCGAGAAGGTTTCCAGACCTTCAATCGCGGTCGGGATCTTCGGTGCTGCGTCCATTTCCAGCGACTGCTCGGTCGAGACCAGCTTGCGGCGCTCGTCATCGCTCATCACGCCGCCTTCGGCGGCTTTCTTCGCAGCGGCCTTCTGCACCACGGCGTCCAGTTCGGACTGTTTGCACAGGCCCAAGGCAACCGGGTCGATGGGCTGCATGTTGGCGATGTTCCAGTGCGTACGTTCGCGGATCGACTGGATGGTCGGCTTGGTGGTGCCAACCAGCTTGGCGATCTGACCATCGCTAAGCTCGGGGTGGAACTTGACCAGCCACAGGATCGAGTTCGGACGGTCCTGACGCTTGGACAGCGGGGTGTAACGCGGGCCACGGCGCTTTTCCTCGCCCGTTGCCGACGGGTTGAACTTGAGCTTCAGTTTGTGCAGCGGGTTGTTCTGCGCTGCATCGATCTCTTCCTGCGTCAACTGGTTGTTGGCAAGCGGGTCGAACCCTTTAACACCAGCGGCCACATCGCCATCGGCAATGCCCTGCACTTCAAGCTCGTGCATTCCTACGAAATCCGCGATCTGCTTAAAGCTGATCGTGGTGTTGTCCACCAGCCATACGGCTGTTGCCTTGGCCATAAGCGGTTTTGCCATCAGCCCGTCTCCTATACATACATCTGTCCCGTCGCCGGAATTCGGCGGCCCCGGGTATTGGGGCAGGTTTCCGTTGTCGGGGAACTTGGGGTGTATATAGTCGCCGCGACGCAAGAAGGGAAGAGGCGAATGCGCCATGGGTTTTTAGCGCTGGTTTTGTGGGCCATAAGCGCAGTCGCCGCGCTGGCCGAGGGCGAAAAGGCCGGTGAGTTCGACTATTATGTCCTCGCGCTGAGCTGGTCTCCGAACTGGTGCGCGCGCGAAGGGGATGCGCGTGGATCAGATCAATGCGACGCCCGGCACGACCACGGTTGGATATTGCACGGGCTCTGGCCGCAGTTCCATCAGGGCTGGCCCTCCTATTGCCGCACGCCCGAGGCCCCGCCGTCGCGCGCAATGACCCGCGCGATGGAGGATATTCAGGGCAGTGCGGGCCTTGCATGGCATCAGTGGAAGAAACACGGCACCTGTTCGGGCCTGTCGGCGCGGGGCTATATGGATTTGTCGCGCGAAGCGTATGGTCGCGTGACCCGGCCCGAGGTGTTCCGCCAGCTTGATACCTCGGTCAAACTGCCCGCGTCGATCGTCGAAGAGGCCTTTCTAAAGGCCAACCCTAAGTTCGAGCGCGACATGATCACCATCACCTGCAAACAGGGCTACATCGAAGAGGTGCGCCTGTGCTTGTCCCGCGACCTTGATCCTGTGCCCTGCGGCCGCGATGTCATCCGGGACTGCACGGCCAAAGACGCCCTTTTCGACCCGATTCGTTAAAGCTTTCTGTTCTGACAGTCTCGTGCGTATTCCAGCGCCTTTGCAGTGCCTTTGAGGTCGATGGCCATCACTACTTCGCCCGCCGGGTTGTAAACCGTCATCGTCTTGTTCTGAGCAATCGCGGTGACGAAATTCCGGTCCGTGAAAAAGACGGTCGCGCCGGGGACGTCACGCTCGTTGAAGCCAATGGCGGTGGCGTCATAGCTTTTGCCGTCCAGAGCAAATCGGATCGGATAAGATTTTCCCTGTTCGATATCGCCCCAGGCCTTGTTGTAGACGGCGAAATACCCTCGATTGCCTAGCGCGTCGTAACCGATCCGCACCACCGAGAGGTCCTGATACACCGTCTGGATCAGGCACCCATTGCCCAACGCTGGGTCCATCATGATGTTCCAGCCATCGACAAAGCCCTTGTCGATCAGTTGCTGCGAAAACGCTGCAGTGGCTGTAAAGGCGGCAAGTGCGAGGGCAAAAAGGCGTTTCATAACAGTTCCCAAAATCAAACGGATAAGGTCATAGCCATAGTACACGCCGCGTGCGGCAGGCAAAGGCCATTCTTGACTGATGGCACCACGAAAGAAGACCTATGTGCATGGCTGAACCCGGCTATGCCTCGCTGGGTAGGCGCTTGAAACTCGGCTTTGGAACAATAGTTTTCGTCCCATAAAGCAAGGAGCGAGCCATGCCGCAACATCCAAGAACGTTCTCTCACATCGGATTGTCCGTCCCAAACGTTGACGAGGCTGTAAAGTTCTACTCCGAAGTCCTTGGTCTATACGTGATCATGCCGCCAACGGACGTGGTAGAGGATGATACGGATATTGGTGTCATGTGCACAGATGTGTTTGGTCCGGAATGGAAAAAACTACGAATTGCGCACCTCGCGACTGCTGATCGCATCGGGTTCGAGCTTTTCGAGTTTGACGGGAATTATGTACCGGAAAACAATATCGACTTTCGCCAGAATGGTACGTTCCATTTTTGCGTCCAAGACCCGGATGTCGAAGGCCTGGTAGAAAAAATCGTTGCAGCAGGTGGCAAACAACGTATGCCGATTCGATACTATTATCCCGGAGAGAAACCCTACCGAATGGTCTACGTCGAAGACCCCTTTGGTATTGTCTTCGAGATCTACAGCCATTCCTACGAATTGACTTACTCGTCGGGTGCCTACACCTGACAGACGAGACCGGGCCAGGTGTGCAACCGGAATGGACGAAAGCGTTTCGGTTGCTTACGAAGTGCACTGCTCAGAGCTCTTTTCGTGCCCTCAATGCTGCGGTAATCGTCCCGTCATCCAGATAGTCGAGCTCGCCTCCAATCGGCACGCCTTGCGCTAGTGAGGTCAGGCGGACCTGCCCCTCCAACTGATCAGCGATGTAATGTGCCGTGGTCTGGCCGTCGACGGTGGCGTTCAGGGCCAGAATGATCTCGGTGACGCCTTCGGCCACCACCCGGTCCTTGAGGCGGGGAATGCGCAGCTCATCCGGGCCAACACCATCCAGCGCTGACAGCGTGCCGCCCAACACGTGGTAGCGGCCATTGAACACGCCTGAACGCTCCATCGCCCAGAGGTCGGCGACGTCCTCGACCACGCAAAGCTCTCCGGTCGCGCGGGCCTCATCGTTGCAGATGTCACAGATTTCGGTGGTGCCCACATTGCCGCAATTCAGGCACTCACGGGCGGTGATGGCGACCTGCTGCATCACGTCGGACAGGGGCGTTAGCAGCAGGGAGCGCTTCCGGATCAGGTGCAGCACCGCGCGGCGAGCCGAGCGGGGGCCGAGGCCGGGAAGCTTGGCCATCAGGTCGATCAGATTGTCGATGTCGCTGTTGGAACTCACGGCCTGTCCTGTCTGGCGCCTGAGGGAGCCTCCGGCGAGTGTATTCGCTCAATGATGAAGATCAGAACGGCAGTTTGATGTCTGCGGGCAGGCCCATGCTTTCGGTTAGTTTGGTCATTTCGGCCTGTGAGCGCTCAGCGGCTTTGGTCTGAGCGTCCTTGATCGCCGCAAGGATCAGATCCTCGACTACTTCCTTGTCGTCGCCATTGAAGATCGACGGGTCGATATCCAGGCCCTTCAACTCTCCCTTGGCGGTTGCCGTCGCCTTGACCAGCCCTGCGCCGGATTCACCGACAACCATCAGGTTGTTCAGCTCTTCCTGCATCTCCGTCATCTTGGTCTGAAGATCCTGCGCGGATTTCATCATCTTGGCCATATCGCCCAGGCCGCCTAGTCCTTTGAGCATCTTGCTTCTCCTGTAAGTCCGGTTTGTGCCTAGATACGGGGGTCACCGTGTTGACACAAGAGCAGAGCGCGCTCCCGCCTTTCGTCAAGGTCTTTGGCAAAACCTTTCCTCCCGTTGGACCCGGCAGCGCTCGGGCAAAGCCCGAGCGCTGCCGGGCCCAAGGCCGCTCAGGGTGATCGGCTTTAGCCGATTGCCCGTGGCGGGCGCGGGAGGGTTTTGCTTTTTATAGAGGTCAGTCTTCTTCGAAAGGATCCCATTCATCTTCGACCTCGGGCAGGGCTTCGGTCTCGACTTGGGCGGCGCGTTGTTCCGGTGTTTCGATACGGGTGATTTTGGCCTTGGGGAAACTTGCCAGAACGGCCTGAACCAGCGGATGTGCCGTGGCCTCTTCTTTCAGAGCCAGTTCGGCTTTATCGCGGATTTCGGCGATCGTCGGAGCGTCGCCATCCGATACAATGGACACCGCCCATCTGTTGCCAGTCCAACGTTGCAAGGCCGATCCCAGCCGTGGTGCAAGATCAGTCGGGGCTTGCGCTGAAGGGGTGAACTCGATCCGTCCCGGCTGGTAAGAGACCAGCCGCACGCCGTTTTCGACCTCGACCAGAAGTTTGACGTCTCGGTTGTTCCGGATCAGCTCGACCACATGTTCGAAACTCGGGTATCGCGCCAATGCGGTCTGCGTGTCTTGCGCCAAAGCGGCGACTGGAGCGCCGCCGGACCTGCGTGGCGCAGGGGCGTAGCTTGTAGCGGCGCGGGCTTCAACCGGGGCCGCGCCGTTGCTTTGGATTGGCATCCCGCCGCCTGGGCCGCCGTTGGGGGGCGGAGGCGTATCCTGCAGCCGTTTGATCAACTCTTCCGGGCTGGGTAAGTCGGCCACGTGAGTCAGGCGGATCACAGCCATTTCGGCAGCCATCATGGCGTTGGGGGCGGCTGAAACTTCCTCAAGCGCTTTCAACAGCATCTGCCACATCCGAGTCAGTACCCGCATGGGGAGGGCCTCAGCCATCTGCTGGCCCCGGGCGCGTTCATCCGGGGAAACTGTAGGGTCTTCGGCTGCGTCCGGAGTGATCTTTACAACAGAGACCCAATGAGTGATTTCGGCCAGATCACGCAGCACGGCCAGTGGATCAGCCCCTTCGGCGTATTGGCCACCAAGCTCGGTCAGCGCCCCAGCTGCATCGCCCCGCAGGATCATGTCCATGAGATCCAGAACCCGGCCACGATCCGCCAGGCCCAGCATCGCGCGTACTTGATCTGCCGTCGTCTCTCCGGCCCCGTGTGAGATCGCCTGATCCAGCAATGAGGTCGCGTCGCGAGCAGATCCCTCGGCAGCACGGGTGATCAGCGCCAGCGCATCCTCGGCAATCTCTGCGCTCTCAGCTGAGGCGATCTTGCGCAGCAGGCCGATCATATCCTCGGGCTCGATCCTACGTAGGTCGAAGCGTTGGCAGCGCGACAGAACCGTGACGGGAACCTTGCGAATCTCAGTTGTGGCGAAGATGAACTTCACGTGCGCGGGAGGTTCTTCAAGCGTCTTGAGCAGCGCGTTGAAGGCGCTGGTCGACAGCATGTGGACTTCATCGATGATGTAGATCTTGTAGCGGGCCGAGGCGGCGCGATAGCGAACACTATCGATAATCTCGCGAATATCATTCACGCCGGTGCGGCTGGCGGCGTCCATCTCCATGACGTCGACATGACGACCTTCCATGATGGCGACGCAGTGCTCACATTGGCCGCAAGGCTCGGTCGTGGGCCCGCCAGTTCCATCCGGTCCGATACAGTTCATGCCTTTCGCAATGATCCGTGCGGTCGTGGTTTTACCGGTTCCGCGAATGCCTGTCATGACAAAGGCTTGCGCGATGCGATCCGCCTCGAACGCGTTTTTGAGCGTGCGGACCATCGCATCCTGACCCACCAGATCGGCAAAGGTTTCCGGGCGGTATTTTCGGGCGAGAACCTGATAGGCGGGGCTGTCTGAGTCGGTCATGTCTGCTCTGGCGGATTCGGAACGTCACTGCAGCGTAGAGGCCCGCGCCGCCCGCGTCCACATGAGTTGCAGAACGATTTTGTTTTGGAAACTGGCGCGTCAGGGGTACACTCTGCAGATTGTGAATCAAGCCTAAAGTCAGGATCAACGCTTCCGGGGGGATGCTGTCATGACGAATTTGGTCATTCATGCTTTGCAAGTGGGCGGGGGCACACTTGCCCTAACGTCGATGCCGGGAAAGGGCGGCGACTATGCTGGCGACCTTGAAACGATTGGAGATTGGAGGCCGGGCCTTGTGCTGTCGATGACAACCGAGGCCGAGCTGGTCCAGTTCGGAGCCCGCGATTTTGGCCGCGACGTTCAGGGTCGCGCCAGCCGCTGGGTGCATCTGCCGATTCAGGATTTCGGCGTGCCACCGTCAGAGGTTGATGCGCAATGGCCCGATGTCAGTGCCGCGGCGCGTCAGGCTTTGTCTGGCGGAGGGCGCGTGCTTGTCCATTGTCAGGGCGGATGCGGTCGCTCCGGCATGGTGGTGCTTAGGTTGATGATCGAATGCGGCGAGGCTCCAACCCAAGCACTGGACCGGTTGCGCAAGCTGCGCCCCTGCGCAGTCGAAACCGATGCACAGAAGCACTGGGCCACCTTGCCCGCCCGAGCTTTGGCGGATTCTTAAGCCGACAGTTGCAGTTCCGCCGGGGCCGGTTTGCGTGGCGCAATCACTGATGCCTCGAGCATGGCGCAGGGCAGGGAAGTCATGGCTGCGGCAGGCAGGCTGCTCGTGTCGGTACCGAACATCAAATCGGCATAGAGATCGAGGACCTCACTGTCGGCATCAGGGTCCGCTCCGCAATAGACCCGCACCTGAGACTGGCTGGCCCGAAACCGGGCGTGGCAGCCGTCCGTGCAATGGGTCAGGTCGCTGCTGCCTTCTATTTCGAAATCCGATGTGGTCGCCGGACCGGCTTGGTCCAGCGCGTCAACCATCGAACGCGCCAGCCGTGCAAGTGCAGGGCATGTCTTGCCGGTATGTTGGCAGATGGTTGCTGAGAACCTATGTGTCTTCGTCTTCCAGATCATCCTGCGCCCTCCGCGCGGTGGACAGGGGCTGGGATCAGGTGGGGCAGATAGGGTCTGTCACGGCCTGCCCGGACACCCCGCCCGAGTTTGGGTTATGTTGACGATGGCAGGTCTCCTGACTTGCGGGTCATCGCTTTGCCGACCTTCCCGGCCTTTCGGCCAGTGGCTCTTCGACATCGCTCACCGCTTACAGTTGCGGGGGCAGTCGCGGACTTGGTTCATCCCGAGCGAGCCGGGTAAAACCGCACCGTGTTCCCTTTTCATCCCGACCTCTTGCGAAAGCCGGGAACCATCGCACCATCGCTAGCGTTCAAAACCATTTTGAGTCAAGTTGAACTTTCTGCGCTGCGGAATGCGGATCCGCAAAGTGGACGCGTGGTCAAGCTGGATCGCAGTTGACTTACATGGGCTGTCTGGGGTCAAGTTGCAATATGAACTCATCAGTTCAGTTTTCCACCGAGGATACCCATGTTGGATTCAAACCATACTGTGCTGATCGAAGATGTTCAGATCCCGGTGGGGGATGGCGCCCTGTCCGGGCGAATCTACCGGCCCGTGGCGCAGCCCGAAACCGTAGTGGTGGTCAACAGCGCGACGGGAGTTCCGCGTGACTACTACAAGCATTTCGCACAGTGGTTGGCGTCGGATCGGGATATCGCCTGTCTGATCTATGACTTCCGGGAATTCGGTCATTCGAAATCGGGGCCGCAACGTCGGTCGAAAATCTCAATGGCCGATTGGGCGTTGCAGGACATGCCCGCGGCGCGGGCCGAGATGCGCCGCCGATTCCCGCTGGCGCAGCAGTGGTCGGTTGGTCATTCGCTTGGAGGGATGCTGGGGCCGGTTCAACCGGATATCGACAAGATTGATCGCATGATCTGCGTCTGTTCCGGCCTTGTGAAATTGGGTGATCACCCTTGGCCGTACCGCGCTCTGGCCGGGTTGTTCTGGTATGGGCATGTGCCTCTGGTCGTGCGCGGCCTGGGGTATTTGCCGGGCAAGGCACTTGGGTTTGGATCAGACCTACCGCCTAAGGTCTATTGGCAATGGCGCAAGTGGTGCACCGCACCGCAAAGCTATCTGCCCGAGATGGGAGACACCCTGCCGCAAGCTACATGGAAAGAGGCTAACGTTCCCGTCGACCTGTTTGCCTTCACGGATGATGAGATGGTCCCCGAGGCCGCCGTTTGGCGGTTGGCCGAACTATACGGGCCGAAGGCACGCCGCCACCTTTTGTCGCCAGAAGAATTCGGCGTTCCGGAAATCGGCCATATCGGTGTGTTTGCCCGCCGCAATGCGGCAGTCTGGCCCCGATTGATCGCTTGATGGGGGACGTCGGCGAACCGGCGCCCCTTTTTCAGCCCGTGTTTTAATCGCCGCGCCGCGCGGATTTTCCGTGCATCGCCGACCGGACCATCTTGCCGAAAGCCCTGTCGCGTGCCCGCGCCTCGGCCACGGTCTCAGAGTTGCGCTGATCCTCGCGCCTCAGCTTGCGCCAGCGTTCCAACCGATCTGCATCCAGCGTGCCTTTTTCTATCGCCGCTTGCACTGCGCAACCGGGCTCGGCCTCATGCTGGCAATCCGAGAACCGACAGGTTTGGGCCAGTTCTAGAATGTCCGAGAACACTTCGTCCACCCCGTCCTGCGCATCGAGCAGGCGCAAGGCGCGCATGCCGGGGGTGTCGACGAGCCAACCGCCGTTTTGCATCGGATGCAAGGCGCGAGACGTCGTGGTGTGACGGCCTCGGGCGTCATCCTCGCGGATTGCGGCTGTTGCCAGATCCTGACCGGTCATTCCGTTGGCGAGCGTTGTTTTGCCAACGCCTGATGACCCGACCAAAGCTGCCGTCTGACCTGCCGGACACCATGCCAGAACCTGCTGCAGGTCTAACTTGTCATGCGCGTTGACCGTCAGGACTGTCAAAAACGGTGCCAGCGCTTCGGCCTGCTTGGCGTAGGCTGCTGGGTCCGAGCAGCTATCTGCTTTGGTCAGGACCACGACAGGATAGCAGCCCGCCTGATGCGCCAGTGCCAGATACCGTTCGAGCCGGGACACATTGAAATCCGCATTGCACGAGCTGACGATGAACAGCACGTCAACATTGGCTGCGATCAACTGCGCCTCGGCCCCGGTTCCGGCAGCACGGCGTTGCAACAGGCTGCGCCGGTCAAGCAGATGCTGAACGCGATTCTTGTCATCGGCCAGCACCCAATCTCCGACAGCAAAGTCGCCGGTAGAGTGACCAGGGGCAAACAGAGATGCTTCACCAGCCTCGTTCATCCCGACCAGACGGTCCCGGTGAACGGCGGTGATACGAAAAGGCGTGAGCTGCGCGTGCGCCGTGTGCTGTGCAGCAAAGTGAGAGGACCATCCCAGGTCCGAAAGAGTAAAAGACATTGGTTTGCCTGTGTTCAGATATAGCAATCCCATCTGATGGCAGACGCGCATCCGTTGGTGATGTGTTCAGGCAATCGGAGAGTTGGGTTTAGAACCGATCTGCCCGAAGGGTGTTTACTACAATCACGAAGCCCTCCTGCGGCTGATGGTTTCTATAAAGTGAGAGGTTGGACATCGACCCAAGCGGGGCTCGTTGTGGCTGCTTCCTTCCGGACCTGACCAGGTTGGCGAGGCGCTCGCCCGCGCCAACCTCTCAGGGCCTGATATAGGGAAACGATGTGAAAATGACAACCCGTCACAAAGTCAGTCGTATCCTTTCAAAGCCATCGGTATCCCGCCCTAGCAAGTCAGGGGAGTAAGCGCTGAGCTCAGGCAAATACTTCAACGCTCCGCTGCCGGTTCTGAGGATCGTGTGCGCACGATTCATTGGAGCGAAGGAGAACGGGTAAGGAGCCTGATCCAGAGGGTCTGCGGGCAGGCGATCTGACAGGTAGTCACGCAGTATCTCTTTGATATCCCTGGACGGCAGCGGAATGTTCTCGGCGTGCGCGACGAAAGGGAAATGCCCACCGCCGCTGGCGCGGTAGTTGTTAAGGGCGACGACAAAGCTCTGGTCGTCGCGGATTGTTTGCCCATCAAAGCGCAGGTTGCGGACGCGCCGGGCAGTTGGATCAGTCAGGGTGCCGTTGCTGTCGAACCGCGCCGGGCTGGACAAGTCGATCTGATAGGTCACACCAAACACCACGTCAAAGTTATGCCCCGCCCGGTGGGAATCGGTTAACTCGGTTTGGGTGTTTGGGTGGATCCGATTGAAAACACCCGCCGACATTTCAAGCCAATCCCGCAGTTGCGCGCCAGTGATTTCGACGGCGCGCAATTCGTTGGGAAAAACATGCAGGTCAGCGACGTGTCGCAGGCAAATCTCACCCACAGGCACGTCTGTGTAGTTCCTCGGCCCGGCGCGTCCGCCGAATTTGTAAGGAGACACTGCTGACAGAAGTGGAACTCCAGCGAAGGCGGTGCCGTGCAGGAACGGGCGCAAACCCGCCGCTTGTGCCGCCGCGACCAGGGCCAGCCCTCGATCTGGCGCGCAGAAGCTGAAATAGCTGTGCAGGCTCTGCGTGGTATGGCTGACAGGTTCGGCCATCATCTTGCGCGTGGCCAGATGAGCGGGCTTGAACATCTCGCTCAGGTCCTCGTCTTCGACCTCATCGGCTGTGGCGACCAGGCTGCAGTGGTGATCCGTGATTTGCCAGCGCCCCTCGGGTGCCTTGGTGATGTGCAGGTCTATGACCCCCAGATATGACCCAGCGGACCCGGCCATGACCACAGGTGTGCCGTGGACCAGACCATTTTCGGCATCAACGCCGTCAAGCCCTTGATGGGCTGCGCCCGGCAGTGTGAGATGTGTGTGGCCGGCAACAATCGCGTCAATGCTCGCAATCTTGGCAAGGGGGGCGACGGCGTTCTCAAATCCCGGCTGAGCTGCCGATTGCTCCAACCCCGAATGCGCCAGAGCGACGACCAGATCGCAGTCATGCGCACGCAACGCCTCAGCCGTTCTTCGGACGGCGGTTAGGATATCTTCGGCAATGACCTTGTCTTTCAGATGATGCGCCTCCCACATTGTGGTTTGAGGCGGAAGCACGGAAAGCACGCCGATTCGAACCGGAGTTCCCTGCGCAATGGACCGGGTCAGAACAACACTGCGCAGCCAGGGCTGCTGGTCGTCCACATAGGTCAGGTTGCTGCAAATCACGGGGCAAGGGGCTTGGCCTATGACGCGTTCAAGCACATCCAGCCCGAACCCGAAATCATGATTGCCCAAGCCGATCGCGTCATATTCCAGTGCTTTGAAGGCCTGCATCATCGGGTGCGGGCCATCGTTTTCCACCGCCCAGTCCCCAATCGGCGTTCCTTGCAGCGCGTCGCCATTGTCGAACAGAAGGGTCAAGGCACCCTTGGCCTGTTTGCGGGCGTTTCGGATCGCCGACGCCGTACGCGTCAGCCCGATGATCGGGTCCGTTTTGTCCGCATAATAGTCGAACCCGGTCAGGGTCATGTGCAGATCGGTGGTTGCCAGAATGCGGATATGCACGCCGGCGTCCTGCGCGTCTTTCATGCGCGGGGAGATTGCGGTCACGTTCGGTTGTCTACTTTTGCGCTATGAGAGTTAAGAAAATTTACCAAGAGGACAAATAAGTGAAAAATCCGAGGCGGTCATGCGGTGTTTCGGTGACACCTGTCGATATGCCGCAGTAGCGAATTGACATTGCAACACCTGCGCGGACATGGCAGCCCTAGGCGCAAAAGGCCGAGGGGACCCCAATGAAAAACGCAGAAAACGTGACATTCGGCAGCTCAGGCCTTGAGCGTGCGGCCCATCTGCGGGGAGACGCGGACAAGCTGACCGAAGCGGCCCAAGATCCAAACGCCCGCTGCCTGTTGCTGTGGCGTGGAAAAGTGCTGGTGCAGGGCGAGGCTCTGGATCGGTTGGGGCTGGTCAATATGGCGCATCCTCTGGTCGCCAATGGCCCCGGTGGTGTGGTTGAGGCTCCGATCTTGCTGGGCTGCTCCGATGACGGGGCGGCGATGTTTGCCGCAGATATCTCTGAATGGCAGGCCGAGGGGCTGGATCTGGCGAGCTTGGGCAATTTCATCGATCCGTCCGAGCAACAACATCCCGATCTGCCTGAGGGCCATGTGTTTGCCGAGCTGCGTCGGATCATGACGCGCCTATCCGCCCGCGATGCCGAGCTTTCGGCGACAGCCAAGGCGGTGATCGGCTGGCACGAGACGCACCGCTTCTGTGCCCGCTGCGGCGCGCCAAGCGACGTATCGCAAGCCGGATGGCAGCGCAGTTGCCCGGCTTGTGGCGGCCAACACTTCCCACGCACCGACCCGGTTGTGATCATGTTGATCACCCATGGCGACAGCGTGCTGATGGGGCGCTCGCCGGGATGGCCTGAGGGCATGTTCTCGTTGCTGGCAGGTTTCGTCGAGCCGGGCGAGACACTCGAATCTGCAGTGCGGCGCGAGGTGATGGAGGAGGCGGGCGTTCCCGTGGGCGCCGTGTCCTATCTGTCCAGCCAGCCCTGGCCATTTCCGGCGTCGCTGATGTTCGGCTGTGCCGGCGAAGCTTTGTCTCGGGACATCCAGATCGACCCGGTTGAGATTGAAGAGGCAATGTGGGTCAGCAAATCCGAGATGATGCAGGCCTTCGCGGGGGAGCATCCGCGCCTGCTGCCCGCTCGCAAGGGGGCGATTGCCCATTTCCTGTTGCGGAACTGGCTTGCAGATACACTGGACTAAAGAAACACTAAACGGAAAGAACGAGCAGCAAAGGCCCACATGCAGTTTTCAGCGCGCGAAGATATCGAGGCTCCCATCCACTCGGTTTTTGACATGGTTGCCGATTTCGATCGGTTCGAACGCATGGCGATGCGCCGTGGCGTTGACGTGCGCCGTACCGCTGGCGGGGTCGCACCCTCCGCAGGCACGGCGTGGGAGACCGAGTTCAAGCTGCGCGGCAAACCCCGCCAGATGTCCGTACTGCTGACCGATTGCGACCACCCCTCGCAAATGCGATTCGAGGCGACGGGCAAGGGCATGACCGGGGTTACGGTGGTTGACTTTATGGCCCTGTCTCAGCGTCGGACCCGCTTGAGTGTGGACCTGTCACTCAGCGCCAAGTCCCTGCCGGCGCGGTTGCTGCTGCAGTCGATGAAGCTGGGCCAAGCGCGGTTTCGCAAACGCTTTCAAATGCGCCTTGCGGAATTCGCCCGAGAACTGGAGCAGCGCCACAGGCATGGCGCTTAAACTCACATTTACCTGAAGCGCGGGCCTAGCCGCGTGGCTGGGCTGCCGGGTAGACGCCAAGTATTTCCACATTGGTGGTGAAATGCTCAAGCTCGTCCATTGCCAGTTGCACGTTCCGGTCTTCCGGATGCCCGACAATATCGGCATAGAACTGGGTCGCGGTGAACGAGCCATCGACCATGTAGCTTTCCAACTTGGTCATGTTGATCCCATTGGTCGCAAACCCACCCATCGCCTTATAGAGCGCCGCAGGAATGTTGCGGACCTGAAAGACAAAGCTGGTGATCATGCCATGCTCGCCCCGACGCGACAGGTCGGCCTTGGGTGACATGACCAGAAAACGCGTGGTGTTGTCGCCATGATCCTCGATATGGCGGGCGAGGACGTTCAGGCCGTAGATCTCTCCGGCGAGTTCGCTGGCCAGAGCGGCTGAATGGATTTCACCCGCCTCGGATACCTCGCGCGCGGCGCGGGCGTTGTCGGGGCTGACCCGTCCGTGAATACCGTGCTGGCGCAGGAACCCCGCGCATTGAGGCAGCAGGACCAGATGGGAATGCGCCTCGGTGATGTCGTCCAGCGTCGCGCCGGGCACAGCCAACAGGTTGATGTGGACGCGCACGAAGGCCTCATCAATGATCTGCAGACCACTATGCGGCAACAGCCGGTGGATATCGGCCACCCGCCCATAGGTCGTGTTCTCGACCGGCAGCATCGCCAGATCGGCCGCGCCGGAGCGAACCGATTCGATCACATCCTCGAAAGTCCGGCAGGGCAGCGCCTCCATTTTCGGGCGTGCGTTGCGGCAGGCCTCGTGGCTGTAGGCGCCGGGTTCGCCTTGAAAGGCAATGCGTTTGGTCATTTGGTCGGTCCCGTGCAACAAGTTACAAAATTGGGCGTTTCGTCGCGGTGTCTATACCTTGCCTCTCGCAAGTGGAAGCCTTAGACACCTTTTCAGACAGCTGAAATGGACTAGCGATCAATGTTCGACACGATGACAGTTACCAAGGCCGCTGCGGGCCTGTTCGGCACGTTCCTTGTGCTGCTTCTTGCCAAATGGGGTGGTGACATCCTGTACCATTCGCATGGGGGCCATGGGGATGCACAGGCTGCCTACATCATCGAGACCGAAAGCTCGGGTGAAAGCGCCGATGGCGAAGAGGTGGTCTTTGAAGACCTGCTGGCCGCCGCAGACCCTGAAAAGGGCGCCAGAGTTTTCCGCAAATGTACTGCTTGCCACAAGTTGGAAGACGGTGCGAACGGCACCGGACCCTACCTATACGGCATTGTAGACCGGCCCGTTGCGTCGGCCAAAGGCTTCACCGGCTATTCGGCGGCGATGCAGGCGCATGGTGGCAACTGGACCCCCGAAGCGCTTGATGCCTTCGTTGAAAGACCCAACGCATATATCTCGGGTACATCCATGAGCTTTGCCGGCCTGAAAAAGCCTCAAGAACGCGCTGACCTGATTGCCTATCTGCAAACCATCGGCAACTGATTGCCATCACGTTTGTGAAAAAACCCAAAGCCGCTGCCTTGTGCAGCGGCTTTTTTTATGTCGAAAATCTTCACAAAGCGTTCACGCATTCTAAACTTGAATCAGCCAGGACTGGCGATTTAGCTGGCGGAACAAACATAGATGACGACAACAATCCAGAGGATGAGCCATATGAAACCCCTCCTGCCTGCTGCGCGCGACATCAGTATTCGGCATTGGGGGGTGGTCTTAGGGTTGGTCGCCGTAACGCTCGGATCAGCCGAGGTCGCCCAAGCGAATGATGAAAATGTTACAACCAGTCATGGGTACTCCTATTTTGGAAATCTGGACTACCCGGCGGACTATCCGCATCTGAATTACGTCAATCCCGACGCTCCCAAGGGCGGTGAGATGTCACTGGCAGCGTCTGGAACCTTTGACTCGCTGAATCCTTACTCACGAAAGGGTCGGAGCGGAGCGTTAACCACAATCCAATATGACCGCCTGTTTGAAAGCGCGGATGACAGCGTCGGTCAGTACTACGGTGTTCTGGCGGAAAGCCTCGAGTACGACGAAGGGCGCAACTACGTCATTTTCAACTTGCGCCCTGAGGCCATGTTCTGGGATGGAACACCGGTCACGGCTGAAGACGTTGTTTACAGCCACCGTTTGTTCATCGAGCAGGGCCTGCCGTCTTACGCGCAGGCTGTCGGGCGCATGGTCACCGGGGCCGAGGCGCTAGACGATCACACTGTGAGGTTCACGTTCAACCCAGAAGTCACGCGCCGTAGCTTGATCGAAACCGTAGGATCGACGCCTGTCTTCTCAAAAGCGTGGTTTGAAGCCGACGAGTCGCGTCGTCTGGATGAACCTCGGCTGGAAGTGGCGGTCGGTTCGGGTCCATACAAGCTGGACAGTTATGACATCAACCGCCGTATCGTCTA
The DNA here is from genome assembly GCF_056536565.1 of Ruegeria sp. CK3. Lineage (NCBI taxonomy): Bacteria > Pseudomonadati > Pseudomonadota > Alphaproteobacteria > Rhodobacterales > Roseobacteraceae > Ruegeria > Ruegeria sp. CK3. The sequence goes on from NZ_JBQFPV010000004.1 coordinate 329,060, forward strand.
CAAGCGCCGCGACGACTATTGGGGCAAAGACCTGCCATTCAACGTAGGCCGCAACAACTTTGACACTATTCGCGTCGAATATTTTGCTGACCAGACTGCCGCGTTCGAAGGTTTCAAGGCTGGTGAGTATACGATGCGGATCGAGAGCGATCCCAAGCTCTGGGCGACAAGTTATGACTTCCCCAAGCTGACAGAAGGTTCCGTTGTGCGCGACGAAATCATGGATGGCAGCCCGCCGACACCGTCTGGTTTTGTGTTCAATCTCGGCAAGCCGCAATTCGCAGACAAGAACGTCCGCAAAGCGTTGGCTCTGGCATTCAACTTTGAATGGGCAAACGAATCCTTGTTGTTTGGATTGAATTCACCTCGCAACTCTTTTGTGCAAGGCACACCGCTTGAAGCGCAGGGCACCCCAGCGGGCCCAGAGCTGGCCTTCTTGGAAACGCTTGGCGATGTCGTCCCAGCCGATTTTATATCCGAGGATGTCGTCGTTGCGCATGAATCCAACCCGGCGCGCCTGAACGACCGGCGCAACTTGCGCAAAGCGTCGAAGATGTTGGACGAGGCGGGTTGGCCCGTGGGCGAAGGTAACGTGCGTCGCAATGCCGAAGGGCAGACGCTGAAGGTGAATATCCCTTACCCCTCGAACTTGCCGACATCGACGGCGACGATGATCGAAACCTACGTTCAGAACCTTCAGGCATTGGGTGTAGATGCATCTGCGGAAAAGGTTGATCCGGCACAATACACATTGCGTAGCCGAGAGCGCGACTACGATATGGTCTATTCCACGCGGTATGGGTCGTTCCTGTCGACCGGCGGCGGATTGAGCCAGATGTATGGGTCCGAAGAGGCAGCCTTTAGCCTGTTCAATCCCGCTGGCCTGGCAAGCCCGTTGGTCGACGCGATTATTGAAGCGTCTTTTGAAACCGACAATCAGGCTGATCAGGACGCAGCACTTATGGCTTTGGATCGTGCCCTGAGGTATGAGTTTTTCGTGATCCCCGTGGGATACATCGCGGACTACTGGACAGCTTATTACGACATGTACGAATACCCTGAGAACCTGCCGCCCTATTCGTTAGGTCATTTGGACCTTTGGTGGATCAACCCCGAGAAAGAAGCCGATTTGAAGGCAAAAGGCGCGCTGCGGTAAAATGGGCGCCTATATTCTAAGACGCCTGCTTTTGGTCATCCCGACCTTGCTGGGCATAATGGTTGTCAACTTCACGCTGGTGCAGTTTGTTCCGGGTGGACCCGTTGAGCAAATAATAGCTCAGATCGAAGGACAGGGCGATGTCTTCGCGGGCTTCGCTGGGGGTGGAGACGCAGGTGCAGGGTCCGAGCCTGCAGGCGGTGTCTTCGACGACAAATATGTGGGTGCGCGCGGCCTGCCTCCGGAGTTCATTGCCGAATTGGAAAAGGAATTCGGTTTCGACAAGCCGCCGCTTGAGCGTTTTCTTGGAATGATGGGCAACTATCTGACGCTCGATTTTGGCGAGAGCTATTTCCGGTCGATAAGCGTGATTGATTTGGTGTTGGAAAAGATGCCCGTGTCGATCTCGCTGGGCCTATGGTCGACGCTGATCGCCTATCTGGTTTCGATTCCGCTAGGCATCCGCAAAGCAGTCAAAGATGGGTCGCGGTTCGATACCGTGACCAGCGGCGCTATTATCGTGGCCTACGCGATCCCCGGTTTCCTATTTGCCATCCTGCTGCTGGTGCTGTTTGCCGGTGGATCCTACTGGCAGATCTTCCCTCTGCGAGGGCTGACCTCGGACAATTGGGACAGCCTGAGCCTTTTGGGCAAGATCGCCGACTATTTCTGGCATATCGCGCTGCCGATCATTGCCTTGACCATTTCGGCCTTTGCGACGCTGACGCTGCTGACCAAGAACTCGTTTCTGGATGAGATCAAGAAGCAATATGTCATGACTGCTCGCGCCAAGGGATTGGGGGAGCGCAAGGTCCTCTATGGTCATGTCTTCCGCAACGCGATGCTGATCGTGATTGCGGGTTTCCCGGCGGTGTTCATTGGTGTCTTCTTTGGCGGTTCGATCATTATTGAAACGATCTTCTCTTTGGACGGTCTGGGTCGCCTCGGGTTCGAGGCCGCCGTGGCGCGGGACTATCCGGTGATCTTTGGCACTCTGTTTATCTTTGGTCTGATGGGGCTGGTTGTCGGTATCATCAGCGACCTGATGTATGTGCTGGTCGACCCACGCATCGATTTCGAAAAGCGGGAGGGGTAAATGGCGCTTTCTCCCTTGAACCAACGGCGTTGGCGCAATTTCCGACGCAATGGCCGCGCTTTCTGGTCGCTGATCATCTTCTCGGTGCTGTTCGGCCTGTCCCTGTTCGCCGAGTTCATTGCCAACGATAAACCGATCCTCGTGCAATATCGTGGTCAATTCTACACGCCGATTTTTAACTTCTATCCCGAAACTGAATTTGGCGGCGATTTCCAGACCGAGGCGATCTATCGCGACCCTGAGGTCCGCTGCCTGATCGACAGTGGTGGGATCGAGGACTGTTTCGACGACCCCGAAGGTATCATCGAGCAGATCGAGGCAGGGACTTATCAGGCCGAAGGGTTCGAGCGCGGCTGGGCGATCTGGCCGCTAATCCCTTATTCCTACAACACCAGTGTCGATCGCCCTGGTGCGGCCCCCTTGCCGCCGAATGGTCAGAACCTACTGGGGACGGATGATACCAAACGGGACGTGCTGGCGCGGGTGATTTATGGTTTCCGCCTGTCGATCCTGTTCACGCTGATGGTGACTGGTGTGGCCAGCCTGATCGGTATTTTCGCCGGGGCCATTCAGGGCTTCTTCGGTGGCTGGCTCGACCTGATTTTTCAACGGGTCATCGAGATATGGTCCGCGACCCCGTCGCTCTATGTCATCATCATTATGTTCGCCATTCTGGGCCGAAGTTTCTGGCTTCTGGTGGCTCTGATGATCCTGTTCAGTTGGACCGGACTTGTGGGCGTTGTGAGGGCCGAGTTTTTGCGGGCGCGAAATCTGGAATATGTGCGCGCCGCGCGGGCGCTGGGCGTGGGTAACATGACGATCATGTTCCGCCACATGCTGCCCAATGCGATGGTTGCGACGCTGACCTTCATGCCCTTCATCGTGACTGGCACGATTGGCGGGCTAGCCTCTTTAGATTTCCTTGGCTTTGGCTTGCCATCCTCAGCCCCGTCGCTGGGCGAACTTACTTTGCAGGCCAAACAGAACCTGCAAGCCCCGTGGCTGGCCTTCACCGCCTTTTTCACCTTCGCCATCATGCTGTCGCTGCTGGTCTTCATTTTCGAAGGCGTCCGCGATGCATTTGATCCCAGAAAGACCTTCTCATGAGCCTTTTGGATGTAAACAACCTCAAGGTCTCGTTCCGCCAGGACGGCGAGGTATCAGCTGCGGTCAAAGGCGTCTCCTTCACCGTGGATCGGGGGGAAACGGTTGCTCTGGTGGGTGAGTCTGGCTCGGGAAAATCGGTGACGGCTTTGTCGACCGTGTCGCTGCTGGGCGACAGCGCCATGGTCGAAGGTTCGGTCAAATACGACGGGGCCGAGATGATCGGGGCGTCGGAGGACAAGCTGATGGAGGTGCGCGGCAACGATATCAGCTTCATTTTTCAGGAACCGATGACCTCGCTCAATCCCCTTCACACGATCCAGAAGCAGATGGCGGAATCGCTGGCTCTGCATCAGGGCTTGGCTGGGGATGCCGCGCGCGACAGAATTGTGGAGTTGCTGAACAAGGTTGGCATTCGCGACCCTGAGGATCGTCTGGATAGCTATCCGCACCAGCTTTCGGGCGGGCAGCGACAGCGTGTGATGATTGCCATGGCGCTGGCCAACAAACCGGATGTTCTGATCGCGGATGAACCAACGACCGCCTTGGATGTGACCATTCAGGCGCAAATTCTCGAACTATTGGCCGAGCTGCAAAAATCCGAGAACATGGGGATGCTGTTCATCACCCATGACCTTGGCATCGTGCGTCGGATCGCCGACCGGGTCTGCGTGATGAAAGACGGTGAGATTGTCGAAACCGGAATCACGGCTGAGATTTTCAACAACCCACAGCACCCCTACACGCGCAAACTGCTGGAGGCCGAGCCTTCAGGACACCCCGACCCCGTCGCCGCAGACGCGGAAGAGGTCGCCCGGACAGATCACCTGAAGGTCTGGTTCCCGATCCAGCGCGGTTTTCTGAAACGCACGGTCGGCTATGTAAAAGCCGTCAACGATGCAACGTTTAGCGTGCGGGCCGGGGAAACCCTTGGGATTGTCGGCGAAAGTGGCTCGGGCAAGACGACGATGGCGCTGGCCATCATGCGGTTGATCGCGTCCGAGGGTGGGATCACCTTCCGCGATCAGGATGTGCGCCGCTGGTCCACGCGAGAATTGCGGCGCCTGCGCAAGGACATGCAGATCGTTTTTCAGGACCCGTTCGGCAGCCTGAGCCCACGTATGACATGCCAGCAGATCATCTCCGAGGGACTCTCTATTCACAACGTCGACCCGCATCGCGCCCCGCGCGAGCTGGTGGCCGAGGTGATGACAGAGGTGGGCTTGGACCCGGCCTCAATGGACCGCTACCCGCATGAGTTTTCGGGCGGGCAGCGTCAGCGGATTGCGATTGCGCGGGCCATGGTGCTGCGTCCGAAACTACTGGTTCTGGATGAGCCGACAAGCGCGCTGGACATGACGGTACAGGTTCAGATCGTTGACCTTTTGCGCGATCTGCAGCGGAAATACGGTTTGGCGTATCTGTTCATCAGTCACGACCTGAAAGTTGTGCGGGCGATGTCTCACAAGGTCATCGTCATGCGCAACGGCGACGTGGTCGAGATGGGCGCATCCGAGGATTTGTTTGAAAATGCGCAAACAGATTACACCCGTGAACTTATTGCGGCGGCGGGCTAAGGCCCGCCTCGCGTTTCCCTCAAGCGCTGGCTTTCTCGCGATCGGCGGATTTGGGGACCGGTCCGCGCAACTCTTCATAGTGATCGAAGCTCAGATTGACCCACCCCGTTCCCCGCGTGGCACTGGCGAGAGTTCGGTGCAACTCATCTTGCGCCACGGCCGGAAGTTGGGCGTTGAAGATTTCCCAACCTGAGGCATTCGGATTGCCCTCGAACCCCAATACCTGCCCTTGCAGCGAACTGATCGTGGGAACCAGATCTCCGACGAAATCTGACGGCAGATGAATCTCGGCCGTGAGAATCGGCTGCAGTACCACGGGCTTGGCCTGCGGCAGTGCCTCACGCACCGCATTCTTGCCCGCCGTCCGGAACGCGTAGTCCGAGCTGTCGACATTGTGGTGTTTGCCGTCGCTGAGGGTGATTTTGACATCCACGACCGGGAAGCCTTCGGGGCCTTGTTCCAACGCGTCCTTGGCCCCGTGCTCCACGGATGGGATGTAGTTCTTCGGCACCGCGCCGCCCTTCACAACCTCTTCGAATTGAAAGCCCGAGCCACGGGGTAGAGGCGCGACCGAGATCACAACGTCGGCGAATTGTCCGGCGCCGCCCGATTGCTTGCGATGACGGTGGCGATGTTCGACCGGCGTACGGATGGTTTCGCGATAGGCGGTCTCGACGGGGTCGGTTTCGATCTCGATCCCGAAATCCTCCAATAGCTTGGCCGTCACGCGCCGCATGTGTTGTGGACCCTGAGAGCCGAGTACGGAATGTCCGCTCAGCTCGTCTTGTACCATATGCAACCCCGGGTCGATCTCGACCAAACGGCTCAGGGCGTTAGACAGGCGCACGTCGTCGCGCTCATGCGCGGGTGAGACGACCTGCCGGTGCGCAACTGGGTGCGAAGACGCCCAATCCGGAAGCGGCGTAGCCGACCGGCTGTCATAGATGTATCCGGGGTTGAGGTGATCAGACTTGACCGCAAGCCCGATCTGTCCGGCCTCCAACGCACCGATCTGTGTTTTGGCGTCCAGGCTCGTCAAATTGCCGACCGTTTCGCCTCCCAAAGCCTCATGCGCTTTGACGCCATCGCCCAGCCCGCGCAGCACGGTGATCTTGCCGATATGTTTCTTCACATCAGCAAAGCCCGCAATCGCGCGTGCATTGTCCGCGGCCTCATCTCGCCCGGCAGCGATATCGAATTCGGGCGCTTCGTGTCGCAGCGCTTTCATCAAGCGGGTGAGCCCATTGCCATGTTGCGCGGCCCCCAGGCAGGCCGGAATCAACTGGTGATTTTGCAGGACCTGAGCGGCCAGATCGTAAATTTCGGCGCTGGGGGGCTGCTTGTCTTCGATCAGTTGCTCCAGCAAATGGTCATCGAAATCCGAAAGCGTTTCCAGTAATTCAGTGCGGGCTTCCTGTTCGCGGTCCTCGACGGATTGAGGCAGTTCGATCAAGGCCGAGGGCTGGCCTTCTTGGTACTTCCACGCGCGTTCCGAGATCAGATCGACCGCGCCAATGATTGTATCGCCGTCGCGGATCGGGACCTGCCGCAAGGCGATGTGATGGGTGCAATAGGTCTGCAAGGCCGCGATGATGTCGCGGATACGGCCGTTGGGGTTGTCCATTCGGTTGATGAATAGAAAGCAAGGGATGCCCGCCTCTTCCACCAGCCGCAGGTACGGCGCGCATAGAACGGCGGCATCGGGGTCTGGCGGGACGACGACCACGGCGGCGTCCGAGATCGCCATGGCTGGTCCAACATAAGCCAGCGCATCGCCGCCGCCATCCACGTCAACCGCGCACCACGGTTCGTCCAAATAAGAAAAACCGTGCAAATGCACGGTTCCGGAAATGTCGAATGTCGTGGGGCGCCCGTCGAGGCGGCTGATGGCCTCGACCAGAGTGGATTTGCCCGATTGACTGGGGCCTAGGACGGTAAAAACGCGCATATGTGCTGTCCCTCTTTCAGGTTGCAGAGTGGCTGCACGAAAGGGGCTGCCTTGCGCAAATGCGTTGGCACGGTCTGTCTGCGGATTTGCCTGCCTCGGGCTGTGGACCTGATCGAAGACCCACGCCCTGAGTGTGGAGAAAACACCAGCCTTGCGTCAAGCCCCCGTTCGGGATCGGCTTGGGCCCGCCGAAAACCGGGCCGCTTGCTCAAGGTCAGATCGCAGAGCTATGTCCGGCTTTGCTCAGGTCATAGGCATCGAAGCTGCGGGCGATAATTCGGGTCAGGGCACGCGCCTCGGGCGGGATGAACAGCCCGTCTTCGGTGACTCGCAAAAGGCCGTCAAATCTTGCGTTCACCTCGGCATACATCTTGTTCAGCTCTGCGCTGGATACATCATAACCGCGCAGGATCTCGGCGGAGTCGATCCGGAAATCGCACATCAACGCTTCGATCAAGCGGGCACGCAGCACGTCCTGTCCCTTGAACAAATGCCCACGCGAGGTCGAGAACTGACCGTCGCGGATTGCCTTGGTATGGGCCGAGGTCGCGGGGTTGTTCTGTGCGTAGCCTTGAGGAAAGCGCGAGATCGAGCTTGCACCGACGCCGATCAGAACCTCGGCCTGATCATCGGTATAGCCCTGGAAGTTGCGTTTCAGTTGGCCCGCTTTCAACGCTTTGGTCAGCCCGTCCTCTAGCGTTGCGAAGTGGTCGATTCCGATCTCGGCGTAGTTGTCCCACATGAACAGGCGGCGGGCGGTGTCGAACAAGTCAAGGCGCTGCTCGGGTGTTGGCAAAGCCTCGGACGGGATCAGTTGCTGCCGTTTCGCCATCCAAGGCACATGGGCATAGCCATAGAGCGCGACGCGGTCCGGGCTGAGCGACAGAAGCTTCTGAACGCTTTCGGTCATCCGCGCTTTGGTCTGGTGCGGCAGGCCAAACAGGATATCGGCATTCAGGCTGGTGATCCCGCGTGCGCGGATCATATCCACCGCATCCCGCGTGGTGTCGTAGCTTTGGATGCGCCCGATGGTTTTCTGGATCTCGTCATCGAAGTCCTGCACCCCGATTGAGGCGCGGTTCATGCCCGCTTCGGCGAGGACATCCAGCCGCGCTTCGTCAATCTCATTTGGGTCGATCTCGACCGAGAACTCGGCATCCGGTCCCAGCGGCACGATATCCAGAATGTAGCGCGCCAGATCGCGCATCAGGTCGGCATTCAGCAGGGTTGGGGTGCCGCCGCCCCAATGCAGGCGGGATAGAACCACCCCCTCGGGCAGGCGCGCGGCCAGCAGGTCAAGCTCGGCCTTTAGTACGTCCACATATGCGACCACGGGGCTGTCGGTTTGTGTACCTTGCGTGCGGCAGGCGCAGAACCAGCAAAGACGCCGACAGAAGGGGACATGGACATAAAGCGAAATGGCGCTGCCCGGCTTGATCCGGGCGATCCAGTCACCAAAAAGATCAGCCCCCACGTCATTGCTGAAATGGGGGGCGGTCGGGTAGCTGGTGTAGCGAGGCACCTTCGCGTCAAAAAGTCCAAGCCTTGCCAATTGTGATTTATCTATCATGGAGATACCTTTAAGGGACCCAAGTCTTGGTTGCTTTGATAGAGATCAAGTAGGAAAGCGAATGTCAGTAGAGATAAAGTTTGATCATTCCAACTGTGACGAATGCCCGATTCGTCATCGGGCCGTCTGCGCCCGGTGTGATGCGGATGAGCTGCAGTCCCTTGAAGAGATTAAATATTATCGCAGTTTCGAAGCGGGTCAGACGATCATCTGGTCCGGCGATCAGATGAACTTTGTCGGCTCGGTCGTCTCGGGTATCGCGTCTCTGACCCAGACGATGGAGGACGGGCGGACCCAGATGGTGGGTCTGCTGCTGCCCAGTGATTTTGTCGGGCGACCGGGGCGTGATTCTGCGCCTTATGACGTTCAGGCCACCACAGATGTGGTGATGTGCTGCTTTCGCAAGAAGCCGTTCGAAGGGTTGTTGAGTGAGACCCCTCATATCGCGCATCGTCTTTTGCAGATGACATTGGATGAGCTGGACGCCGCGCGGGAATGGATGCTTGTTCTGGGCCGCAAGACGGCGCGGGAGAAGATCGCCAGCCTGCTTTCGATCATCGCGCGCAGGGATGCGTCGATTACGCAGAAAGGGCTGTCAGGCCCGCTCGTGTTTGACCTGCCGCTGACGCGTGAGGCGATGGCGGACTATTTGGGTCTAACGCTGGAAACGGTGAGCCGGCAGATATCGGCCCTGAAAAAGGACGGGGTTATCGTGCTGGAAGGCAAGCGCCACGTGACCATCCCCGATCTGGGTCGCCTTATGGAAGAGGCCGGAGATGACTCGGACGGAGGTTTCCTCGTTTAGACGCCACCCGCCAGTCACATACCAAAGCGATCGAGCCGCCCCGCAGGGCGGCTTTTTTTGGTTCAGGACGCGATCAGTGTGCCATGAAGACCGGTACAGCGGATTGTTCCAGCATGTTGCGCGTAGCACCGCCAAGGATCGCTTCGCGAAAGCGGGAATGGCCGTAGGCGCCCATGACAATCATATCTGATTCCGTATCCGTAGCGTGGCGGTTCAGAATGTCAGACACCCGTGTCATGGTTTTGCTGAGGACTTCGATATCGCACCTGACACCGTGCCGCGCGAGCATCTGGGACAGCATGCCACCTGGGTCAGAGCGGTCGGGCCCATGCCGTGGCGGGTCGATCACCACGATACGTGCCAGATCGGCATCTTTCAGAAATGGCAGGGCGCAGCGCACCGCACGCATAGCCTCGACGCTTTCGTTCCACGCGATCATGATGTTTTTAGGCTTCGAAACAGGTTGCCCCGCGTTCGGGACGACCATGACCGGAGCGTGACCTTCGAACATGGCGGCTTCGACAATCGGTTCCGCTTCGGCACCGCGCCCTTCGCCATAGGGGTGCGGTAGGACAACCAAATCCGAGAACCGTGCCCGATGGGCAACGTGGCGTCCAATGTCCGCGATCTGGGCGACTCCGTTTTCGGCCGACCACCGCACACCGGTTTTTCCCAGAAAATCCTCGGCATAGCTTAGCAGTTCATCGGCCTCGGCATTGGCCCGGCTGAGGGTTTCCTGAAGGATAAGTGCGTTCGCCCCGGCGTAGTAATACCCTGTCTGACTGCGATCGACGCCCAGGCACAGGGCCTCGGCATGACCATCCTGCGCTTCGGCCAATGCCGCTGCCTGAGACAACGCTGCCTGCGCATTCGTAGTTTCCGTCATGATGGTGAGAATTGATTTGTAAGCCATATCGACCTCGTCTTTCGAGCAGCCGATCCAATGCGACCAGCGCCCCTCCACTTGACAATGGGTGTCACAGAAAACAACGGATTGTCTTGACTCAGATCAAAGCGGCAGAGGGTGTTCTTCTACATTACGGTGGACAGTCAAAAAGGTTCTGTGCGGCACGTAAATCGCGCAGGGCAGGGTAAAGGGACGCAATATGTCGAATTACATCAAGCTGATCGTGCTTGGTCTGGTCGTGCTGTTTGCCGCGATCGGGTCCAATTATGCACGCGATTTGGCGTATCAGGTGCATGCGATACTGGTGATGATCATCGCCGGTGGTCTGTTCATCTGGACGCTTCGAAACACGGATGAGCCAGATATTCTTGTCGATCGCTCCGGCGAGTACATGGACGGCGTGATCCGCTACGGCGTGATCGCAACTGCCTTCTGGGGCGTGGTCGGGTTCCTGGCGGGAACTTTTATTGCGTTCCAGCTGGCATTTCCAACGCTCAACTTCGAATGGGCGCAAGGCTATCTGAACTTTGGGCGGTTGCGTCCGCTGCACACCTCAGCGGTGATTTTTGCCTTTGGGGGCAACGCTCTGATTGCGACCTCGTTCTACGTGGTGCAGCGCACCAGCGCGGCGCGTCTGTGGGGCGGAAACCTGGCATGGTTCGTGTTCTGGGGTTATCAGCTGTTCATCGTTCTGGCAGCAACCGGATATGTTCTGGGTGGCACGCAGTCCAAGGAATATGCCGAGCCTGAGTGGTATGTGGACCTGTGGCTGACCGTCGTCTGGGTCGCCTATCTGGCTGTCTATCTGGGCACGATCATCAAACGGAAAGAGCCGCATATCTATGTGGCCAACTGGTTCTACCTTGCCTTTATCGTGACCGTTGCGATGCTGCACCTGGTCAACAACATGACCATCCCGGTCAGTATCTGGGGTTCGAAATCGGTTATCGTCTGGTCGGGCGTACAGGATGCTATGATCCAGTGGTGGTATGGCCACAACGCTGTGGGCTTCTTCCTGACTGCGGGCTTCCTGGGCATGATGTACTACTTCATCCCGAAACAGGCCGAACGTCCCGTATTCTCGTACAAGCTGTCGATCATCCACTTCTGGGCGCTGATCTTCCTGTATATCTGGGCCGGTCCGCACCACCTGCACTATACCGCGCTTCCCGACTGGGCCTCGACGCTGGGCATGGTGTTCTCGATCGTGCTGTGGATGCCGTCTTGGGGTGGTATGATCAACGGTCTGATGACGCTCTCGGGCGCATGGGACAAGCTGCGCACCGACCCGATCATCCGTATGATGGTCATCTCGGTCGGCTTCTACGGTATGTCCACCTTTGAGGGTCCGATGATGTCGATCCGTGCGGTGAACTCGCTCAGCCACTACACCGACTGGACCATTGGTCACGTACATTCGGGCGCGCTGGGCTGGAACGGCATGATCACCTTTGGTGCGCTGTACTATCTGGTGCCTGTCCTGTGGAAGCGTGAGCGTCTGTACTCCTTGCAGATGGTCAGCTGGCACTTCTGGCTCGCGACGATCGGCATCGTTCTCTATGCCGCGTCGATGTGGGTCACCGGTATCATGGAAGGCCTGATGTGGCGCGAAGTGGATGCCAACGGCTTCCTGGTGAACTCGTTCGCTGACACCGTTGCCGCCAAGTTCCCGATGTATGTGGTTCGCGGTCTGGGTGGGGTTCTGTTCCTCGCTGGCTCGGTGATCATGTGCTACAACCTGTGGATGACTGTGCGCAAGGCGCCGGCTAAAGAGGCCAGCCTGACCGTCGCAGTCCCGGCTGAATAAAGGAGGCCGGAGCAATGGCAATTCTTGACAAACACAAAGTGCTTGAGACCAACGCGACCCTTCTGCTGATCTTCAGCTTTCTGGTCGTGACCATCGGTGGCATCGTTCAGATCACCCCGCTGTTCTATCTTGAGAACACTATCGAGAAGGTGGAGGGTATGCGCCCTTACACCCCTCTCGAGATGGCGGGCCGTGAGATTTACATCCGCGAAGGCTGCTATGTCTGCCACAGCCAGATGATCCGTCCCATGCGGGACGAGGTCGAACGCTATGGCCATTACTCGCTGGCGGCTGAGTCGATGTATGACCACCCGTTCCAGTGGGGATCCAAGCGGACCGGACCTGATCTGGCACGTGTCGGCGGCCGTTACTCGGACGATTGGCATGTTCGCCACCTGCGCGATGCGCAATCAGTGGTGCCGGAATCGGTGATGCCGAAATATGGCTTCCTCGAAAACCGCAAGATCGATGGCAAGTATATCGGCGACATCATGGCGGCAAATGCGGTGGTCGGTACACCTTACACCGACGAGATGCTGGAGAACGCGCAAGCTGACTTCCGCGCTCAGGCCGATCCCGACAGTGACTATGACGGGCTGCTGGAGCGTTACGGTGACAAGGTCAACGTCCGCAACTTCGATGGTCAATCCGACCTGACCGAAGCTGACGCGCTGATCGCCTATCTGCAAATGCTGGGCACGCTGGTCGACTTCTCGACCTTCACGCCTGACGCAAACCGCTGAGGGAGGGTGCAATGGAAGAATATACTCTCCTGAGGCAGTTCGCAGATAGCTGGATGTTGCTTCTGTTGTTCGCCTTCTTTGTTGGCATCATTGTCTGGGTGTTCCGCCCAGGCGCCAGCAAGGAATACAGCGACACCGCCAACATCCCTTTCCGGCACGTTGATGCACCCGCACCGCAGCAAGACCAACCCGCCACATCCGAGGAGGCGCGGAAATGACTAAGACACCTGAAAAACAGCCGGGTGACCCGAATACAACCGGTCACAGCTGGGACGGCATCGAAGAATTTGATAATCCGATGCCCCGCTGGTGGCTGTGGACCTTCTACGCCACGATCTTCTGGGGTGTAATTTACACGATCATGTATCCCGCATGGCCACTGGTTCAGTCGGCAACGGCAGGCGTCATGGGTTGGTCATCTCGGGCCGAAGTCCAGCAAGAGCTGGTTTCGTTCGAAGAGGCCAACGCTCCGTGGAATGCCAAGCTGGTGGACACCCCGCTTGAGGAGATTTCGGCTGACCCTGAGTTGCAGCAATATGCCGTCAACGCAGGCAGCGCTGTGTTCCGCACCTGGTGTGCACAGTGTCACGGCTCGGGCGCGCAGGGCGCGGCTGGCTTCCCGAACCTTCTGGATGATGCATGGCTGTGGGGTGGCACGATGGAGGATATCCATTTCACCGTCAGCTATGGGATCCGGAACGAGGAAAGCGACGATGCGCGGTACTCCGAGATGCCGGCCTTTGGTGAGCTCCTCGAAGGCGAAGAGATCACTCAGGTGGTTCAGTACGTGATGTCGCTGACCAATGCGCAGACCGATGATGCGGCCGCGCAGGCAGGCAAGGTTGTCTTCGAAGACAATTGTGCCGCCTGTCACGGCGAGGACGGCAAAGGCGACGTCTTCCAGGGCGCGCCGAACCTGACGGATGCCATCTGGCTCTATGGCGGCAGCGAAGAGGCCCTGACCGAAACGGTGACCTATAGCCGCTTTGGCGTGATGCCCCCGTGGGATACCCGCCTGACCGAGGCGCAGATCCGTGCCGTGACCGCCTATGTCCACCAACTGGGTGGCGGTCAGTAAGGCTAAAAGAATACCTTGGGGCGGCTTGCTGCCCCCAGGTCCCGGCACCGGCTGTTCCATCTGTTCGCGCGTTTCCTGAACAGCCGGTGCCTATTTCCAAAACCATCATAGGGCCATTGGCCAATCCAGAACAGACCGCGTTTCAAAGGTCTTCAAGATCGACCGTGCGCGGGTGTTTCCTCCACCAATGATGTTCGGGCAACCAGCGCGCTTTGTTGCGGGTTGGTTTTGGTGCGTCCCTGAGATGGTGCTCGTTGATACGTGTCGCGGTCATGAATGATTTTGCAAAAACACTCAGCATGGCGCTTTCCTTTCGCGTTTTCTGTATGCGTTAAGGATGATGTTTCCCTGTACAGGATGCGAGCCAATTGCTATTTCCATATGTAAGCTAGGATTACATATGAACTGGTTGAAACTGCCTCCGCTCTCGTCCCTTCGCGCTTTTTCGGCCTTTGCCGAAAAGGGTGGTGTGGTGCAGGCAGGTGCTGCGCTGAATGTGAGCCATGCTGCCATAAGCCAGCAGTTGCGTGTGCTGGAGAAGCACATGGGTGTGGCTCTGGTCCGGCGCGACGGAAAGTCCCTCTCCCTAACAGCCGAAGGCGCGCATCTGGCGCGTGCGGTGCAGCTTGGGTTCGGTTCAATCGGCGCTGCCGTGGAAGAGGTGATGAGCGCAGGCGGCGCCCGTCCGGTTCATGTGTCGCTGACACCAACCTTCGCCGCCTCGTGGTTGATGCCGCGACTGCCGGAATTTCAGGCCAAATACCCTGAAATCAGCCTGACGATCGATCCTTCTCCGCATCTGGTGGAACTCACGCCAGGCGGCGTCGATGTTGCGATCAGATACGGGTCCGGAGGGTGGCCCGGTGTGGACTGCGAAATGCTGCTGGAAACCCCTTTTGTTGTGGTTGCGGCCCCCAGCCTGCTGGGCGGTCGGTCGGATTGGACACCGGAAGAGTTGAGCCAGCTGCCTTGGCTGGAAGAGTTTGGCACCACCGAGGCCTCGACCTGGCTGGCCAGACGCGGGGTGGATCACCCGCCTCAGGGGCGGCGCATCTCGCTGCCGGGGACCTTGCTGCTTGAAGGGCTGCGGGCAGGGCAGGGTGTCACAGCCACGGTGCGACATTTCGTCGAGCAGGACATCAAGGCGGGCCGCCTTGTCGAGCTCCATACTGAGCCTGAAAGCAGCGGATACCACGTTTTGACGGCCAAAACGCCTCTAAGACCGGCGGTAAAGACATTTGTCAGCTGGTTGAGGCGGCAGGCGGGTGACGCGCGGTAAAAGGTGTTTGTCCGATGCGCGTTTTGACCCATGTCAATGTTTGCGCGTCCATGATCTGGAAGAACACACTTCCATAAGACCCATCCTTGGAGCCAGCCAGTGAGCGATTCCGATCCCGCCCCCAGCTTGTATGCCGCCCGAGAACCTATCTTTCCTCGGCGTGTCTCAGGTCCGTTCCGGAACCTGAAATGGATTATCCTGATTGTGACCTTGGGGATCTACTACGTCACCCCATGGATCAGATGGGACCGAGGGCCCAGCCTGCCGGATCAGGCTGTGCTGCTGGACCTGGCCAACCGCCGCTTCTATTTCTTTTGGATCGAGATTTGGCCGCACGAATTCTACTTTGTTGCGGGCCTTCTGATCATGGCCGGTCTTGGGCTTTTCCTGTTCACATCGGCCTTGGGCCGGGTGTGGTGCGGATATGCCTGCCCGCAGACCGTCTGGACCGACCTGTTCATTCTGGTCGAACGCTGGATTGAAGGCGACCGCAACGCCCGCTTGCGCCTGCATAGGCAAGAGAAGATGGACCTCCGCAAGGCCCGTTTGCGTCTAACGAAATGGACCGCATGGTTCCTGATCGGCCTCGCAACCGGCGGGGCCTGGGTCTTTTACTTTGCCGACGCGCCAACCCTTCTGCGTGATCTGGTGACCGGCAACGCACACCCCGTTGCCTACACGACCATGTTGATCCTGACCGGCACCACCTTCCTTTTTGGTGGCTTCGCGCGTGAACAAATCTGTATCTATGCCTGCCCATGGCCCCGCATTCAGGCCGCGATGATGGACGAGGACACCCTGGTCGTCGGCTATCGCGAATGGCGCGGTGAGCCACGCGGCAAAGGCAAACGCACGGCCGATTCCGAGCTGGGCGATTGCATCGATTGCATGGCCTGCGTGAATGTCTGCCCTGTTGGTATCGACATTCGCGATGGTCAGCAGTTGGAGTGCATCACCTGCGCCCTGTGCATCGACGCCTGCGACGACATGATGGCCAAGATCGGCAAACCTCGGGGTTTGATCGACTATATGGCGCTGAGTGATGAGGCGCATGAACGCGCAGGTCAGCCACCTAAGAATATCTGGAAACACATTCTGCGTCCCCGCACGATCATGTACACCGCGCTGTGGTCTCTGGTCGGGTTCGCGCTGCTGTTCGCGCTGTTCATCCGGTCTGATATCGACCTGACGGTCGCGCCTGTGCGCAATCCGACCTTTGTGACGATGTCGGATGGCACGATCCGCAACACCTATGATGTGCGCCTGCGCAACAAACATGGCGAAGAACGTCCGTTCAATCTGTCTCTGACCGGCGATCCGGCCATGCTACTGGAAATCGAAGGCGTTGACGGGCAAACTGTTACTGTGGCCCCTGATACCGCGCAACTGGTGCGGGTCTACATTACGGCGGCGCCTGACACGGGGCCTGCGCTTACGGATACGTCTGCTGTTCGGATCTGGGTCGAGGACCTCGACAGCGGTGAACGCGCCTACAAAGACACAAGCTTCAACGGACGAGGGAACTGATCATGTCCGAGCGGAAATTCACCGGCAAACACGCCCTTGCGGTGTTCGTATGTGCCTTTGGTGTGATCATCACGGTGAACCTGATCCTGGCTTACAGCGCGGTCAAAACCTTCCCGGGGCTGGAGGTCAAAAACTCCTACGTCGCCAGTCAGGAGTTCAATGACCGACTGAAGGAACACCAAGCTTTGGGTTGGGAAGTACGCGCTGAAAACACTGGCGGTCTGCTGATCCTGCACATCACAGACGCTACCGGCGCGCCGGTGCAAGTCGCCGATTTACAGGCCGTTGTGGGCCGTGCAACCCATGTGCGCGATGATTTCTCGCCCGACTTCACATTTGACGGGCTTGCCTATGCAACGCCTGCGACGCTGGGCAAGGGGAACTGGAACATCCGTCTGGTCGCCCGCGATCATTCAGGGGCCGAGTTCGCTCAGCGGGTACCCCTGTACGTGAAAGGGTAGGGCGGTGACGGCTCAGCTATCCTCAGGTACGGCGGCTTGTCCCGGGTGTATCGCCGCCCCGGCGGAACCTGCGCGGCCGATCCCTGAGGAGGTGCAGATCGCGCTGTCTCTGCCAGGCATCCATTGTTCCGCCTGTATCGCCAATGTCGAGCGGGCTTTGAACGCCCATCCCGGGGTCGAGGACGCGCGCGTCAACCTGACCCTGAAGCGTGCGATGATCAAAGCCGCGCCGGAAATGCGCGCTGCTGATCTGATCCCGGTGCTCGAGCACGCGGGCTATGAGGCGCATGAGCTGGACGCTGGCGCCCTGTCGGCCACCAGTGCGGACAAGGCGGGGCGCGACCTGCTGATGCGCTTGGCGGTGGCCGGGTTCGCCTCGATGAACGTGATGCTGCTGTCGGTCTCGGTCTGGTCGGGGGCGACGGACGCGACGCGGGACATGTTCCACTGGATTTCTGCCGCCATCGCCCTGCCTGCGATCGCTTTCTCGGCGCGGCCCTTCTTTGCCAACGCATGGTCAGCCCTTCGCGTGCGTCGGCTGAACATGGACGTGCCGATTGTTCTGGCGATTCTGCTGGCCCTTGTCACATCCCTTTGGGAAACAGCGCTGAGCGGCGAACATGCCTATTTCGACGCGGCGCTGACGCTGACCTTCTTCTTGTTGGCGGGTCGATACTTAGACTACCGCACCCGCGCCGCCGCGCGGTCCGCGGCTGAGGAACTAACAGCGCTGGAGGTCCCCCGCGCCCTTCGGTTGATCGACGGCACTGAAGAAGAGGTTGCTGTATCCACCCTGGCCGTTGGCGACTTGATCCTTGTGCGGCCCGGAGGGCGGATGCCGGTGGATGGCCAAATCGTCTCGGGTCAGTCGGAATTGGATCGTTCCCTGCTGACGGGAGAGACCCTGCCGGTGTTTGCAGAGGCAGGTCAGATCGTGAGCGCCGGCGAGGTCAACTTGACCGGCCCTCTGACCATCCGCGCCACGGCGGTCGGCGAAGATACATCCCTGCATCGTATGGCCGATCTGGTCGCCATCGCTGAATCCGGTCGGTCTAGATACACCTCGCTGGCGGACAAAGCGGCCAAGCTATACGCGCCCGGCGTCCATATCCTGTCGGCGCTCAGCTTTGTGGGCTGGTGCATCTATTCCGGCGACCTGCGCACGGCCCTTAATATCGCGGCAGCGGTGCTGATCATAACTTGCCCTTGCGCGTTGGGGCTGGCGGTTCCTGCGGTGACCACCGCGGCCTCGGGCCGGTTGTTCCGCAAAGGGATGCTTATCAAACACGCCACCGCGCTGGAGCGTCTGGCCGAGGTCGACACGGTTGTCTTCGACAAAACCGGCACTCTGACCTCCGGCGCGCCCGAGGTGACCAATCTGGGCGATCACAGCACGGCCGACCTTGAAATCGCACTGGCTCTGGCCGAGGCATCGGCGCATCCCTTGTCGGTCGCTCTGGCCAAAGCAGCGCGTGAGGCCGGGATCAAACCCGCGACGCTGCGAAATATCACCGAGGTTCCGGGCTATGGCACCGAGGCCCAGTATCGAAACCAGCGCGTGCGCCTTGGACGCGCGGCTTGGGTTGGTGCGGAACAAGGGGTCGAGACCTCCGCCTGGCTGTCGGTTGGATCGAACACGCCGGTGGCCTTCCGATTCACCGATGCCCTGCGACCAGGCGCGGCCGAGGCCGTCTCGGACTTCGCCAAGGCCGGAAAGCAGGTGATCCTGATTTCAGGCGATTCGACGGGTGCCGTGAAAGCTCTGGCCGAGAAGCTGGGGATCGAGAACTGGATTGCCGAAGCGTTGCCTCAGGACAAAGCGCAGCGCATTCAGGACTTCAGCGAACGGTGCCACAAGGTCCTGATGGTGGGCGATGGTCTGAACGATACGGCAGCCCTTGCGGCAGCGCATGTGTCGATCTCGCCTGCCTCGGCCTTGGATGCGGCGCGGGTTGCGTCTGACATCGTACTTCTGGGAACTGACCTGTCCCCCATCGCCGATGCATGTGACACTGCCGTCAAAGCCACGAAACGGATTCGCGAGAATTTCCGCATTGCTACGGTCTATAACGTGATTGCAGTGCCGCTGGCGGTGATCGGGCTGGCCACGCCCTTGATCGCGGCGTTGGCGATGTCGACCTCGTCGATTACCGTATCTTTGAACGCCCTGCGGCTGAGGTAACTATCATGGAAGTGCTCGCCTATCTGATCCCGATTTCCCTGTTTCTGGGCGGAATTGGCTTGGTTGCTTTTGTCTACACGGTCCGATCGAACCAATACGAAGACCCCGAGGGCGATGCGCGTCGTATCCTCAGCGATGAATGGGATGACAAACCCAAGCAGTAGCTGGCTGAGGATGCAAAATCAAAGTTGATCCCAACCGCCCTTGAAATTGCCGCAATGCCCGGCTATGTCCGGCCTATCCGCTAGCAGAGAGAACCCGCCAAATGGCCACCACCAACCCGATCCAGTTCATTCAGCAAGTTCGAGCCGAAGTTTCCAAGGTCGTCTGGCCGACCCGGCGCGAGGTGCTGTTGACCACGGTTATGGTGTTCATCATGGCTGCTCTGACCGCTGTTTTCTTTGCTCTGGTCGATCTGGGCATTCGTGGCGGCTTGCAACTGATCCTGGGCGCGTTCAGCTAACTGCCCTCAGGCGCGGAAACACCGCAGCCCCCCTTGCACAGCGCGGAATCTCAGAGTAGTTCACACAGGACTATTCGGAATGGGCGTGTGGCGATTCGGGCTGCGCGCCGCTTTTTATTCCGGAACATGCGGACAGGCCGCGACAGGATTTTAATACAGGGTGAACCCGCGATGCGGGGCTTGGCCCAAGACAAACAAGGACGACAGGTTCATGGCGAAACGGTGGTACTCGGTCAGCGTTCTTTCGAATTTCGAAAAGAAGATCGCAGAGCAGATCCGCACGTCGGTGGCTGAACAGGGCCTTGAGGACGATATCGACGAAGTACTGGTCCCCACCGAAGAGGTGATCGAAGTCCGTCGCGGCAAGAAAGTCACGACCGAGCGCCGGTTCATGCCCGGCTATGTGCTGGTTCACATGGAAATGTCGGATCAGGGCTATCACCTGATCAACTCGATCAACCGCGTCACCGGCTTCCTTGGTCCCCAAGGCCGCCCAATGCCAATGCGCGACGCCGAGGTGAACCAGATCCTGAACCGCGTTCAGGAAGGTGAAGAAGCGCCGAAGCTGATGATCAGCTTCGAGGTCGGCGAGAAGGTCAAGGTCAACGACGGCCCGTTCGAGGATTTCGACGGCATGGTCGAGGGCGTGGACGACGAGAACCAGAAGCTCAAGGTCTCGGTTTCGATCTTTGGTCGGGAAACGCCGGTCGAGTTGGACTTTACGCAGGTCACCAAGCAGGGCTGATTGCCCGGACCGCTCAATCTGAGTCGGTCCTGATGTCAGTTTGCTTCGTCGGGCTTCTCGGCGGGCAGGCTTTCGCTCCATTTGCGCAGTTCATCGAGAAAGCCAAGGGCGGTACGTCCGAAATCGGTTATCTCGTAGTCCACGGATAGTGGTCTCGTATCCAGCACGTTGCGGCGAACCAAGCCTTGTTGTTCAAGCTGTCGTAGCCGCTCTGTGATCATCTTCTTGCTGGCGCCACTGATCATCCTTGACAGGTTGTTGAAACGCACCGGGCCATCCTTGAGATGCCAAAGGATTGATCCTGTCCATTTACCCCCGATGATACGCATACCTTGTTCGATCGCGCAGGGTGTTTCGCATGCGTCTTTCACCGTTTTTCGGCCATGTCGATCTTCGTGAATATGCGCTTCCATAGGTGCCTCTTTTTGCCCCTGAATAGGTTACAAAAAGTATACTAGTTGATTTTTGGTATTTAGTGCGCAGCTTTTGTCAGGTCCATTGGATTAACGATCTCTATTGGAGAACTTAAATGTCGCAACCTGCAATTCACCTCTACACCGCAGCAACTATGAACGGATATAAACCAGTCATTTTTCTGGAAGAGGCTGGTATTCCCTACGATCTGACCGCTATTGACTTTTCAAAACAGGAGCAGAAAACGCCTGAATACCTGTCGTTGAACCCAAACGGGAAAATCCCGACAATTGTTGACCGCGATCAGGACCGCGCAATTTTCGAGAGCGGTGCGATCCTTTGGCATTTGGCCGAGAAATATGGGAAATTTCTTCCTGATGATCCGGAAAAGCGCTTGGACGTGATGCAATGGATGTTTTTCCAGGTTGGTCACGTCGGACCAATGATGGGGCAGGCCATGTATTTCCAACACATAGCAGCGCCGAACGGTCATACAGAGCCCTTTTCAATCAAACGCTATGTTGATGAATCGCGGCGCCTGCTTGAAGTTCTCAACACCCGACTGGACGGCCGCCACTGGCTTGCCGCAGATGAGTATACCATCGCGGATATGATGACGTATCCCTGGGCGCGTGCCTATGTTTGGGCACGGGCAAGCGTTGAAGGTCTTCCGCATTTGCAGGCTTGGTTCGATCGAATTGACGCGCGCCCGGCGGTTCAAAGGGCTTTGACCATCCCGAAAAGCAACCCGCAATTTTGGGACGAAAACGCAGACGCCAGTGCGTTTTCGAAAGAGAATGCCGCGCGATTTGCGAGCGATGTAAAGAAGTAGGGCATCCCCAATGTGGATCGCGTACGGCTTTGGGCTGTGCCAGTCTTGCTTCGACTGAAAAGACTGCATCCAAAGTGGTCGTCGGTGAGAGCGCGTCGACCACTTGCCAACCCAGCCATTCCACTGTAGATGCCGCCTCTATCGTCTTCGGGCGAGATTCTCTCGTGGGAGGTTTTAGGGATCGCGATCCCGGATCGGACCACGCAACATAAACCGGGTGGGACGCGTCCCGCCTACGTTGAAAGGAAAACCAAATGGCTAAGAAGCTTGCTGGTACAATGAAACTGCAGGTTCCTGCAGGTCAGGCGAACCCGTCGCCTCCAGTTGGTCCGGCGCTGGGTCAGCGCGGCATCAACATCATGGAATTCTGCAAGGCGTTCAACGCCAAGACCGCAGACATGGAGCAAGGCGCTCCTTGCCCGACCGTGATCACCTATTATCAGGACAAGTCCTTCACCATGGACATCAAGACGCCGCCCGCGTCTTATTACCTGAAAAAAGCAGCTGGTCTGAAGCCGGTTGGCAAGCGCAACCGTCCTCGTGGCGCGGAAAACCCAGGTCGTGAGACCGTGGCCACCGTGACCACCAAGCAGGTTCGCGAAATCGCCGAAGCCAAAATGAAAGATCTGAACGCCAACGACGTCGAAGGCGCAATGCAGATCATCCTGGGCTCGGCCCGCTCTATGGGCATCGAGGTGAAGTAAGATGGCAAAACTCGGTAAACGTACCCGCGCTGCGCGCGAAGCTGTCGCCGGCAAGGAAAACCTGTCGGTTGAAGAAGCAGTTGCCCTGGTAAAAGGCAACGCGACCTCGAAATTCGACGAGACCATCGAAATCGCGATGAACCTGGGCGTTGACACCCGCCACGCAGACCAGATGGTTCGTGGCGTTGTTGGCCTGCCGAACGGCACCGGTAAAGCGATGCGCGTTGCTGTTTTCGCTCGTGGCCCCAAAGCTGACGAAGCGAAAGAAGCAGGTGCAGACATCGTTGGCGCAGAAGACCTGATGGAAACCATCCAGGGCGGCACCATCGAATTTGATCGCTGCATCGCGACCCCTGATATGATGCCGATCGTTGGCCGTCTGGGTAAAGTTCTGGGCCCGCGCAACCTGATGCCGAACCCCAAAGTTGGCACCGTGACCATGGACGTGAAAGCGGCCGTGGAAGCAGCCAAAGGCGGTGAAGTTCAGTTCAAAGCTGAAAAAGGTGGCGTTGTGCACGCCGGTGTTGGCAAAGCGTCCTTCGACGAAGCCAAGCTGGCCGAAAACATCCGTGCCTTCATCTCGGCTGTTGCGAAAGCAAAGCCAACCGGCGCGAAAGGCACCTACATGAAGAAGATCGCACTCAGCTCGACCATGGGCCCGGGTGTGACCCTGGACGTGGCGGCTGCAGCAGGCGAATAAGCCTTAAAGCAGACGTAGCAATCTTTGAAACCCGAGTGGCGCAAGCTGCTCGGGTTTTTTGCTGTCTTAGCGAAAGGCTTGTTGCAGTCGCACTTGCAGCCGGTCGCGTTTGCGTAGTTCGAACTCGCTGCAGGTGATGTCGGGTTGCCAGAGGCGCAGCCAGTCCTTTAGCAATCGGCCCCGCAGGCAGCAATCGAGGATCTGAGTGTCGATCGGGTGGCGATACTGGCGGAAGAACATCTCTTTGTTGCGGGTCAGAGCGCCGCTTCGGTCGACGTCTTTGTCCGCCCCGTCCCGGAAGATGTCCGCTTTCAGAAAGTCGACGATATCATAGACGGCCAGCTTGTCGCGGGCCTCGGTGAAATCCAGCCCGATGGCGGTGCCTTGGCCCATGATCAGGTTCAGGCCGTGAAAATCCCCATGGGAAAACACCCGCAGGTCGTGGCGGTTTTTCAAGGATGCAGCTTCGGCCAGAAATTCCTCGACCATGGGCTGGCTGATGTCCGAGATATGCGAGGGAATTTGGGTGGACTGCTCGCGTATGCTGTCGGTCATCCAACGCGGCCGAAAAGCGTAGTCCGTGGCGTTTTGAACCCCGTGCAGGTCATTCAGCCACGACCCTGCGCGTCGATAAATTTGCGCCACCTGGGCGTCGTCGTCGCTATTGTAGATAATGTCTGTCGCGGTCGGGCGTTCGACAAACTCCGTCACCATGAACACGCCGCTTGGCGAAATGTAGACGGGGCGGACGACCCGGTTGTTTTTGGACGTCTTGAAGTGGTTGGTCAGTTGCTCCAGCAGGTCGAACTCTTTGCGCAGGCGCCCCGTTTCCGGCGACAAGGTATCAAGCTTCAGCGCATAGGAGCGGTTCGACGTTTCGACCTTCCAAACCAGACGGGTATCGGGAAAGGCATGGGATCGGCAGTGGAACCGGATCTGCGTGATGGGCGTGCCCAGACAGTCCTGCGCCAGTTCTTGGGCGCTGGCGCTGGCCTTGTCGAATTCTTCCAGAGTCACTGCCGCCATTTTGCCTCAAGCCCGCGTTTGGTTTGGGCATCCGTATTTGAGGTGAGCGCAGTCGATCGCCACTGTCAATGTTGCTAAAGGAGGCATACGCGCCGGAATAGTGTCGACTGGCCGTGTCATTCGTTGTCCAGGATCGCGGTTTTCAGCTTTGGGAAGTAAGCTTGATCGACCGTGACGCCCTGTGTTGGGCGGATCACGTCCTGAACACCTTGCCAATGCTCACACCCAAGTTGTGGGCCTTTGTGGCATGCAAAGAATGCAGCCGTTTTGGGTTCGTACCAGAAGATGCGGCCATTGAAGACGTTGCCGAATACGACGGGATCGTCGCTGATGAAGGCTTTGCCCAGACTGGGCTCTGCTGTGTGGGTCGCCAGTTCCAGAACTAGATTTCGGGTTGATTTGCTGGGTACGACTTGTGTGATCGATCGGGTCGTAAGGCTGGGATGAACGGCAATGAAAGGCAACCAACTAAGCAGGATCTCGTTATCCAAAGACGGTAGGTTTGAAGACTCGCGGGATTCATCTGAGGTGAATATGACGACGGTGGTGTCCAGTAGCCCTCGGTCTTCAAGGCCGCGCATCATCTCCTTGATTGCTGCGTCGAGATATCTCAGGGCGCGATACCGGTCCGATCCTTGTTGCGGCAGAAAGTCTGGTGGCACGTTGTACGGGGCATGAGTTCCCGTGGTCAGAACCGAGACGAACCACGGCTTGGTGCCTTCAAGGTCATCGATGTATTCAATTACGTTTCGGAACAGCGACTGATCGTCGATCCCCCAGCCATTGCGCAGCGCATCCGTATCGGACGACCAATTATGATATCCTCGCAACTCTTGGAAGCCCAGTTCTGCAAGGTGTTTGTCTTTGGACATAAACGTCAGCGGCGCGCTTTGCAGAAAGGCTGTGTGGTACCCGAGATCTGCCAGAACAGAAGGCAATGCATTGGCGGAGACGTCTGTGTTGCCAGTTAAGCCGTTCCATTTCCGCTCGCTGGTGATGAAGCTTGGCACGTCTCCGGTCAGGGTGGTGTACAGCCCATTGGACGTGATCAACTGATGCCCGATGAAGCGTTCCAAGCTGATGTTTCGGTCTGCAAGGCCCTGCAGAGTTTCCATATCCGCTTTGTCCACGCTAAATCTGGACAGGCCTTCCAAGTAGACAACGAGAACATTCAGCCGGTCGGGACCAAGCTCGATCAACGGGGTCCGTTCAAAAGCGGCTGGATCAAAGCGCCGTTCCGAGGCTTCAAGTTTGGACTGACCCAGCACCGGAAGCAGCGGATGGGCCTGCAACCATGCGGCTTCACTTATGCGGAAACCGTTCGGGATATACGCCAATGCGGTGCCGGTCAGCACTACTGCGGCGAATACACCAAATCGAGCCACTCGGCGCAGACCTTCCAATCGGAACATAACCAAAGCAATCGCGAAGAACACGACCGCATTTACTATGACATCCTGTGTCAGATGCGCGTCGATAAATGTTGCATCGGTTGCAAAGCCAATCAGACTAAGATCGATGGCCGTCAGGTTGGCTTTTATGTGTTCGATGTTTGATGCGTAGAAAAAGCCAAGTACGGCTATGGCAAGCGCAGTTAGGGGGAGGGGCGCGAAAACAAAAATCAAAGCCATGGCGACGCTAAATACTACGTCACTTGCCGCGCCCAGCCAAAGGACGGGCCCTTTTGCCTGAAAGAAAGCATCTACCGGATTGAAGCCCTGATAGGCGTTATATGTCCACCCGTAGGAGAATTTTGCGAAGGTCGTTAGACAAAGATACCGGTGATAGAGCGTGATAGTCAGGACGCTTAGAAATATGGCCCCAAAGCGCGGCATGCGTTGGCTTAAACCAAGTTTTGATTTCATCTCTGAGTTGCCTGCTTGCTCGCGTTTCAGTATTTAAGTTCATATCAAGATACGCATTGCAAGCTTGTCTAATTCCGGATCAAGCCAAGACCGGCGGCAGGTGTGCTTTTTAGGTTGTCCGGCTGGATGCTATGTGACGAGGAATTGCCGGATTTCACAGTGTGATTTTCAATCGCCAAATGCTGCAATTTACCCCTTGGAAACCCCCGCCATCTGCCCTAAGTAGGGCTACGGAGTAAAGCGTGCGATTCGTCGTGCGCTTTATTTCGTTTCGTCCAAGACGGTGGGTGGTGCCATATGGCCCCTTAATTCCCTGCCTGAGACGGGTAAGACCAAAGAATTCTGAGGGTCCCACCCTCGGGCGCATTTTGGCCAATCCCGTAACAACGGACCTGAACGCCGGGGTTAACCCCTCGGCAAATATGAGCCGGGGTGAGTGATCGCCCCAAACTTGGAGAGAACTGTGGATAGAGCCCAGAAAGAGAAAGTGGTCGAGGAACTCGGCCAAATCTTCGAAAGCTCTGGCGTCGTAGTGGTTGCTCACTACGCCGGTCTGACAGTTGCCGAGATGCAGGACCTTCGCGCACGTGCTCGTGACGCGGGCGGCTCCGTGCGTGTTGCCAAGAACAGGCTCGCCAAAATCGCCCTTGAGGGTAAGCCGTGTGAAAGCATGGCCGACCTGCTGACAGGGATGACCGTTCTGACCTATTCCGAGGACCCTGTGGCAGCAGCCAAGGTGGCCGAGGACTTCGCCAAAGAGAACCAAAAGTTCGAAATCCTTGGCGGTGCAATGGGTGAGAACGCTCTGGACCGGGCTGGTGTTACAGCCGTGTCGAAAATGCCGTCGCGTGAAGAGCTTATTGCTACGATCGCTGGTATGCTTGGCGCGCCTGCTTCGAACATCGCCGGTGCAATTGGCGCACCTGCAAGCAACATCGCAAGCATCCTTTCCACCATCGAAGAGAAGGCGGAAGCTGCGTAAGCGGTTGGCACTGAATGATCTGCGTAGGGGATACCCCCTGACGTTGGAACACACACTGTAAACGGAAAGAGCTGATAAAATGGCTGATCTGAAAGCACTCGCAGAAAGCATCGTGGGTCTGACCCTGCTGGAAGCACAAGAACTGAAAACCATCCTCAAAGACGAATACGGCATCGAGCCCGCAGCAGGCGGCGCAGTTGTCATGGCTGCTGGTGGCGACGCCGGCGGTGCAGCTGAGGAAGAAAAAACCGAATTCGACGTCGTTCTGAAGAACGCCGGCGCATCGAAAATCAACGTCATCAAAGAAGTTCGCGGCATCACCGGCCTGGGCCTGAAAGAAGCCAAGGAACTGGTCGAAGCCGGCGGCAAGATCAAAGAAGGCGTGGACAAAGCAGAAGCAGAAGACGTCAAAGCCAAGCTGGAAGCAGCTGGCGCCGAAGTCGAACTGGCCTAAGCTTAGTCTCTGGCGCATCGCTGATGTGCCGAAAAATTTGGCTGGGTCCGGAGAAATCCGGGTCCAGCCGAACCTGTCTTAGAAAGGGCCTCAATTCGTGGGGCGTTTTCTAAGACACGGTTTTCGGATCGGGAGGCCGCCTTCGGGACGGTGGCCACGAATTGATCCGGGCGTGTCGTCTCGAATGTGCAAGATGCCGGGGCCCGACGGTGTCTTTGCCCGCTGAGAACATCGAAAGGTGACATCTGACATGGCTCAAACGTTCCTTGGCCAGAAACGTCTTCGTAAATATTACGGCAAAATCCGCGAAGTGCTGGAGATGCCGAACCTCATTGAGGTGCAGAAATCTTCTTATGATCTTTTCCTGCGCTCCGGCGATGCAGAACAGCCCACGGACGGCGAAGGCATCAACGGTGTGTTCCAGTCGGTTTTCCCGATCAAGGATTTCAACGAAACCTCCGTTCTGGAGTTCGTGAAATACGATCTGGAAAAACCGAAATACGACGTCGAAGAGTGCATGCAGCGCGACATGACCTACAGCGCACCGCTGAAGGTCACTCTGCGTCTGATCGTGTTTGATGTCGATGAGGACACCGGCGCGAAATCGGTCAAAGACATCAAAGAACAGGACGTATTCATGGGCGACATGCCCTTGATGACACCGAACGGAACGTTCATCGTGAACGGCACCGAGCGTGTTATCGTGTCCCAGATGCACCGCTCGCCCGGTGTGTTCTTTGACCACGACAAGGGCAAAACCCATTCCTCGGGCAAGTTGCTGTTTGCCTGCCGCATCATCCCGTATCGCGGCAGCTGGCTGGACTTTGAGTTCGACGCCAAAGACATCGTCTTCGCCCGTATCGACCGTCGCCGCAAACTGCCTGTGACGACCCTGCTGTATGCATTGGGTCTGGATCAGGAAGCGATCATGGACGCGTATTACAACACCGTGTCTTACAAGCTGGACAAGAAGAAGGGCTGGGTCACGCCGTTCTTCCCCGAGCGTGTACGCGGCACCCGTCCGACCTACGATCTGGTTGACGCCAAATCCGGTGAAGTGATTGCCGAAGCGGGCAAGAAAGTCACTCCGCGCGCGGTCAAGAAGCTGATCGACGAGGGCACCGTTACCGACCTGCTGGTTCCGTTCGATCACATCGTTGGCAAATATGTCGCTAAGGACATCATCAACGAAGAAACCGGTGCGATCTATGTCGAGGCCGGTGATGAACTGACGCTGGAATACGACAAGGACGGCGATCTGATCGGGGGCACCGCGAAAGAGCTGATCGACGCGGGCATCACCGACATTCCGGTTCTGGACATCGACAACGTCAATGTTGGTCCTTACATGCGCAACACCATGGCGCAGGACAAGAACATGAACCGCGAAAGCGCGCTCATGGACATCTACCGCGTGATGCGCCCGGGCGAGCCGCCCACCGTCGAAGCCGCGTCGGCCCTTTTCGACACCTTGTTCTTCGACAGCGAGCGTTACGACCTGTCCGCCGTTGGCCGCGTGAAGATGAATATGCGTCTGGCTCTGGACGCGCCCGACACTCTGCGCACCCTGCGCCGCGAAGACATCGTGGCCTGCATCAAGGCGCTGGTGGAACTGCGTGACGGCAAAGGTGACATCGACGATATCGACCACCTCGGCAACCGTCGTGTGCGTTCGGTCGGCGAGTTGATGGAAAACCAGTATCGCGTTGGCCTGCTGCGCATGGAGCGCGCGATCAAAGAGCGTATGTCGTCGGTCGAGATCGACACCGTCATGCCGCAGGACCTGATCAATGCGAAACCGGCTGCTGCTGCTGTTCGTGAATTCTTCGGCTCGTCGCAGCTGTCGCAGTTCATGGACCAGACCAACCCGCTGTCCGAGGTTACCCACAAACGCCGTCTCTCGGCGCTTGGACCCGGTGGTCTGACGCGTGAGCGTGCGGGCTTTGAGGTGCGCGACGTACATCCGACCCACTATGGCCGGATGTGCCCGATTGAAACGCCGGAAGGTCCGAACATTGGTCTGATCAACTCGCTGGCAACCTTTGCCCGCGTGAACAAGTATGGCTTCATCGAAACTCCCTACCGCGTCGTCAAAGACGCCGAGGTGACCGATGAGGTTCACTACATGTCCGCGACCGAGGAAATGCGTCACACCGTGGCGCAGGCGAACGCGACTCTGGACGCTGATGGCAAGTTCATCAACGATCTGGTGTCGACCCGTCAGGCCGGTGACTACACCCTTGCCCCGCGTGAGAATGTTGACCTGATCGACGTGTCGCCGAAACAGCTGGTCTCGGTCGCTGCATCGCTGATCCCGTTCCTTGAAAATGACGACGCCAACCGTGCTCTGATGGGCTCGAACATGCAACGTCAGGCGGTTCCGCTGCTGCGGGCCGAGGCACCGCTGGTCGGTACCGGGATCGAGGAAAAGGTTGCGATCGACTCGGGTGCTGCGATTCAGGCGAAACGCGCCGGTATCATCGACCAAGTTGATGCCCAGCGTATCGTTATCCGCGCGACTGAGGATCTGGAACTGGGCGACGCTGGCGTTGACATCTATCGTCTGCGCAAATTCCAGCGGTCGAACCAGAACACCTGCATCAACCAGCGTCCGCTGATCAAGGTGGGTGATACCGTCCAGAAGGGCGAGGTCATTGCCGACGGTCCGTCGACCGATATGGGTGAACTGGCTCTGGGTAAGAACGTGGTCGTCGCGTTCATGCCGTGGAACGGGTACAACTACGAAGACTCGATCCTGATCTCGGAACGTATCGCGCGTGACGACGTCTTTACCTCGGTCCATATCGAGGAGTTTGAAGTCGCCGCCCGTGACACCAAGCTGGGCCCGGAAGAGATCACCCGCGACATCCCGAACGTCGGTGAAGAAGCGCTGCGCAACCTCGACGAGGCGGGCATCGTTTACATCGGCGCGGATGTTGAGCCGGGCGATATTCTGGTCGGCAAGATCACTCCGAAGGGCGAAAGCCCGATGACCCCGGAAGAAAAGCTGCTGCGCGCCATCTTTGGTGAAAAAGCATCTGACGTGCGCGACACCTCGCTGCGTGTGAAGCCGGGCGATTACGGTACGGTCGTTGAGGTCCGCGTCTTCAACCGTCACGGCGTCGAAAAAGACGAGCGTGCGCTGCAGATCGAGCGTGAGGAAGTCGAACGTCTGGCCCGTGACCGGGACGACGAGCTGGCGATCCTTGACCGCAACATCTATGCGCGTCTGCAAGGTTTGATCCTGGGTAAAACCGCTGTCAAAGGCCCGAAAGGCGTCAAGCCGGGTTCGGTGATCACCGAGGACCTGCTGGAAACCCTGACCCGTGGTCAGTGGTGGCAGCTGGCACTGGAAGGTGAGCAGGACGCACAGATCGTCGAAGCTCTGAACGAGCAGTACGAAGTGCAGAAGCGTGCTCTGGACGCCCGTTTTGAAGACAAGGTCGAGAAAGTCCGCCGTGGCGACGACCTGCCGCCGGGTGTGATGAAGATGGTCAAAGTCTTCATCGCCGTGAAGCGCAAGCTGCAGCCGGGCGACAAGATGGCCGGTCGTCACGGGAACAAAGGTGTGATCTCCAAGGTTGTTCCGATGGAAGACATGCCGTTCCTGGCCGATGGTACTCCGGTTGACTTCTGTCTGAACCCGCTGGGTGTGCCTTCGCGTATGAACGTTGGCCAGATCCTTGAAACCCACATGGGTTGGGCCGCACGCGGTCTGGGTCTGAACATCGACGACGCTCTGGGTGAATACCGCCGTTCTGGCGACCTGACCCCGGTGCGCGAAGCGATGAAGCTGGCCTATGGTGAGGATGTCTACGAAGAAGGCATCACCGGTCTGGACGAGGATGGCCTGATTGAGGCTGCGGGCAACGTGACCCGTGGTGTTCCGATCGCAACCCCGGTCTTCGACGGTGCCAAAGAGGCTGACGTCAACGACGCGCTGGTGCGTGCGGGCTTCTCGGAAAGCGGTCAGTCGGTTCTGTTCGACGGTCGCACCGGCGAGCAATTCGCGCGCCCGGTCACCGTGGGCATCAAGTACCTGCTGAAACTGCATCACCTGGTGGATGACAAGATCCACGCGCGTTCGACCGGGCCGTACAGCCTGGTTACCCAGCAGCCGCTGGGTGGTAAGGCGCAGTTCGGTGGTCAGCGCTTTGGTGAGATGGAAGTCTGGGCTCTGGAAGCTTACGGCGCCGCCTACACCCTGCAGGAGATGCTCACCGTGAAATCGGATGACGTCGCCGGCCGGACCAAGGTCTATGAGTCGATCGTCAAGGGCGAGGATAACTTTGAAGCGGGCGTACCGGAATCGTTCAACGTTCTGGTTAAAGAAGTCCGTGGCCTCGGCCTGAATATGGAACTCCTGGATGCGGAGGTTGAGGAATAAGGGCGAGATTTTTCGTCGAAAAATCTGGGTGATTTTCTTCGCCGAAGAAAATTGCCCGCCCGCCCCCAGCCAATCGCACAAATTTGAGGTATCAAAATGAACCAGGAAATCACCAACAACCCGTTCAACCCGCTGACGCCCCCGAAGGTTTTCGACGAGATCAAGGTCTCGCTGGCGAGCCCTGAGCGGATTCTGTCTTGGTCCTATGGCGAGATCAAGAAACCCGAAACCATCAACTACCGGACGTTCAAGCCTGAGCGTGACGGCCTATTCTGTGCGCGTATCTTTGGCCCGATCAAAGATTACGAATGTCTGTGCGGCAAATATAAGCGGATGAAGTATCGCGGCGTTGTCTGCGAGAAATGCGGCGTGGAAGTCACCCTGCAAAAAGTCCGCCGTGAGCGTATGGGCCACATCGAACTGGCCGCGCCCGTCGCACACATTTGGTTCCTGAAATCGCTGCCGTCCCGCATCGGTCTGATGCTGGACATGACGCTGCGCGATCTGGAACGTGTTCTGTACTTTGAAAACTATGTCGTTATCGAGCCCGGTCTGACCGACCTGACCTACGGCCAGATGCTGACAGAAGAAGAGTACATGGATGCGCAGGATGCCTATGGCATGGACGCGTTCACCGCGAATATCGGTGCTGAAGCCATCCGTGAGATGCTGGCCCAGATTGATCTGGAAGCCGAAGCCGAGCAGTTGCGTGCTGATCTGGCCGAAGCAACCGGCGAACTGAAGCCCAAGAAGATCATCAAGCGTCTGAAGGTTGTCGAAAGCTTCCTCGAGTCGGGCAACCGTCCCGAGTGGATGGTTATGACCGTGATCCCGGTCATTCCGCCGGAACTGCGTCCGCTGGTTCCGCTGGATGGTGGCCGTTTCGCGACCTCAGATCTGAACGATCTGTATCGCCGCGTCATCAACCGGAACAACCGTCTGAAGCGTCTGATCGAACTGCGCGCGCCTGACATCATCGTCCGCAACGAAAAGCGGATGCTGCAGGAATCTGTTGACGCTCTGTTCGACAACGGCCGTCGCGGCCGCGTGATCACCGGCGCCAACAAGCGTCCGCTGAAATCGCTGTCGGATATGCTGAAAGGTAAGCAGGGTCGCTTCCGTCAGAACCTTTTGGGTAAGCGGGTCGACTTCTCGGGCCGCTCGGTCATCGTGACCGGTCCGGAACTCAAGCTGCACCAGTGTGGTCTGCCCAAGAAGATGGCGCTGGAGCTGTTCAAGCCGTTCATCTACTCGCGCCTTGAAGCCAAGGGGCTGTCTTCGACCGTGAAACAGGCGAAGAAACTAGTCGAAAAAGAGCGTCCCGAAGTGTGGGATATCCTCGACGAGGTGATCCGCGAACACCCTGTCATGCTGAACCGTGCGCCGACGCTGCACCGTCTTGGCATTCAGGCGTTCGAACCGGTTCTGATCGAAGGTAAAGCCATCCAGCTGCACCCGCTGGTCTGTTCGGCCTTTAACGCCGACTTCGACGGTGACCAGATGGCCGTTCACGTCCCGCTGAGCCTTGAGGCTCAGCTGGAAGCCCGTGTTCTGATGATGTCGACGAACAACGTTCTGTCGCCTGCAAACGGCGCGCCGATCATCGTTCCGTCGCAGGATATGATCCTGGGTCTCTACTACGTGACCCTGGAACGTGAAGGCATGCCGGGCGAAGGCAAAGTGTTCGGTTCGATCGACGAAGTTCAGCACGCGCTGGATTCCGGCGAAGTGCATCTGCACTCGAAAATCACCGCGCGGATCACGCAGATCGACGACGAAGGCAACGAAGTTCAGAAGCGTTACGAAACCACTCCGGGCCGTCTGCGCCTGGGTGCTCTGCTGCCGATGAACAACAAAGCGCCGTTCGATCTGGTCAACCGCCTGCTGCGGAAGAAAGAAGTGCAGCAGGTGATCGACACCGTCTACCGTTACTGCGGTCAGAAAGAGTCGGTCATCTTCTGTGACCAGATCATGTCGATGGGCTTCAAAGAAGCGTTCAAGGCGGGCATCTCGTTCGGTAAGGACGATATGGTCATTCCGGACGACAAGTGGGGCATCGTTGATGACACCCGCGGTCAGGTGAAAGACTTTGAACAGCAGTACATGGACGGTCTGATCACTCAGGGCGAAAAGTACAACAAAGTTGTCGATGCCTGGTCGAAGTGTAACGACCGCGTGACCGAGGCCATGATGTCGACGATCTCGTCGTCGGATCGGGCAGAGGACGGGTCTGAGCAGGAACCGAACTCGGTCTACATGATGGCCCACTCCGGTGCGCGTGGCTCGGTTACTCAGATGAAACAGCTGGGCGGTATGCGCGGCCTGATGGCCAAGCCGAACGGTGACATCATCGAGACGCCGATCATCTCGAACTTTAAAGAAGGTCTGACCGTTCTCGAGTACTTCAACTCGACCCACGGTGCCCGTAAGGGTCTGTCGGATACCGCTCTGAAGACGGCGAACTCGGGTTACCTGACCCGTCGTCTGGTGGACGTGGCGCAAGACTGCATCGTTCGTGAGATCGACTGTGGCACCGAGCGTGCGATCACTGCCGAAGCCGCCGTGAACGACGGTGAGGTTGTTGCCTCGCTGGCCGAACGTGTGCTGGGCCGTGTGGCGGCTGACGATGTTCTGCGTCCGGGCACCGATGAGGTGATCGTCGCAGCCGGTCAGCTGATCGACGAACGCATGGCCGACACCATTGATGAAGCCGGTGTTGCGTCGATGCGCATCCGCTCGCCTCTGACCTGTGAGTCCGAGGAAGGCGTCTGTGCAACCTGCTACGGTCGTGACCTGGCCCGCGGTACCATGGTGAACACAGGTGAAGCTGTCGGCATCATCGCCGCGCAGTCGATCGGTGAACCCGGTACACAGCTGACCATGCGGACCTTCCACATCGGTGGTGTTGCGCAGGGTGGTCAGCAGTCGTTCCAGGAAGCCAACCAGGAAGGCGTTGTTGCGTTCGAGAACCCGCAGATCCTGGTCAATGCCGCAGGCGAAAGCCTGGTCATGGGCCGGAACATGAAGCTGGTGATCAACGACGAACACGGCGAAGAGCGTGCCAGCTTCAAGCTGGGCTACGGCTCCAAGCTGTTCGTCAAGGACGGCACCAAGGTTGCTCGTGGCGACAAGCTGTTCGAATGGGATCCCTACACCCTGCCGATCATCGCCGAAAAAGCCGGTACTGCGAAATATGTCGATCTGGTTTCGGGCCTTGCTGTCCGCGACGAGACCGACGAAGCAACCGGTATGACCCAGAAGATCGTGATCGACTGGCGCGCGGCCCCCAAAGGCAGCGACCTCAAGCCCGAGATCATTCTGGTCGGCGAAGATGGCGAACCGGTCCGCAACGATGCGGGCAACCCGGTTCACTATCCGATGTCGGTGGATGCGATCCTGTCGGTCGAAGATGGTCAGAAGGTCGAAGCCGGTGACGTTGTTGCGCGTATCCCGCGTGAAGGTGCCAAGACCAAGGACATCACCGGTGGTCTGCCGCGTGTGGCCGAACTGTTCGAAGCGCGTCGTCCGAAAGATCACGCGATCATCGCAGAAGCCGATGGTTACGTGCGCTTTGGCCGCGACTACAAGAACAAGCGTCGCATCAGCATCGAACCGGCTGACGAGTCCATGGAGACCATCGAGTACATGGTGCCCAAGGGCAAGCACATCCCGGTCGCCGAAGGGGACTTCATCCAGAAGGGTGAATACCTGATGGACGGTAACCCGGCTCCGCATGACATCCTGTCTATCATGGGTGTCGAAGCGCTGGCGGATTACATGATCGACGAAGTGCAGGACGTCTATCGTCTGCAGGGCGTGAAGATCAACGACAAGCACATCGAAGTCATCGTGCGCCAGATGCTGCAGAAGTGGGAGATCCTGGATTCAGGCGACACCACCCTGCTGAAAGGCGAGCATGTCGACAAGCAAGAGTTCGACGCGGCCAACGAGAAGACCATCGCCCGCGGTGGTCGTCCGGCACATGGCGAGCCGATCCTTCTGGGGATCACCAAAGCCTCGCTGCAAACGCGTTCGTTCATCTCGGCGGCGTCGTTCCAGGAAACCACACGTGTGC
The DNA here is from genome assembly GCF_056536565.1 of Ruegeria sp. CK3. Lineage (NCBI taxonomy): Bacteria > Pseudomonadati > Pseudomonadota > Alphaproteobacteria > Rhodobacterales > Roseobacteraceae > Ruegeria > Ruegeria sp. CK3. Next base: position 364,947 of record NZ_JBQFPV010000004.1, read on the forward strand.
TGACCGAAGCTTCGGTTCAGGGCAAGAAAGACAAGTTGGTTGGCCTGAAAGAGAACGTCATCGTTGGCCGCCTGATCCCCGCCGGTACCGGTGGTGCAACTCAGGCCGTCCGCCACATCGCGCAGTCGCGTGACAATGTGGTCATCGAAGCCCGCCGGGAAGAGGCCGAAGCCGCTGCTGCTCTGGCCGCGCCCAGTTTTGACGACGACATGGTAGGGGATGAACTGGACGTTCTGGTGGAAACACCGGAAAGCCGCGAGTAACCTTCGGATATGAGAGAAAGAAAAGGCCCTGCGATTTCGCGGGGCCTTTTTGTTTGCGCCCCCCGAAGCGCTCTTTCGCAAAGAAAATTATCAATGTGACCCGGTTTGTGGCATGGTTGCGCAAAGCAGAGGAGGGGGCCGCCATGACAACTCGGCAAACGCAAGGGCGCAAGCGCCTGTATGACAGCATTCTGGACACTGTCGGAGACACGCCCTGCGTGCGGATCAACAGAATCGCGCCCTCAAACGTAACAGTCTATGTGAAGTTCGAAGCGTTTAACCCGGCCAGTTCCGTCAAGGACCGACTGGCGCTGAACATCATCGAAGCGGCCGAGCGAGACGGTCGGCTGAAACCAGGTCAGACGGTGGTTGAGGCGACCTCGGGCAATACCGGGATTGGGCTGGCGATGGTCTGTGCGGCCAAGGGCTATCCTCTGGTTGTGACCATGGCCGACAGTTTTTCGGTCGAGCGGCGCAAGCTGATGCGGTTCCTGGGGGCCAAGGTTGTCCTGACTCCGCGCGCCCAGAAAGGGTTCGGCATGTATACCAAAGCCAAGGAGCTGGCCGAGCAGAATGGCTGGTTCCTCGCCAGTCAGTTTGAAACCGCGGCAAATGCCGACATTCATGAAAACACCACCGCGCGGGAGATTCTGGCGGATTTCGACGGGCAGAAGCTCGACTATTGGGTGACGGGTTATGGCACTGGCGGAACCGTCTCGGGCGTGGCGCGGGTTCTGAGGAAAGAACGCCCGGACACGAAGATTATCCTGACGGAACCTGCGAATGCGGCGATTGTCTCGTCGGGCTATGTGAACACCCGCAACGACACGCACCAGCCGACAGAAAGCCATCCGAACTTCGAGCCGCATCCGATCCAGGGCTGGACGCCTGATTTCATTCCCTGGGTCTTGCAGGAGGCCATAGATAACGGCTTCTATGATGAGTTGATCCCCGTGCCCGGCGTAGACGGTATTGCCTGGTCGCGCCGTCTGGCTGCGGAAGAGGGGATTTTCACCGGCGTATCGGGCGGGTCCACATTTGCGGTGGCGATGAAACTGGCTGAAACCGCGCCGGACGGATCGGTGATGCTGGTGATGCTCCCAGATACCGGCGAACGGTATCTTTCGACCCCGTTGTTTGAAGGGGTGGAAGAAGAGATGACGGATGAGGAGATCGCGATCTCTAAATCGACGCCATCAGCCCAGATGACGGACTGAAGCGACTGGAAAACAACCGGTTACAGTTGCTCTTCGTGAAAAAATTTTAGGATCGAGACGCGCGAATTGACTTTGCGTGAGATTGAAGCGTGAATACCGCCATTGTTTGAAGGCCGAGTATTGTTTGAATGAGTCCAAATGTTAAAGGCGCACTGCTGATGATGGCCAGCATGGCCGCGTTTACAGTGAATGACACGCTGGTCAAAATCGCGCTGCGAGAATTGCCCTTGTTTCAGTTGGTTGCGATCCGGGGGGCTTTGGCGACTCTGCTTGTTTACGGGTTGGCGCGCCATCTTGGGGCGTTGCATCTGAATTTTTCGCGGCATGACAAATGGTTGGTCTCAATTCGCTGTGTTGCCGAACTATCTGCGACGTTTTTCTTTCTGACTGCGCTCAAGAACATGCCGTTGGCGAATGTGACTGCGGTTCTTCAGGTGTTGCCGCTGACCGTGACCTTGGGGGCAGTTCTGTTCTTCTCGGAACATATCGGCTGGCGTCGCATCATGGCGATTGTTGTCGGGTTCATGGGCATGCTGCTGATCGTTCGGCCCGGCCCGGACGGGTTCAGCGTCTACGCGATCTATGCGTTGCTGGCTGTGGTCTCGGTGACGATCCGAGACTTGATCACCCGGCGCATGTCACCGCAGGTTCCATCACTGGTGGTGACCCTTGCCACTTCGCTGTCGATCTCGGTCGCGGCGGGTTTGGTGTCGACGTTTGAGGGCTGGGTCAACCTGTCCGGTGGCAATGCTGTTCTGGTGGCCTCGGCGGCTGTATTTGTCCTTATCGGATATCTATGCAGCGTGATGGTGATGCGAGAAGGCGAGGTCGGTTTTATTGCCCCCTTCCGATACTCCAGCCTGATCTGGGCCTTGGGCTTGGGCTGGGTTGTGTTTGGCGAATGGCCCGATGCGGTGACCTTGTTCGGCGCCGGGCTGGTTGTCGCGGCTGGCTTGTTTACTCTGTTCCGCGAAAGGACAACTCAGGGCGCGCCGTGAACCCGCCGGACGATGCTTTGATCAATGGCAAAACGGGCGATGAACTCTCCCTCAAGTTCGGGGCTGAGGGCCGAGAGTTCGCGGTCATAGTTGCGCGCCCCGCGTGAGTCGTTGAACCCGTTGAGCGAACGCACCCACATTGGTGCATCGGTATAGCTGACGATCGGCATGAAGCGGCCCATGCGATGATGGGTAAAGCTGATGATGGTCTGTTTGCAGCCGCCTGCGATATGCATTCCAAGACCCACGCCCAAAAGCGGTTTATGCGTCGGTTTCGCTGTAATCCCATCGGTGTTGAGACGGGCAAAGAAGCCCTGATTGAAATCAATGCCGACAATGGTGCTGCGCTCCATCAGGCCCTTGCTGTCGCGGACGGCTTCGCGCAGACGCTCAACGAAATCCACGGATACGGCGTCGTCATCGTCGTGGCGGAATTGGATGCAAGGCTGATCCGGATCCTTGCGGGCCGCGTTCAGGATATCCTTCATGATATGGCGATGCGATTTGTCGGCCCGGGGCGATTCCTGAACGATCCGAACCTGTTTCACGTCGGCCGTCAGGTCGTGCAGCCTGTCATAGGCTTCTTTGGGCAGGCAGTCTCCAATCACCACCAGCAGCTCGAAATCCTCGTCGGTGTGTTCGCGAAAACAGGGCAGGGTCGAGGACTCGAACAGTCGGAACCTCTCTTCCAGACGGGTAGAGCTGTAGAGGTGACGACGCCGATCATCCAGGGTTTCATGTTCGGTCTGAAAGCTGCCAAGGGCCGGAAAGGAAAAGCGGCAAAGGCCGATAACCTGCATCTGTCATCCATAGCTAAGAGGTCTGCGCGCACTATGCCGGGCTATGCCTGCACCCGCAACGCCAGAAGAGGCTGGCCCGTGCTCGCAATCGTTGATATCACAGCGCAATCCGGCCAGTTTGGTGCCCAGATTTTCGCGCTGGGGTAAGTGCTGTTGACACTTGGGCCGACTCCCCCTATTACGCGCGTCATCTCGGTACCGGGGGCCGCCCCAAAACCGATTTCAGTAATGAACTGGTCAAGACCCGGACAATTTTGCAGTTCGCGTCCTCTGATAACAAACCGCGACGTTCACCTCGGAATGGGAACGCTCGCGGGTTTTGCGCTTGTGGACGCATAAGTGCAGCAAGTTTAACCGCACGCAATGCGCGTGCATGTCATGTGTGTTGCAAAACGGGGAAGAAACCGGAATGCCAACTATTCAACAGCTGATCCGCAAGCCGCGGCAGCCCAAAGTAAAACGCTCGAAGTCCATGCACCTGGAGCAGTGCCCGCAGAAACGCGGCGTCTGCACCCGTGTGTATACCACCACACCGAAAAAGCCGAACTCGGCTATGCGTAAGGTTGCCAAGGTGCGCCTGACCAACGGGTTCGAGGTCATCTCGTACATCCCCGGTGAAAGCCACAACCTGCAGGAACACTCGGTTGTTCTGATCCGTGGCGGCCGTGTAAAAGACCTTCCCGGTGTGCGTTACCACATCCTGCGCGGTGTTCTGGATACTCAGGGCGTCAAAGATCGTAAGCAACGTCGTTCGAAATACGGCGCGAAGCGTCCCAAGTAAGAAGGAGAGGCTGATATGTCACGTCGTCACGCCGCCGAAAAACGCGAAGTCCTGCCCGACGCCAAATTTGGCGACAAGGTACTGACCAAATTCATGAACAACCTGATGATCGACGGCAAGAAGTCGGTTGCAGAGCGCATCGTTTACAACGCGTTTGACCGCGTTGAGAACAAAATCAAGCGCGCACCTGTCGAAGTATTCCACGAAGCACTCGACAACATCAAACCGTCGGTCGAGGTTCGCTCGCGCCGCGTTGGTGGTGCAACCTATCAGGTTCCGGTCGAAGTGCGCCCCGAGCGCCGCGAAGCACTGGCCATCCGTTGGCTGATCACTGCTGCGCGTGGCCGCAACGAAAACACCATGGAAGAACGCCTCGCCGGCGAACTGCTGGACGCTGTACAGTCCCGCGGTACCGCCGTGAAGAAGCGCGAAGACACCCACAAGATGGCCGAGGCGAACAAAGCCTTCAGCCACTACCGTTGGTAATTCAGAGGCTTATCAAAAATGGCACGCGAATATCCGCTCGAACTATACCGTAACTTCGGTATCATGGCGCACATTGACGCAGGTAAGACCACCTGCTCGGAGCGTATCCTGTATTACACTGGTAAATCCCACAACATCGGTGAGGTGCACGATGGTGCAGCCACCATGGACTGGATGGAGCAGGAGCAGGAACGCGGCATCACCATCACTTCGGCTGCGACCACCACTTTCTGGGAGCGCACCGAGGACGGTCAGACCGCCGATACCCCCAAGCACCGCCTGAACATCATCGACACCCCCGGCCACGTTGACTTCACCATCGAGGTTGAGCGTTCGTTGGCGGTTCTCGACGGTGCCGTCTGCGTTCTGGACGCAAACGCAGGTGTTGAGCCCCAGACCGAAACCGTGTGGCGTCAGGCTGACCGCTACAAAGTTCCGCGTATGGTTTTCGTCAACAAAATGGACAAGATCGGCGCAGACTTCTTCAACTGCGTTCGCATGATCGAAGACCGCACCGGCGCACGCGCTGTTCCGGTTGGTATTCCGATCGGCGCCGAGTCCGAGCTGGAAGGTCTGATCGACCTGGTCACCATGGAAGAGTGGTTGTGGCAGGGTGAAGATCTGGGCGCAAGCTGGATCAAAGCTCCGATCCGCGACAGCCTGAAAGACATGGCTGACGAATGGCGCGGTAAGATGATCGAAGCGGCCGTCGAAATGGACGACGACGCGATGATGGAATACCTGGAAGGCAATGAGCCCGACGTTCCGACCCTGCGCGCCCTGCTGCGCAAAGGTACGCTGGACATCGCGTTCGTTCCGGTTCTGGGTGGTTCGGCATTCAAAAACAAAGGCGTTCAGCCTCTGCTCAACGCGGTGATCGACTATCTGCCCAGCCCGCTGGACGTTGTTGATTACATGGGCTTCAAACCCGGCGACGAAGAAGAAGTTCGTGACATCGCCCGTCGTGCAGACGACGACATGGCCTTCTCGGGTCTGGCGTTCAAAATCATGAACGACCCCTTTGTTGGCTCGCTGACCTTCACTCGGATCTACTCGGGCACCATGAACAAGGGTGACTCGATCCTGAACTCGACCAAAGGTAAGAAAGAGCGCATCGGTCGTATGATGATGATGCACTCCAACAACCGGGAAGAGATCGAAGAAGCGTTTGCAGGCGACATCATAGCGCTGGCGGGTCTGAAAGACACCACCACCGGTGACACCCTGTGTGATGCGAAGGATCCGGTGGTTCTGGAAACCATGACCTTCCCCGATCCGGTGATCGAGATCGCGGTTGAGCCCAAAACCAAGGGCGACCAAGAGAAGATGTCCCAGGGTCTGGCCCGTCTGGCCGCCGAAGACCCGTCCTTCCGTGTGGAAACCGACCTGGAATCGGGTCAGACCATCATGAAGGGCATGGGCGAACTTCACCTAGACATCCTGGTTGACCGTCTGAAGCGTGAGTTCAAGGTTGAAGCGAACATTGGTGCACCGCAAGTGGCCTATCGTGAAACCATCTCGATGCCGGTCGAGCACACCTACACCCACAAGAAACAGTCGGGTGGTTCGGGTCAGTTCGGTGAGGTTAAACTCGAGATCACTCCGACCGAGCCGGGCGAAGGTTACTCGTTCGAGAGCCGCATCGTTGGTGGTGCCGTTCCGAAGGAATACATCCCGGGTGTCGAAAAAGGCATCCAGTCGGTTATGGACAGCGGCCCTCTGGCTGGCTTCCCCGTTATCGACTTCAAGGTTGCCCTGCTGGACGGTAAGTTCCACGATGTTGACTCGAGCGTTCTGGCGTTCGAAATCGCGGCCCGTATGTGTATGCGTGAAGGCATGCGCAAAGCTGGCGCGAAGCTGCTGGAACCGATCATGAAGGTCGAAGTGATCACCCCGGAAGAATATACCGGCGGTATCATCGGTGACCTGACCTCGCGTCGTGGCCAGGTGTCTGGTCAGGAACCGCGCGGCAACGCGATCGCGATCGACGCGTTCGTTCCGCTGGCGAACATGTTCGGCTACATCAACACTCTGCGTTCGATGTCGTCGGGCCGTGCCCAGTTCACCATGCAGTTCGACCACTACGATCCGGTTCCGCAGAACATCTCGGACGAGATCCAGGCGAAATACGCATAACCAAAGATTTGAGGGAGCGTGGGTATCACGCTCCCTTCATTACCGAAAAAGGAGGCCATCATGGCAAAGGAAAAGTTTGAGCGTACAAAACCGCACGTCAACATCGGCACGATTGGGCACGTTGACCATGGTAAGACGACGCTGACCGCAGCGATCACCAAGTATTTTGGTGACTTCAAAGCGTATGACCAGATTGACGGTGCGCCGGAAGAGAAAGCGCGCGGCATCACCATCTCGACCGCCCACGTGGAATACGAG